>DATNBS010000169.1:0-8148 GCA_035571895.1 Arthrobacter sp. | reverse complement strand
CGTTCTTGGCGATCCAGCGCATGGCATAGGCGGCCGAGCGGTCCACCTTCGACGGGTCCTTGCCGGAGAAGGCGCCACCGCCGTGGCGGGCGAAGCCGCCGTAGGTGTCCACGATGATCTTGCGCCCAGTCAGCCCGGCGTCCCCGACCGGCCCGCCGATGATGAACGGGCCCGAGGGGTTCAGGATGATGCGGGTGGTGGAGATGTCCAGGTCGGTGCCCGCGAGCACGGGCTGGACGACCAGTTCCCGCAGGTCGCCGCGCAGCTGCTCCAGGTCCAGTTCGCGGGCGTGCTGGGCGGAGACGACGATGGTCTCCACGGAGACGGGGCGGTCCCCGTCGTAGCCGATGGTGACCTGCGTCTTGCCGTCCGGGCGCAGCAGCGGCTGCGACCCGTCCTTGCGGACCTCGGTGAGCTTCTCGGAGAGCCGCTGGGCCAGCCAGATCGGGGTGGGCATCAGCACGGGGGTCTCGTCGGAGGCGTAGCCGAACATGATGCCCTGGTCGCCGGCGCCCTGGGCGTCGCGCGGGTCCATCCCGGTGCCCTCGCGCATCTCCCAGGAGTTGAACACGCCGTCGGCGATCTCCTGGGACTGCTGGCCGATGGAGACCGAGACGCCGCAGCGGGCACCGTCGAAGCCGTTGGCGGAGGAGTCGTAGCCGATGTCCAGGATTGTCTGGCGGACCAGTTGCGGTATCTCCACGTAGCCGGCGGTGGTGACCTCCCCGGCGACGTGCACCAGCCCGGTGGTGGTCAGCGTCTCCACGGCCACGCGCGAATTCGGGTCCTGGGCGAGCATGGCGTCGAGGATGGCGTCGCTGATCTGGTCGCAGATCTTGTCGGGATGGCCCTCCGTGACCGATTCGGAGCTGAACAGGCGCAGGGCGGGATTCTGGGAAGTCACCCGCCCACTCTACCGGTTCAGGGCGGTGGCCAACGCCGTGACGACGCCGCGGGCGACCTCGTCCTTGGTGCCCGCCACGTGGACCTCGTCGGCGCCGTCGGCGGCCAGGATGACCACGGTGTTGTCCTCGGTGCCGAAGCCCAGGGTGGTCCCGACCTCGTTGACGACCAGCAGGTCGCAGCCCTTGCGGGCGAGCTTGGCGCGGGCGTGGTCCATGACCGAGCCCTCCGCGTCGCCGGTCTCGGCGGCGAATCCGACGATGACCGCCGGGCCCGCGGCGGCATCCGCCCGGCGGTGGTCCACCAGCCCGGCGAGGATGTCGGGGTTGCGCACCAGCGTGAGGGTGGGGGCGCCGTCGTCGCCCTTCTTCTTGATCTTGGAGCCGGCATAGTCGGCCGGGCGGAAGTCGGCCACGGCGGCGGCCATGACGACGGCGTCGGCCCCCTCACAGGCGGCGGTGACCGCGTCGCGCAGCTGGAGGGCGGTGGAGGCGGTGGACAGTTCCACCCCGTCCGGCACGCCGGTCTCCAGGTGGGCGGCGACGAGGCGGACGGTGGCGCCGGCGGCGAGGGCGGCGCGGGCGATGGCGGTGCCCTGCTTGCCGGAGGAACGGTTGCCCAGGAAGCGGACGGGGTCCAGGGGTTCGCGGGTGCCCCCGGCGGAGACGACGACGGTGCGCCCGGCCAGTACCCCCCCGGTTCCGCTCGGGGCGCCGGCGGCTCCCTGGTCGCCGGTGGTGCCCTGGCGGCCGGAGGCGGTGGCCAGCAGCCGTTGGGCCTCGGCGAAGAGGTCCTGTGGATCCGGCATCCGCCCGGCGCCGGAGTCCTTGCCGGTGAGCCGCCCCACGGCCGGGTCCACGACGGTGATCCCGCGCGAGCGCAACGTGGCGACGTTGGCGGTGGTGGCCGGGTTCTCCCACATCTCGGTATGCATCGCGGGGGCGAGCATGACCGGGGCGCGGCTGGCCAGCACGGTGTTGCCCAGCAGGTCGCTGGCCATCCCGGCGGCGAGCCGGGCCATCAGGTCGGCGGTGGCCGGGGCGATGACGACCAGGTCGGCCTCCTGGCCCAGCCGCACGTGGTTCACGTCCTCCACGGCCTCGAAGACGCCGGTGTGCACCGGCCGGCCGGAGAGGGCCTCCCAAGTGGCGCGCCCGACGAACTGCAGCGACGCCTCCGTGGGGACCACGTCGACGTGGTGGCCGGACTCCTTGAACAGCCGCAGCAGCGACGCGACCTTGTAGGCGGCGATGCCGCCGCCGATGCCAAGGACGATGCGCTGCTGGGCCGTCACGGTGTGCTGCCGCTACTCGGCTGCTTCGGCCGTCGCGGGGTTGACCTGCAGCAGGCCCTCGTTGATCTCGCGCAGGGCGATGGAGAGCGGCTTCTCGTTGAGCTGGGTGTCGACCAGCGGGCCGACGTACTCGAAGAGGCCCTCGTGCAGCTGCGAGTAGTAGGCGTTGATCTGGCGGGCCCGCTTGGCGGAGTTGATGACCAGGGCGTACTTCGAATCCGTGGTGGTCAGCAGTTCGTCGATCGGCGGGTTGATGATGCCTTCAAGGTTCGTGGACACGAAGCCTCCAAATTCTGTGTGGTGTTCGTCGGTGCCGGCGGGTACCGCTACCGCTGGTGCGGCGTGAGCCCCATCTGGGAAACCAGCTCGTCGGCTGCGCGCTGGATGTCGTCGTTCACGATCGTGACGTCGAATTCCTTCTCGGCAGCAAGTTCCAGTTTAGCGGTATCGAGGCGCCTTTGCTGTTCCTCGGCCGTTTCGGTGCCCCGGCCGATGAGCCGGCGGACCAGTTCGTCCCAGCTCGGCGGGGCCAGGAACACGAATTTGGCCTGCGGCATGGACTGCTTGACCTGGCGGGCCCCCTGCAGGTCGATCTCCAGCAGGACGCTGCGGCCGGCGGCAACGGCCTCCTCGACCTTGGTGCGGATGGTCCCGTAGCGGTTCCGGCCGTGGACGACCGCCCACTCGAGCATGTCCCCCGCCGCGACCAGCTCCTCGAAGGCCTCGGGGCCGACGAAGAAGTAGTGCACGCCGTCCTGCTCGCCCGGCCGCGGGTCGCGCGTGGTCGCCGAGACCGAGAGCCAGACCTCCGGGTAGTGGTCGCGGATGTAGGTCGAGATGGTGCCCTTGCCCACGGCGGTGGGCCCGGCGAGAACGGTGACGGTCGGGTGGCTGGAAGCCGGCATGGTGTCCTTTGTTACTTTTTCTGGTGCGGCGGCGTGTCGGCGAAGTGGGCCAGCAGCGCCTCCTGCTGTTTGCGGCCCAGGCCGCGCAACCGGCGGTTCGCCGAGATGCCGATCCGCTCCATCAGCGCTGCCGCCCTGACGGACCCCACCCCGGGGACCGACTCCAGCAGGTCCGCGACGCGCAAGCGCCCGACCGCCTCGTCGGTCCGGGCCAGGTCGAGCAGCTCGGCGATGCCGAGCCGGCCGCTGCCGAAGCTGTTCTTCACTTCGGCCCGGCGGGTGCGCGAAACCAGGGCCTTGGCCCGCGCCTTGGCGCGGTCCTCCTCCGATAATGACTTCAAAACCATAGCGTAATCCCCTGCCGGCTAGGAATCGGTCGTGACTAGGAACCGCACGTCTCGTGCAGCCGCTGCATCGACGTGATCCGAACCTAGCGAACCCGGGCACCAGGCGCAATGGCGCGGCACCGGCGGGTCCTCAGGCGCTCAGCTCCTCCTGGACGCGCCCGGCGGCCGCGCGCAGTGCCCCGGCGGTGGGTCCGTGCCGCAGGATGTCCCGGCTGGAGGTCGGCACCAGCTGGTCCCAGACGGCGCCGAAGACGCGGCGCAGGTCGGCCGGCGTCGCCCCCTGGGCCCCGAGCCCGGGCGCCAGGATCGGTGCGCGGCCCGGGGCCAGGTCGATGCCCAGGTCCCGCAGGGCAGCCCCGACGGTGGCGCCGATGACCAGCCCGGTGGAGCCGAGCGGGGCCGCCGCCCCGTTCTCGGCCGCGGTGGCCTCGACGATGCCGCGGGCCACCGAGGCCGCCCCGCCGACGTGCTGGACGCTGGCGCCCTCCGGGTTGGAGGTCAGGCCGAGGACGAAGACCCCGCGCCCGGTCCGGGCGGCCAGGTCCAGGGCCGGGCGCAGCGACCCGAAGCCCAGGTAGGGGCTCAGGGTCACCGCGTCGGCTGCCAGCGGCGATCCGTCGGCCAGCCAGGCGTCGGCGTAGGCGGCCATCGTGGAGCCGATGTCCCCGCGCTTGGCATCGGCCAGGGACAGCAGCGACGCGTCGGCGCAGGCGGCCAGGGTCCGCTCCAGCGCGGCGATCCCGGCCGAGCCGTGGCGTTCGAACAACGCCACCTGCGGCTTGACGATCGCCACCGTCCCCGCCATCGCTTCCACCACGGCCAGGGCGAAGCGCTCGACCCCGGACGCGGTGTCGGGCAGCGACCAGTCAGCCAGCAGCCCCGGGTGGGGGTCGATGCCCACGCAGAGTGGGCCCCGCTCCCCGATCGCCCGCGCCAGGCGGGCACCGAACGGCTCCCGGGTTCCGCCGTCGTGCCCTGGGCGCACTGTCCCTGTCCCCCCGGTCCCTGGTGCCATGGCTCAGGCCCCCGCGCGGGAGGCGTTGAGCCGCTCGGCGTGTTCCTGCAGGCTGGTGACCGACCACTCGTATTCGCGCATGGCCTGGATCGCCTGGATGGCGGCCCCGAATTCGGCGACCGTGGTGATCACCGGGGTGCCGACCGAGGTGGCGGCGGCGCGGATCTCGTAGCCGTCCCCGCGGGCGTCGCCGCCGGAGGGGGTGTTGAGGATCATGTCGATCCTGCCCTCGGTGATCAGGTCGGTGATCGTCGGGTCGTTCTCCTCGGCGCCCTCGCGGACCTTGCGGACCACGGTGGCGGTGATGCCGTTGCGGCGCAGGACCTCGGCGGTGCCGCCGGTGGAGATGATCTCGAAGCCCAGGTCGGCCAGGTGCTTGACCGGCAGCACGATCGAGCGCTTGTCCCGGTTGGCCACCGAGACGAAGACCCGGCCGCTGGTGGGCAGCGGGGAGTTTGAGGCGGCCTGGCTCTTGGCGAAGGCGGTGTCGAAGTGCTTGTCGATGCCCATCACCTCGCCGGTGGAGCGCATTTCCGGGCCGAGCAGCGAGTCGACGACGCGCCCTTCGGGGGTGCGGAACCGGGCGAAGGGCAGCACGGCCTCCTTGACCGAGACCGGGCAGTCGGCCGGCAGCAGGGAGCCGTCGCCGCTGGCCGGCAGCAGGTGGTGCACGCTGCGCAGCTCGGCGATGGAGACTCCGGTGCCGATCAGGGCCGCGGCCTTGGCCAGCTGGACGCCGGTGGCCTTGGAGACGAACGGGACGGTGCGCGAGGCCCGCGGGTTGGCCTCGATGACGTAGAGCACGTCGGCGGCCAGGGCGAACTGGATGTTGATCAGCCCGCGCACGCCCACGCCCTTCGCGATGGCCAGGGTGGCCTCGGCGACGCGTGCCTGCACGTCCGTGCCCAGGGTGATGGGCGGCAGCACGCAGGCGGAGTCGCCGGAGTGGATGCCGGCCTCCTCGATGTGCTCCATGATGCCGCCGACGTAGAGGTCGGTGCCGTCGTAGAGGGCGTCGACGTCGATCTCGATGGCGTCCTCGAGGAACCGGTCCACCAGCACCGGGTGGTCCTCGGTGATCTCGGTCGCGTGGGAGATGTAGCGTTCCAGGTTGGCCTCGTCGTAGACGATCTCCATGCCCCGGCCGCCCAGCACGTAGGAGGGGCGGACCAGGACCGGGTAGCCGATCTCGTCGGCGATCTTCTTCGCGTCCTCGAAGGAGACGGCGGTGCCGTTCTTCGGGGAGATGAGCCCGCCCTCCTCCAGCACGCGGGCGAAGGCGCCCCGGTGCTCGGCCAGGTCGATGGCCTCCGGGGAGGTGCCCAGGATCGGCACGCCGGCGTCGGCGAGTTCCTGCGCGAGCTTCAGCGGGGTCTGGCCGCCGAGCTGGACGTAGACGCCGAGCACGCCGCCGGTCTCCTGCTCGGCGTGGATGACCTCCAGCACGTCCTCGAGCGTGAGCGGTTCGAAGTACAGGCGGGTGGAGACGTCGTAGTCGGTGGAGACGGTCTCGGGGTTGCAGTTGACCATGACGGTCTCGTGGCCGGCCTCGCGCAGCGCCATGGTGGCGTGGACGCAGGAGTAGTCGAACTCGATGCCCTGCCCGATGCGGTTCGGCCCGGAACCCAGGATGATGATCGAGGGCTTCTCGTGGGCCCCGACCTCGGTCTCCTCGTCGTAGGAGGAGTAGTGGTACGGGGTGTAGGCGGCGAACTCGGCGGCGCAGGTGTCGACCGTCTTGTAGACCGGCCGCACGCCCAGGGCGTGGCGGACACCGCGCACGACGGCCTCGGGGGTGTGGGTCAGCTCGCCGATCTGCCCGTCGGAGAAGCCGTGCCGCTTGGCCAGGCGCAGGATGTCCTCGGTCAGCGCGCCGGCGGTGCGGATCTGTTCGGCCACCTCGTTGATGAGCGAGAGCTGGTCCAGGTACCAGGGGTCGATGCCGGTGGCCTCGAAGGCCTCCTCGATGCCGGCGCCGCCGAGCAGGGCCTGCTGCACCAGGGCCAGGCGCTCGGTGGAGCCGACGCGGCTGCGGGCCAGCAGGGAGGGCACGTCCACCGGGTCCGGGACGGTGAAGGAGAGCTGCGCGCCACGCTGTTCGAGCGAGCGCAGGGCCTTCTGCAGCGCCTCGGTGAAGTTGCGCCCGATGGCCATGGCCTCGCCGACGGACTTCATGGTGGTGGTCAGCGTGGGGTCAGCCGCCGGGAACTTCTCGAATGCGAAGCGCGGGACCTTCACCACGACGTAGTCCAGGGTCGGCTCGAAGCTCGCCGGGGTCTTGCGGGTGATGTCGTTGGGGATCTCGTCGAGCGTGTAGCCCAGCGAGAGCTTGGTGGCGATCTTGGCGATGGCGAAGCCGGTGGCCTTGGAGGCCAGCGCCGAGGACCGCGAGACGCGCGGGTTCATCTCGATGACGACGACGCGGCCGGTGTCCGGTTCGATCGCGAACTGGATGTTGCAGCCGCCGGTGTCCACGCCGACCTCGCGGATGACCGCGATGGCGATGTCGCGCAGCTTCTGGTACTCGTGGTCGGTCAGCGTCATGGCCGGGGCGACGGTGATGGAGTCGCCGGTGTGCACGCCGACCGGGTCGAAGTTCTCGATGGAGCACACGACGACGACGTTGTCGTTCTTGTCGCGCATCATCTCCAGCTCGTATTCCTTCCATCCCAGGATGGACTCCTCCAGGAGCACCTCGGAGGTCGGCGAGTACTGGATGCCGGCGCCGGCGATGCGGCGCAGGTCCTCGGCGTTGTAGGCCATGCCCGACCCCAGCCCGCCCATGGTGAAGGAGGGGCGCACGACGACGGGGTAGTTCAGCTCCTCGACCGCGGCGAAGGCCTCGTCCATGGAGTGCACGATGATGGACTTCGCCGATTCGGCGCCGCAGCGTTCGACGACGCCCTTGAACTTCTCGCGGTCCTCGCCGAGTTCGATGGCCTCGATGTTGGCGCCGATGAGCTCGACGTTGTAGCGCTGCAGGGCCCCGGACTTGTCCAGGGCGATGGCGGTGTTCAGGGCGGTCTGCCCGCCGAGGGTGGGCAGGATCGCGTCGGGGCGTTCCTTGGCGATGATCTTCTCGACGACCTCGGGGGTGATCGGCTCGATGTAGGTCGCGTCGGCGAACTCCGGGTCGGTCATGATGGTGGCCGGGTTGGAGTTGACCAGGATGACCCGCAGGCCCTCCTCGCGCAGCACGCGCAGCGCCTGGGTCCCGGAGTAGTCGAATTCGGCGGCCTGGCCGATCACGATCGGGCCCGACCCGATGACCAGGACGGACTTGAGGTCTTCGCGCTTGGGCATTACTTCTCTTCCTTGGAGGTCGTGGCGACGGGGCCGTGGGCGGCCATCACGTCGATGAAGCGGTCGAAGAGGTAGGCGGAGTCGTGCGGACCTGCCGCCGCCTCGGGGTGGTATTGGACGGACGAGGCCGGGATGTCCAGGCAGCGCAGGCCCTCGACGACGTCGTCGTTCAGCGAGACGTGGGAGACCTCCACGCGGCCGTACCGCGCCTCGGGGGCCGTGAAGGCCCCGTCGCGCGGGGCGTCGACGGCGAAGCCGTGGTTCTGGCTGGTGATCTCCACCTTGCCGGTGCCCAGGTCCATGACCGGCTGGTTGATCCCGCGGTGGCCGTAGGGCAGCTTGTAGGTGCCGAAGCCCAGCGCCCGGCCGAGGATCTGGTTG
>DATNBS010000168.1:0-3030 GCA_035571895.1 Arthrobacter sp. | reverse complement strand
TGGCCGTGCTGATCGACGACGGTCAGGCGGACGGTGCGCAGCCCGCGCTCGCGGATCTGGCTGGCCACCGCTTCGGCGTCGATGGCCTGCTCCGGTGTGTACAGGCCGTGCCGCGCAACAAATCCGGCCTGGCCCACCCCGGTGACACCGGACCGGCCTGGCGTCGGGCTTCCCATCATCTGGCTGGCCTCCGATCAGGCAGTGCCCTGCGCACGGCGCGGGCTGTGCCGGTCATGTTCGCTGCCTTGCCTTGCTGGCCCGGGGCGGCAATCCGCCCCCCGGACCCCCCAGTGCTGGCCCGGGGGGCGACCCCCCGGAACCCCCCGCTGGGCCAGGGCCCCGTTCCTTCGCCACTGGGCCCTGGGCCTTGCGCTGGCTCATGATCTCCAGCATGGCGGCAGTGAAGTTTTCGGGTTCGACGTCGGCGAGCGAGAGGAACGTTTCGGTTCGCTGTACGCCGTTGATCTGGAAAATCTTGGTGAGCAGGAGTTCGCGCAGGTGCGCGTGATCCCGGACGCGCAGCCGGACCAGCAGGTCAAGGCCGCCGGTCACGACGCTCATGTCCTGGGCCTCCGGCATCGCCCTGATGGCACGGATGATCTCGCTCAGGTCCATGCCCGGCCCGGCGGTCACGGCGAGATAGACGACGACGGGGAACCCGAGCGCCGCCCAGTCGACCTCCACCCGGTAGCCGCGGATGGCTCCGCTGCGCTCCAGCCGGGCAATCCGGTCGGCCACGGCGGGCGGGGACATCTCGACGGCGCGGGCGAGGGCACGCTGGGACTGGCGTGCGTCCGTCGCGAGTGCGCGCAGCAACGCCAGGTCGAGCTCGTCGACTTCCACCTTCGGGGAGGACGGGGCGGCGACCTCGGTCAGCTTGGCGAGCGGAGCCGAGCTAGTTGCCATTTGCCAGGTAGCCCATCTCGTGAACCCCGACCGTGTGAGCTATAGTGCAACCAGGACTTATCAATGTAAGTACGGACTGGCCAAGATTTTTACATTTGTAAACTTTGCTGTCAAGAGAGGCGAGCAACGATAAGCAGGCCAGTCGGAGAGGGACAGGCACATGACCGCAGCCCTTGAGCAGCATGACTGGAGCGCGGGCCTCGCTCAGCGGACCCGAAACCTGGGTGGCGGCGAGATCACCGCCATCCTTTCCCTGGCCGGGGCGACCGACGTCATCACGTTCTCCGGCGGCTTCCCGGACCCGGCCACGTTCCCCACCGAGGTCCTCGCGGAGATCGCGGGCCGGCTCATCGCCGGCGATGCCGCGGTTGCCCTGCAGTACTCGGCGACCGAGGGCATCGCCGGGGTCCGCGACTACGTGGCCGGGCGGCTGGAGTCGCTGGAGGGGACGCGCCCCGACCCGGGCGAACTGATGATCACCAGCGGCGGCATCGACTGCATGGAACTGCTCGCCAAGAGCTACCTCGACCCCGGCGACGTGGTGGTCGTCGAATCGCCCACCTACCTGGGCGGCATCATGGCGTTCCGGGGGTACGAGGCGGACGTGCGCGGCGTCCCCATGGACGACGACGGCATGCGCGTCGATGTGCTCGCCAATCTGCTGGCCGGGGGCCTGCGGCCCAAGATCGTTTACACGATTCCGGACTACCAGAACCCCACCGGCCTGTCGATGAGCGCCGACCGCCGCACCGAACTGGTCGGCCTGGCCCGCCGCTATGGCTTTCTCATCTGTGAGGACGTCGCCTACCGGGAGCTTGGCTTCACCGCGCCGCCACCGGCCAGCCTCTGGTCGCTGGCACCCGACGTGGTGCTGCAGGCGGGCACCGGCTCGAAGATCTTCTTCCCGGGGGTGCGGCTTGGCTGGGCGGCAGGACCACAGCAGGTCATCGGCAGGCTCGTGGTGGCCAAGCAGAACTCCGACCAGTGCTCCGGCGCGCTCGGCCAGCGGATGTTCGAGGAATACGGCCGGGCCGGGCACCTGGACCGGCAGATCGTCGCGTCGCGGGCGCTCTACGCTCGCCGGGCCGAGAAGGTCACGCAGGCGCTGGCCGCGCACATGCCGGACGGCACGACATGGACGACGCCGCGGGGCGGCTTCTACGTCTGGCTGACCGCCCCCGACGGAGTGGACACGGTGGCGCTTTCGGCTGCGGCCAGGGACCGCAAGGTGGCCTATGTGCCGGGCCGCCCGTTCTACCCCGGCGACGCCGGGGCCACGCAGATCCGGCTTGCCTACAGCCGGGTCGCGGACCATCTCATCGACGAGGGCGTTCGCCGGATCGGCGAGGTCCTGAAGACCGGTCAGGAGGGCAAGTGAGCGAAGCGCTTGGCGATGCTGCCAGTCACTTCACCACGGAGGCGCTGGGCGAGCGTGGCGGGGACGGCCGGTACGTGAACGTGGACTCGGTGACCCCGGTGGAGTTCCTGCCCGGGCTCGGGTTCCGCCCCGTACTCGGGCAGCGTGGCATGGCGAACTTCGTCAGCTTCGAGCCGGGCACGGAGGCGCCGCGGCACGTGCACGAAGAAGAGCAGATCGTGATCGTGATCGACGGCGAGTTCACCTTCGACCTGGACGGGGACGTGCGCACCATGCGCAGGGGAGACGTTGCGGTGGTACCGTCCTGGGTCCCGCACGGAGCCTGGACGACCGACAGCCCCTGCCTGGAGATCGACGTGTTCGTCCCGCCACGGGAGAGCCTGCTCAAACTGGCGGAGACGCAGGCCGCCGAGGCGGCCACGGCTGGAGAGCAGGAGCCCGGCGCCGCGCCGGACGGTGCGTAGATGGACCTGGGACTGGCCGGGCGGCGTGCGGTAGTCACCGGCGGATCCAAGGGCATCGGCAAGGCGATCGCCGCCGAGCTGATGGCCGAGGGTGCGGCCGTGGTGATCTGCTCGCGGCATCAGGATGAGCTGGACGCGGCAGCCGTAGAGCTTGTCAAACAGATGCCCGACGGGAGCGCCGGCTTTGGGCGGGGTGGCGGGGCCGGGGCTAGCATGGTCCGCGCGATGCCCTGCGACGTGACGGAGCCGGAGCAGGTGGCCGCGTTCATCGAGGCGGCCGCG
>DATNBS010000167.1:0-4509 GCA_035571895.1 Arthrobacter sp. | reverse complement strand
CTGCTGCCGATGACCAGCAGCCGCTGGCCGGCGAATTCCTGCGCGTCCCGGAAGTCGTGGGAGTGCATGATGCGGCCGGGGAACCGGTCGAACCCCTCGAACGACGGCATATTCGGCGTGGAGAAGTGCCCGGTCGCGACGATGACCTTGTCGAACTCCTCGGTCCTGGTCCGGCCGTCGTTCCTGGCCTGCACGGTTACCGCGAACTTCCCGGCCGTCTCGTCGTAGCTGATCCACCGGACGGCGGTGTCGAACTGAATGAATCGGCGAACGTTGTTCGCCTTGGCCCGCCCGGTGATGTAGTTGTAAAGCACCTCGCGCGGCGGGAACGACGGGATCGGCTGCCCGAAGTGCTCATCGAAGGTGTAGTCGGCGAACTCGAGGCACTCCTTGGGCCCGTTGGACCACAGGTAGCGGTACATACTCCCGTGTACCGGGTCGCCGTACTCGTCGAGCCCGGTACGCCAGGTGTAGTTCCACAACCCACCCCAGTCGCTCTGCTTCTCGAAACAAACGATCTCGGATACCTCGGCACCCCGTCGGCGAGCTTGCTCGAAGGCGTCCAGCTGTGCCAGCCCGCATGGTCCGGCGCCAACCACGGCGACCCGTGATGCCATCTCAACCCTCCTGAACCCCTGTTGTTCTTGTCCGGGCAAGCCGGCATGCGCAGGTAACGGCCACGTCCTCTAGCCGTATTTGAGCACTATATGAGCCGTATCGCATGCTTAAAGGGGTCTTCGCGCAAAGGTCCCCGCCTGACCCCAAGGCGCGGGGGTGAAGGCGATCGGCAGCTGGACCGGCCCGGTGTTGCCGCTGTCGGGCAACGAGGTGGCCAGGCCTGCGACGCGGGGCTCGCGGAGGCGGCGGGCGAGCACCGTGAGCGCCGCGCACATGTCCGTCCGCGCGACAAGGTGGCCAAGGCAGTAGTGGATCCCCCCGCCGAAACCAAAGTGCGGAGGGCGGCCGACCGCGGTGATGTCGAATTCCGCGCCGCCCACGCGCGGATCGGTCCCTGCCGACTCGCAGAACAGGTGGATGGTGGTGCCTGCGGGGATGTCGAGCCCGTCGAAGGCGAAGTCGGCGATGGCCTCCCTGGTGACCCATGTCGTCGTGGGTCCGACCCGCATGACTTCCTCGACCGCGGCCGGCCCCAGTTCCGGGCGCTCGCCGAGCAACCGCCATTGGCCGGGATGGTCTATGAAGGCCTGCATGGCCAGGCCAAGCTGGTTGCGGGTGGTGTCGAACCCTCCGAAGATCAGCAGCACGAGCGAGTCGCGCAACTCGGCATCAGACAGATGTTCCTCACTGGCCGGGGGGCAGGCCAGGCACGTCACGAAGTCCCCTCGCGGGCTGCGGCGCCGATCGGCGATGAGCGCGTCTGCGTAGCCGTACAGCGCCGCAAGCGATGCCTCGATCTGCGGCAGGTGCTCGCGGATCTGCACGCCCATGGCCAGGCCCACCGTCCCCGAGTGTGCCGCGATGATTGCCCGGTCTTCCTCCGGAATGCCGAGCAATATGGCGATGACTCGCGCCGCATAGGGCACGGCGAACTCGGACATGAACTCGCACCGGCCGCGGGGCGTGAACGCGTCGGCCAATTCTCCGGCCAGCGCCTCGAAGCGCGGCTGCAACTGGTCGATGATGCGCCGGGAGAAGGCGGGATTCAGCAGGCGGCGCAGCCGCTGGTGAGCCTCGCCTTCCTGATTGAGCACCCAGCTGGCCCACCAGTCGGCAAACGGCCCAGAGGTGACGCCGTGATGCGCTGGCCACAGCCTGCTCCCCTGCCGCAGGTTGGGATGCCGGATCAGGCGTGCCACCTGGCCGTGCCGCAGCACCGCCAGCCCGTAGCTGGTTCGGGCGTACCAGCTTGCCTCTCGTGCCCGGCGCACCTCAGCGGATCTGACGGAAAAAGCTGGATCGGCCACGTCGAGGAACGGCACGGTCTTGTCGACTGTGATCGCCACCGCTCCTCCCGCCGGCCTGTCCGCTTCAGCCACCCGGCCCAGCCTATGCCGGTGCTCAGGGCGTCCTGTGCCCCTTCGTACCCGGCTAAGGGAGATCCGCTCGCTCCCGCCGGTATGGGGCGGGGCGAGCGGGGTCTTTGCCGTCGATCTCGCGCGCGAGCCGGTGCCCGTCGAAGATCGCCTCCGAGATCATGCGGGGCGCGACGGCGTCGCCTATGCGGTACAGCCCGCTGATCCCAGCGGCGGTGAGCGCGGTCTCGTCGCTGGCCAGTTCGTGGTACAGGGCCTCCTGCGAGGCCTGCTGGGTGACGAGCACGACCCCGTCGCACGCGGCCGACCAGCGCTCGCCGTGACGATCATGGCCCGTCACCGAAGCGGCGCTGATCGCGGTGATGGTCGTGACTGGGCGGACGCTCACTCCCGCCCGGTGGAGGTGGGCCCGGAGCATGTCGCCTTCCAGGGTCTGGTCGCTGACGGGCGAGAGAACGTCAAAAGGGGTGACCACGGTCACCTCGAACCCGCCGGCGGCCAGCATCTCAGCCACCCCGGGCGCTACGTAGTAGCCGTCGGTGTCGTATACCACGACCCGTGGCCCGGGCGGCCGCTTGCCCGCGCAGGCCTCCTGGGGGGTGAGCACGAACGGCAAGCCCTGGTCCGCTCCCGGCATAGGGTCGGGGTAGCCGGGCTGGGCCCCGTCGCCGCGCCACACCGAGCCGGTGGCGATCACGACCAGGTCCGCGCCGTACTCCAGGACATCCTTATCTGTCAGCCGGCGCCCGGTGATCACCTCCACGCCGGGCAGCCTGGCAAGTTGGACCGCGCGCCAGTCGATGATCCGGCCCCAGTCGCCGAGCGTGGGCAACCGCCTGGCCCAGCGCAACCGGCCCCCGAGCTCCGGCTCGGCCTCGACCAGGTGCACGGAGGTGAAGCCGCGCTTGCCGAGCACCACCGCACACTCCATGCCGGCCGGCCCCGCGCCCACGATGAGCACAGGCCGGCCGGGGTCGGCCGCCACGGGAAAGGACTCCGGGTGCCAGCCGCGGCGGTACTCCTCCCCGGCAGTGGCGTTCTGCACACAGCCGACGTGACGGAAGGTTTCCTCCCGCAGGATGCAGACGTTGGACCCGGTGCACTCGCGGATCTCATCCAGACGGCCCTCCGCGATCTTGCGGGGCAGAAACGGGTCAGCGATTGCCTGCCTGGCCGAGCCGATCAGGTCCACCGCGCCCGACCGAACCACCTCGGCCATCAGATCCGGGCTGGTATACCGGCCGACCGCGACCACTGGCTTGGCGGTGGCTTCCCTGACCCGGTGCGCCCACGGCCGCTCATGCCCCTCTGGGTAGTACCGGGAAGTGCCCGAGTCCTCCGGCCACGAGCCGACCGTTACATCCCACAGGTCCACCATGTCATCGGCCATGGCCACCAGGGCCAGCATGTCATCTATGTGAATGCCTGGCAGCCCTGCCGCCCCTGGCACCCCGGAGTCGCCGTGCACAGCGATCCTGGTGGCGATGGCGCACTCGCCGCCGACTTCCGCCCGCACCGCCGCCAGGGTCTCCATCCAGAACCTGCCCCGGTTCGCCAGGCTCCCCCCATAGCCGTCGGTCCGCCGGTTGGCATGTGCCGACAAGAACTGGGTCATGAGGTAGCCGTGCGCCCCGTATACGTAGACGATGTCGAAGCCGACATCGGCGGCGCGGCGCGCGGCCCGAGCCCAGTCCCGCTGGACGCGGGCGATATCGCCGGTGTCCATCTCCTTGGCCAGCCCGCCCCACAGCACCTCGGACGTGAGCTGGCTGGGGGCCAGCCGCGCCGCCCGTGAACTGCCGTTGGGACTGGAAGCGCCGCCGTGGTAGAGCTCCAGCCCGGCCAGCGACCCATGGGCGTGGATCGCCTCCGCGGCCAGCCCCAGCGCCTTCGCGTCACGGTCATCCCAGATATCCGCGCCAATCGCCGGGATCTCATCGGAGTCCCACGAGACCGGGGCATACTCCACGCACACCCCACCCCAGCCGCCCTCCGCCTTGACCGCCCGGTGCCTCGCCTGCGACCACGGCTTCTCGACGCCGAACCCGGTGCAGTGCGGCACCTGGTAGAAGCGGTTGCGCAGCGTCTTGGGCCCGATCTTGACCGGCTCGAAGAGGATGTCGTGACGCGGATCGCGGGGCATCGCGGGGCGCGGTGACTCTACCGAACGCACCCGGGGCCGCACGGTTCGTCCCTCCGCATCTCCGGCCCCGCCGTCTGGGATCGCCGGGCGCTGGCGATCGACGCGCACGTCGCGGTGACTGGCCCCGACGGGCTGCGCGCGCTGCACATCACCTGGCGCACCAACGTCCAGCGCGCGGTCGCGACCGTCACCGGCACCGTCGGCGGCGTCGCGGTGAGGGCGACGACGCCCGCCCTCTAAGCTTCCTGTCGTGCCGACGATCGAGCTGCTGTGGTGGGAGGGCTGTCCATCCACTCCCAGGGCGCTCGACGACCTGCGCGCAGCGGTCGCCGAGCACGGTCTCGACCCCGGAGTCGTGGTCGTTCGCGAAGT
>DATNBS010000166.1:0-14634 GCA_035571895.1 Arthrobacter sp. | reverse complement strand
GTGGTTTCCCTGGCGATCAGGACCGTCCGGGTCTCCGATCTGGCCGCTGACCGCCGCTGACCGCCGCTGGCCCCGGTCCGGGCCCGCACCGCCGTGCTCGGCGTCGGGAGCATGCTGGCCTTCCAGCTTTTCGTGGAGGGCGACAACCTCGGGGCGCTGAACCTCTACAGCCGAAGGGCGCACAACATCGACGAGAACTCCGAGCGGATCGGCCTCCTGATGGCCGCCCATGCCGCCGTGGTCTTCGCCGGGAGCCAGAAGGCGGACCAGTTGCGCGACGCCGCCGAGTCGCGTGACCTGATCGGGCAGGCCAAGGGCATCCTCATGGAGCGCTACAAGGTCACGGCCGCGCAGGCGTTCCTGCTGCTGGCCCACGCCAGCTCCGTCAGCAACACCAAGCTCTTCCGCGTCGCGGAGCACCTGGCCAGCACGGGGAACCTCCCCTCGGAGGAGGAACGGCCCCTGAGCCGTTAGCCAGCCGGAGGCCCCCAGCGTCCGTGGCCGATCACGATGGAGGGCTACGCGCCCCGGGCGATCACCGGGGCCAGGCGCTGGCGGATGCCATCGCCCACCGGCGTGCCCGCGTCCGCGGCGGCTACAGGGCCGTCGGACACGTTGCACTCGGCCTCGGGCGGGAGGGGACTGGCGGCGGGTTCCACCGTGCTGGCATAGGGTCGGGCCTACTTCACGGAACGGCCGTGTGCGAGCCCGGTGGGGATGCCGCTGACGACGGGTTCCGATGTAGCGCGGCAAGATGCCACCGCCTCGTCCTGGGCGGTGCTGCCTGCCGGGAGATCACAGCTGCCGCCGAGGTCGGTGGAGCAGACCCCGGTTTCGGGAAGTTCGAGGTGGACTTGGTCGGCGGCGGCCGAATCCCCGGCCAGGGAAGCGACGATGGAGCGGACCTGTTCGTATCCTGTGGCGAGCAGGAAGGTCGGGGCGCGGCCATAGGACTTCGCGCCGGCGATGTAGAAGCCCTTCTCCGGGTGGGCCAACAGCCTAGCGCCGTGGGCCGGGACGGTTCCGCAGGAGTGCAATTCCGGGTCGATCAACGGGGCCAATGCCCGGGGCGCCTCGACGGCGGGGTCAAGGTCCAGGCGGATTTCGCGCAAGAAGGCCAAATCCGGGCGGAATCCGGTGGCCGGGATCAGCAGATCCACACCCAAGGTCACCTCCCCGTCGGGCGTGGCCCCCGTGACCTTGAGCCCCTGCCCGGTCGAGAAGGAAGTCGTGGTGAACGAGGTGTGTAGCGCGACGTGTCCGTCGTCGACGAGCGTACGCAACGTCGTCCCGAGCCGGCCACGGGCGGGCAACCCATCGAGATCGCCCCCGCCGTACAGGCTCGTGGCGTCAGCGGCGCGCACGGCCCAGCTGATGCGGGTTCCGGGTGCGTTCTTGGCCAGCTGGCCCAGGGAGATCAGGGTGTTCGCGGCCGAGTGCCCGGCACCGATGACCAGCACGTGCCTTCCGGCGAACCGTTCCCGGTCTGCGCCGATGACGTCAGGCAGCGGCCGGGTGATCAATCCCCGGGCAATGGCCTCGGCTTCGCCGGGAGCCGGAAGGCCCGCCTGGCCGACCGGGTTGGGCTGGGTCCAGGTCCCGGACGTGTCGATGACCGCGCGGACGCGGTGGTCCGTTGTGGTGCCGTCCGCGGCTCTCGTGCGGACGAGGAACGGGCGTCCGTCGCGGCCACGGGAGTGCGTCTTGTCCATGCCAGCCCGGCTGACGGCTGTCACGGTCGTGGAAAGGCGCAAGGCGCTGGCGATGGCCGGGAGGGCGGCCAGGGGTGCGAGGTACTGCTCGACGAGGTCCGCACCGTACGGCAGGGAGGACAGTCGCGGTCCGGTCCACCCCTGGGGCTCGAGCAGGCGTCGGGAAGCGGGGTCGATGTTATGCCGCCAGGGGGAGAACAAGCGGATGTGCCCCCACTGCCGGATGGCAGCACCGACCCGTCTCCCTGCCTCGAAGACCAGTGGGGTGAGTCCGCGTTCGACGAGGTTGGCCGCTGCGGCCAGCCCCACGGGGCCGGCCCCGATGATGGCGATCGGCAGGTCATCGTACTTGTCGGTCATGATGCTCCTCTTGTTATCCATCCCGGCTCGGTTCTCAGTCCCGGCTGGGCAGCAGGTCGGCAACGAGGACCTGGACGCGGGCCTTGATGTCGTCCCGAATGGGGCGGACCGCGTCGATCCCCTGGCCCGCCGGGTCGGCGAGCTCCCAGTCCTCGTAGCGCTTGCCGGGGAAGACCGGACAGGTGTCCCCGCAACCCATGGTGATGACGACGTCGGACCGGCGGACGGCGTCGACGGTGAGGACCTTGGGTGCTTCGGAGGACATGTCGATGCCGTCTTCGGCCATGACGGCCACGGCTGCCGCATTGACCACGTCTGCCGGCATGGATCCGGCGGAGCGGACCTCTATGGCCCCGCCGGACAGCGAGGCGAGGTAAGCAGCGGCCATCTGGGAGCGGCCGGCATTGTGGACGCACACAAACAGGACAGACGGCCTCGGAGGCGTCTCGGTGTTGTTCACGGTTTCGTACTCCTCGCGGTCGGCGGTGGATTGGTGGGGTGGATGTGGTCAGGACGTGAAATGGCGTTGACTGGTCCACAGGGCCACATAGACCAGGCCCACGAGGACGGGGACCTCGATCAGGGGGCCGACGACACCGGCCAGCGCCTGTCCCGAGGTCACGCCGAAGGTGCCGATCGCCACGGCGATGGCGAGCTCGAAGTTGTTCCCGGAGGCGGTGAAGGCCAGCGTGGTGGTCTTCGCGTACCCCAGGCCCAGGGCTCGTCCGATGACCATGCCTGCACCGAAGACGACGACGAAGTACACCAGCAGCGGCACGGCGATCCGCGCCACATCGAGGGGGCGGGAGGTGATCGTGTTTCCCTGCAGCGCGAACAGCAGGACGATGGTGAACAGCAGCCCGTAGAGCGCCCAGGGTCCCAGCTTGGGCAGGAACCGTCCCTCGTACCATTCCTGGCCCTTGGCCTTCTCCCCGAGCGTGCGGGTGAGGAATCCGGCGAGCAACGGGATCCCCAGGAAGACCAGCACGGAGGCGGTGATGGCCCAGAAAGAGAAGTCAGCCGCCGTGGTGGGCAGCCCCAACCAACCGGGCAGGACCTGGAGGTAGAACCAACCCAGGATGCCGAAGGCGATGACCTGGAAGACGGAGTTGAAGAACACCAGCACTGCGGCGGCTTCCCGGTCACCGCACGCGAGGTCGTTCCAGATCATGACCATGGCAATGCAGCGGGCGAGCCCGACGATGATCAATCCGGTCCGGTACTCCGGCAGGTCCGGGACGAAGATCCAAGCCAGCGCGAACATGAACGCCGGGGCCAACAACCAGTTCATGACCAGAGAGGTGATCAGGAGCCTGCGGTCGGCAATGACCCGGCCGGTGTCGCTGTAACGGACCTTGGCCAGGACCGGGTACATCATGACCAGCAGGCCGATGGCGATCGGCAAGGAGATGGAGCCGATCTTCACCGCGTCCAATGCTGCATCCAGCCCGGGGATCAGCTTGCCGAGCATCAGGCCCACGGCCATCGCGGCGATGATCCAGAGGGGAAGGAAGCGGTCCAGCGCGGAGAGCCTGCCGGCAACGGCGGCTTCCGCCACGGTGGTCCCGGTGCTCGATTCGGGGTTCACGCGGCTCCTGCCTGTTCGAACATGAGATTG
This sequence comes from Arthrobacter sp., assembly GCA_035571895.1. Lineage (GTDB taxonomy): Bacteria > Actinomycetota > Actinomycetes > Actinomycetales > Micrococcaceae > Arthrobacter_H. The sequence continues at coordinate 10,944 of DATNBS010000166.1, read as the reverse complement.
ACGGTCGTCGATGCAGAGAGTATCCATGCCTATATCGACAAATGTCAATCCATGGCACAATGGCACCATGGAAGCCGTGCTGGAACCCGCGACGAGCAACGCTGAACCGTGCTGCGGACCGGGGGGAGCCCCGGCCCTGGCCGCCGCAGACGCCCCGACGGTCGCACGGACCTTGAAGGCCTTGTCCGACCCGAACCGCCTGCGGTTGCTCTCCATCGTCAAGGCCGGCGAAGGCGGCGAAGCGTGCGTGTGCGATCTGACCGAGCCCCTGGACCTGGGCCAACCCACAGTCTCCCACCACCTGAAGATCCTGGTCGATGCCGGGCTCCTCCGCCGCGAGAAGCGAGGCACGTGGTCCTATTACTCGCTGGTGCCCGGCGCGTTGGAAACCGCGTCGCAAAGCATCCTCGCCCTCTAGGTGGAACCTCCCGCCAACCCCTTGTCCACCGGACGGGAAGGCCATCGGGAGCCGGGTTCGCCGGCATCCGCCCGGGGAGGTACGCGTCGAAGTGTCGTCATCGCCGGGCTTGGCGTGGGCCAGATATTTTCCTGGGGTTCGACCTTCTACCTGCTCGCCCCGCTCGCTTCCCCCATCGTCGCCGATACCGGCTGGCCGCGGGCAGTGGTGGTCGGGGGCGTGTCCGTTGCACTGCTCATCGCGGCGCTGGGCTCCCCCGCCGTCGGCTCACTGGTCTCGCGGAACCACGGCAGACGGGTCCTGGCAGCAAGTGCGCTGCTGCTGGCCACCGGGCTGACCGCCCTGGCCCTGGCATCCAGCCCCTGGCTCTACGCGGGTGCCTGGGTCATCCTCGGAGCCGGCATGAGCGGCGGCCTCTACAGCGGGGCCTTCGCGGTGCTGGGGCACGCCTACGGAGCCGGGGCCCGCTCGTCCCTCACAGCCCTGACCCTTTTCGGGGGCTTCGCCAGCACCGTCTGCTGGCCGCTGACCACCCTGCTCTGCAACGAATTCGGCTGGCGGTGGACGTGCGCGGTCTATGCCCTGGCCCATGTGCTCGTGACCTTCCCCCTCTACGGGTTCCTCGCTCCACGCCGCGCGGCGAGGCCGGAAGACGCAGCGGAGCGGCATCGGCCCGCCTCTGTGGCCGCGCCGGCGACCCGCACGCCCTGGCTACCCGTCGTCCTCATTGCCCTCATCACGACGCTGGGCACCTCCGTATCAACCGTCATGTCGGTGCATGTCTTCACGCTGCTGGCAGGACTGGGAGCCTCCGGGGCAGCCGCCGTGGGCCTGGCGGCCGCCATTGGGCCGTCGCAGGTCGGCGCCCGGCTCGTTGAATTCACCCTTGCCCGGCGGCATCATCCGCTGTGGACCATGCTCACCGCCGTCACGGCCATCACGGCCGCACTCTCCCTCCTGGCGATCGACATCGGCTCCCTGCTGGTCGCCATGATCGTCTACGGGGCGGGCATCGGCCTGAACTCCATCGCCAACGGCACCGTTCCGCTGGCCCTGGTCGACCAGGACCGGTATGCGCGGACCATGGGACGCATTGCGCTGCCTTCGCTGCTTGCCCAGGCCGCTGCCCCGCTGTGGAGCTCTTCGGTGATCGGCACCTGGGGAGGACAAGCGGCACTCGGGGCCCTGGTCGCCATGGCGCTGGCCGCAGCGGTCTTGACGGTATGGCTCATGCTGTTCCACCGGCGTGGCATGCGCGTCCCGCCTAGGCCGCCCCGGATGCCGTTACGTCGACGAAACCGCCGCTCACCACGCGGCCGAGCACTTCAGTGAACAGGTCGACGCCGGCGAGCATGTCCTCGTCGCTGGTCAGTTCCTTCTCGTTGTGGGAGATGCCCTCGACGCTGGGGACGAAGAGCATGATCGTGGGGACGATGTCCTTCATGTTCGTCGAATCGTGGCCAGCCAGGGTGCGGACCGTGCCATAGGGCAAACCCAGCTTCTCGGCGGAGGCGGCGGCCAGTGCCATGCCCGAGGCGTCGTAGGCCTTGGACGCCCAGACATGCTCGGCGCCGCGCTCGATCCCGACGCGTGCCCGCTCCTCGATGGCGGCGACCCGGCGGTGGAGCTCGGCATCCGCGGCAGCCAGGATGTCGGGGTCGGTGCTGCGCAGGTCCACCAGCAGGTTCACCCGGCTGGCGACGACCACCGGCGAATTCGGGAAGACGGTGAATTCGCCGCAGGAGGTGATGACGGCGTGCTCGTCGGTGGAGAACTCGTCGGCGATGTCCCGGGCGGCGGCGACCAGCAGGGAGGCGCCGAACAGCGCGTCGTGCCGGTCGGCGATGACGGTGGCCCCGGTGTGGGCCTGTTCGCCGTGGACGACGAACTCGTACTTGTTGGCCCCCCAGGTGGATTCGACGAGGCCGATGGTCAATCCATTGTCCTCGAGTGAGCGGCCCTGCTCGATGTGGATCTCCAGGTAGGCGGCGACGTCGAGGCTGAAGTCCCCGATGGTGCCGATGGACTCCAGTGCCTCGCGCACCGTGGTGCCGTGCGGGTCCGTGGTCTCCAGCACCTGCTCGGCCGGGAGCTTGCCGGTGAACACGGAGCTGCCCATCATCGAGGGCTTGAACCGGCAGCCCTCCTCGTTGAACCAGTTGATGACGGCGATGTTGAACTGGGCCCCGTCGGCGGTCTCCTTCAGCCGGATGGCCGCGTGCGCCGCGGTGAGCACGCCGTAGGCACCGTCGAAGCGCCCCCCGAGCGGCTGCGAATCCAGGTGCGATCCCATGGCCACGTACGGGGCACCGGGGACGAATTCGAGCAGGGCGAACTGGTTGCCGACTGCGTCGTAGCGGACCTCGAAGCCGTGCCCTTCGACGAGCCCGCGGAACCAATTGCGCGTCTGCCCGTCGGCGGCGGTGCCGGCCTGGCGGTCCACTCCCCCGCCGGCGGTCGCGCCGAACGTGCTCATCGAGCGGAAGTCCGCTAGGAACGCCCGGGCGGCTTCGCTGCGGTCGGCGGACGTGCTGGACGTGGTGGTGGCGGTGCTCATGCGGGGGCTCCATTCGGGGTGGCGGGATCGGCGGCGATGCCTTCGAGGGTGGAGTGGGTGAAGCGGCCACCGGCGAGGGTGGCCAGGACGTCGAGGGCGGCGATGTCGGGGACCTCCAGCGGGGAGCCGGAGAGAACGACCAGGTCGGCGAGCTTGCCCGCGCGCAGGGTGCCCTTCTCGGCGAGGGTGCCGGTGGCGGCGGCGGCCCAGCAGGTGTAGGCGCGCAGCGCCTCCTCGGGCGAGAGGCCCTCCCGGGGGGTTCCGTCGTCGTGCACTCCGCCGAGGACGTGCCCGGACTCGGTGCGGCGGTCGACCCAGGCCTGCAGACCGCGGCGGACGTTGTTGTCGGAGACGGGCAGGTCGGAGGAGCCGGCGAGCATCCCGCCGGCATCGACGATGGTGCGCCCGCGGTACAGCCAGCCCTCGCGGTCGGGGCCGACGAGTTCGGCCATCTGGTCGCCGAGTGGGCCGATGAACGCGGCCTGCGGGGTCACGGCGATGCCGTGCCGGGCGGCGAGGGCGACCTGGTCGGGCCGGGCGATGCCGAAGTGCTCGATCCGGTTGGGCAGCGGGTTGGGTCCGTACGCGTCCTGGCAGGCGATGACGATCTCCAGGGCGAGGTCGATCGCCGCGTCGCCGATGGCGTGCAGGGCGATGGGCCAGCCGGCGCGGTAGGCGGCGGCGACCTTCTCGCGGTAGGTCGCGGCGTCGTCGAGCAGGTAGCCGTGGTTGTGGGGGTGGCCGCAGAAGTCCTCGGTGACGGCGGCGGTGGCGCCGAGCAGCGAGCCGTCCATGAACACCTTGACCGGGCCGAGCGAGACCCAGTCGTCGCCGAACCCGGCGCCGAGGCCCAGGTCCAGGCCGCGGCCGGTGGACCCGTGCAGGTCCTCGGCGTGGCCGGTGACCTCGTGCAGGGCGTCGAGGGTGGGCATCAGCTGCGCGCGGGCGTGCAGGCGGCCGGTGCGCCGGGCGTGCTGGTAGGCGTCGACCTCCAGCGGGCTGTGGCCGATCCACCCGGCGGCGATGCCGGCCTCGGTGAAGCTGGTGATGCCCTCGGCGGCATAGCGGGCGGTCGCGGCGTCGAGCGCGTCGACGATCGCCTCGCGGGAGTACGGCAGCAGCAGCGACTGCACGAGTCCCTGGGCGGCCTCCTCGACGACGCCGGTCGGCCGGCCCGCGGCGTCGCGGACGACGGCGCCGCCCACCGGGTCCTCGAACCCGGGCTCCAGCGCACCGGCCAGGGCCAGCGTGGCGGTGTTCGTGATCGTCTGGTGTCCCGAGACGTGGCGCAGGTACAGCGGTCGGTCCCCGGTGATCGCGTCCAGGCGGGCGAGGTCGGGGAAGGCGCCGCCGTGGTGTTCGTGGTTGAACCCGGTGCCGTGCAGCCAGGCACCGGTGTCCCCGAGGGCGTCGAGGCGGGCGGCTTCGGTCTCCAGCAGGGCGTAGAGCTCGTCGAGGCCGCGGGCATGCTGCAGGTCCACCGATTCCAGTCCGAGCCCCCACCACGTGGTGTGGCAGTGGGCGTCGATGAACCCGGGCACGACGACGGCGCCAGCCAGGTTGATCTCGGAGGTCGCCGCGCACCCCTCGAGCTCCTCGTCGAAGCCGGCGATGCGCCCGTGCAGGATGCCGATGCTGTGGGCCCGGGGCCGGGCGTCCTCCAGGGTGATGATGTCGGCGCCGCGCAGGATCAGGTCCAGGTTCATGCGGTGGCCCCCGGGCCGGTAGCGGCGGAGGCGGCGGCGGTCGAGGGCGGCATGGTCGCCGGGTCGATGCGCAGGTGCAGCAGGGCCGGCACGCGGCGGACGGTGACGGCCTCCAGTGCGCGGTCGATGGCCGCGGCAACGTCGGCGGTGTCGTGCACGTCCTCGCCGTGCCCGCCGTAGGTCCCGATGAGCGCGGCGAACCCGGGGTTGGCCATCGCGGTGCCCGAGGGGCGGCCGGGGTAGTGCCGTTCCTGGTGCTGGACGATGGTGGCGAAGACCCCGTTGTCCACCACGACGACCAGGGGGGCCGCGCCGTGGGCGATGGCGACGGCCAGCTCCTGGCCGTTCATCAGGAAGTCCCCGTCGCCGCAGACCGCGACGGCCACGCGGTCCGGGTGCACCAGCGACGCGGCCACGGCGGCCGGCACGGACACCCCCATCGCCCCGTTGCGCGGCCCGACCAGCGTGCCCGGACCGGCGTGGGACAGGTACCGGTGGCCCCAGAGGGTCGCGTTCCCCGCCCCATAGGTGACGATGCGGTCCACCGGCAGCTTCTCCTGAAGCAGCCCGAAGGCCACCGAGAGGTCCACGCCCATGGCGGGGTGTTCGGCGGCTGGCGTGGCGAAGCGGCGTTGTTCGAGCGCCAGCGTGTCCATCCATCCGGGACCGCGGGTCCCCCGGGCCGTCCCGGCGTCCGGCAGGGCCGCGGTGAAGGAGGCGGGGGTGGCCACCAGCTGCTGGTCGATCCGGCCGGCGTGGGTGGCGGCATTCGGATCGGGCAGGACGACGACGGTGTCCGCATCCAGCCCGCGGGTGTAGCCGTCGGAGGGGACGTCGGAGCGGCCGCAACCGACGAAGACCAGCAGGTCGGCCTCGGCCATCCGGTTGGCGAGCGCGTCGGAGCGGTAGTAGCCCAGGTAGCCTGCCCAGGCGGGCGAGGTGTGCGGGATGGCGTCGTAGCCGCGCCAATCGGCGGCGACCGGGACATGGGCGGCCTCGGCCCAGGCGGCCAGGGCGGCACCGGCGGAGCCGGTCCCCACCGGTTCGCCCCACCCGTCGCCGCCGGCCACCAGCAGCGGCCGTTCGGCGGCGGCGAGCCGCCGGGACAGTTCCTCCACGGCGGCCGGTCCGGGTTCGGGGGCCGGGACGGGGCGTGGGGGCACGGGCCCGGACCCGGTCATCCGCACCAGCACGTCCTCCGGCAACCCGACCACCACCGGCCCCGGCCGCCCGGACGAGGCGGCGTGCATCGCCTCGGCCACCACCTCGGCGGCCCGGTGTTCGTCGTCGAGCACGATCACGCGTTTGGCCGTCGTGCCGAACCAGCCGTCGAGGCTGAACTCCTGGAAGGAATCACGGCCGCGGTCGGCCACCGGGATGAGCCCGACGAACAGCACCAACGGCGTGGCGTCCTGCCAGGCGGTGTGCACGGAGATCATCGCGTTCGCCGCGCCGGGCCCGCGGGTGACCATCGCGATGCCCGGCACCCCGGTCAGCCGGGCCTCGGCCAGCGCCATGAACCCGGCGCCGCCCTCGTGCCGGGCGACGACGGTGGTGATCGGCGAGTCGTGCAGCCCGTCCAGCACGTCCAGGAAGCTCTCGCCGGGCAGCGAATACACGCGCTGCACGCCGTGGGCTTCGAGTTGACGGACGACCAGGTGGCCGGCGGAGGTGCTCATGCGGGGTCCCTTCTAGTGCTTGAAGCCGGGCAGGGGCACGCTCATGCGCGGCGCGAGGTAGCCGGCGAAGGCGGTGAACAGCGACAGGACGATCAGGATCGTCGCGGCGGGCCACCAGTGCTCGTCGGCGGCGGCGGTGACGGCGGTGGCCAGCAGCGGGACGAACCCGGAGAGCATGCCGGCCACGTTCTGCGAGAAGCCGACGCCGGTGTACCGGGTGGTGGCCGGGAACAGCCCGGTCAGCACGGTGCCGGAGGCGGCGTAGGGGAAGGACAGCGCGGCGACCGCCAGGACCATGCCGACCAGGATCAGCACGTCGTTCCCGCTGGCCACCATGAGGAACGCGGGGACGGCGACGACGGCGGAGAGCAGGCCGCCGTAGATGATGACCTTGCTGCCGCCGAACCGCTCGGCCAGCCGCCCGCCGGCGATCAGCACGGGGATCTCGACGACGGCGGCGAGGATCGTTCCCAGCAGCATCAGCGAGGCGCTGTAGCCGAGGATCTTCGTTCCGTAGTAGACCACGAACGCGGTGACCAGGTAGAAGCCGCCGACGCCGAGCAGCGCCGCTGCCATCCCGACGATGATGTGCTTCCAGCTCTGGCGCAGCACGGTGCGGATCGGGGCCTTCTCGGTGGCGTTGGCCTCCATGAGCTCGGCGAAGACCGGCGACTCGTCGAGCCGCGAGCGGATGTACAGGGCCAGCAGCAGCATCGGGAAGGCGGCCAGGAACGGGATGCGCCAGCCGAAGGAGGTGAAGGAGTCCTGCGAGAAGTACAGCGTGGCCAGGAAGAAGCCGCCGGAGGAGAGGATCGTGCCGATCGGCGAGCCGATCTGCGGCAGTGCGGCGTAGCGGGCCCGGCGCTCCAGCGGGGCGTTCTCCACCACGATCGTCATGGCCCCGGACCATTCGCCGCCGACGAAGAGCCCTTGGAAGATGCGCAGCAGCACCAGCAGGATCGGGGCGGCGATGCCGATGGCCGCGTAGTCGGGCAGCAGGCCGATCAGCCCGGTGATCAGGCCGATGCCCACGATCGTGACCATCAGCGTCTTGCGCCGACCGATCTTGTCCCCCATGGCGCCGAAGAACATGCCGCCCAGCGGCCGGGCGACCAGCCCGACGCCGAAGGTGGCGAAGGAGGCCATGGCCGCGGCCGTGGCGTTCTCGCTGGTGAAGTAGTGGACGTTGAAGATCAGCGCCGCGGCGGCCGAGAAGAGGAAGAAGTCGTACCACTCCATGGCGGTCCCGACGAGGGCGCCGATGGCGACCTTGGTGGCCTCGCGGTCGGTGACCTGGTGGGTCGCGCCCGCTTCGAGGTTCGTTGGCTGGGTCATGTGTGCCTCCACACTGGTGCTCGGGGCAGGACGGCGTCGGTGCCGTGCCCGGGATCCTCACCAGTCTCCCAGTGTGAGCACCGTCACTGAAACCCCCATCGGAACGGGTTTACCGACCCAGGATGTGCAAAAGCACATAAACTGGCTCGATGGACCCAGAATCCGTGGCACACCCGGTGGAAAGCAACAGCACGACGGCGGACGCTGACTCCGCGCGCTGGAACCGGCTCCTCGATGGGCTGGCGGTCGGACGGCTGACGGACGATTTCCTCTCCCGCGTGCTGCGACTGCCCCACTACGAGGACGCCCCGCTGCCGTCGGCCGAGCTGCGGCGCACCGGCGAGCAGTCCTTCCAGGCGCTGATCCGCAGCCTGCGCTCCACCCATCCCTCGGGTGCCCCCGCCGACCCGGACGAACTGCGGGACATCAAGCTGGGCATCGCCACCGACGTCGGGGTCTCCCGCGCCCGGGCCGACATCCCCGTCGACGCCCTGATGACGGCCATCCGGCTCGACTTCTCCGTCCTCTGGGATGCGCTGACCACCCTGTCCACCCCCGCCGACGCCCCGCTGCTGGTCGCCCGGGCCAACAGCGTCTGGCAGGTCGTCGACGCCTACGCCAGCCAGACCCAGGGCGCCTACATCGCCGAACGCCAACGCATGGCCACCGAGGCCTCCTCCGTCCGGCAGGGCCTGGTCGCCTCGCTCTTCGGCGAGACCGCCGCCCCGCCGCCCGTCCTCGAACGGGCCGCCGCAGCGCTCGGCCTCGAGCACGATGCCCGGCTCTCCGTCGCGGTCGCCGCCGGGGAGGACTCGGCGGCCCTGCGGGTGTGCATCGCGCTGGCCGGCCGCCGCGGGGCCGAGGTCTTCACCCACCCCTTCGCCGACGCGTTGCTGGCCTTCTGGCCCGCCGACGGACGCCCCGGATCCGCCCTGCACGATGCCGGCGAGCGCATCGCCGCCCTGCGCTGCGGGCTGGTCGAGGAGGTCCACGGGTTGTCCGGACTGCACGACGCCGGGGAGCTGGCCCTGGAACTGGCCCACCTGGCCACGGGCCGGGATGACTCGGCCTTGCGCCTGGACACCGCGTGGGCGCGCCTGGCCGGTTCCCGGCTGGGCACCGAGGGCATCCGGCTGGCCGCGGATGTCGACGCGGCGCTGGCCACCTGCGGGCAGGTCGAACGGGAACGCCTGCTGGAAACCGCGCGCAGCTACCTCGCCACCGGCAGCGTCGCGGCCTCCGCGGAGGCCCTGTTCTGCCACCGCAACACCCTGATGAACCGGATGCGCCGGTTCACCACCCTGACGGGCGTCGACCTGGCCGTTCCGGCCCAGGCCGCCCGGCTGGTGGTCGCGTGGGCCTGACTGCCGGTTGACATGGGGCGGCACGGGGAGTTCTCCCCATCGCGCCGGGCGACGGAGTCTGGAAGACTGGAGGCGATCACCACATTCACTTTGATGGAGGAACTTGTGAGCAACGACTACCCCGGCCCCTATCCGTCCGCCCCGGTGGCCGTCCCGGGGAATGGCGGGGTCCCCCTGGACCAGCCCCTGTACGGCGCCGGCTTCGGCCAGGCCATCAAGCGCTTCTTCACGAAGTACGCCACCTTCAGCGGCCGCGCGAGCCGCAGCGAGTACTGGTGGGTGCAGCTCTTCAACTTCATCATCGTCGCCGTGCTCTATGGAGTCGCCATGGGCATGATGGTGGGCAGCATCGACACGACGACTGGCGAGCTCACCGGCGCCGGATTTGCCGTGCCCCTGTTCATCCTGGGTCTCTACGGCCTGGCGGTCATCGTCCCGATCATCGCCTTGACCGTCCGCCGGCTGCATGACGCGAACTTCAGCGGCCTGCTCTACCTGCTCGTCCTCGTCCCCGGTATCGGCGGGCTTGTCATCCTGGTCCTGTCCCTGATGCCATCCGTGCCCGAGGCGGCACGTTTCGACGCCGATGGTGGCGCGTCGGCGCACGCGAACGCCTTCGGCACCCAGCCCGGCTATCCGGGTGCCCCGGCCGGTGGCTTCGCGGGTCAGAACGCCCCCCAGGGCTACCAGCAGACGGGCACGCACCAGGACTTCGGCCAGCCCGGCGGCCCGACCCAGGGCTGAGTCCCCCGATACGCTACCTCCCCGCTACACCCCGTGGATGTCCCGGCGGTGCAAGGCAGCAACCGCCAGCACGATACACACCACGCTGACGCCGAGCAGCAGCAGCGCCGCCGGGGCATCCACCCCGTTAAGCAGCGGTGACTGCCCGTACGCCCAGTAGTACGGCGAGACGGCATGCATCCACTCGAGGTCGGGGTTCTGGTTGCCCAGCGCGTTGAAGGCATAGGCGAGCACCGCCACCCCGGCACCGGCGGCGACGCCATGGACCTTCCGGCCCCCGAGTGCCCCGCCGAGCAGGGCGAACGAACCGTTGAGCAGGACCAGCAGCGCGAACATCAGTACTCCCGCGGCCGCGTGCGACGCGTCGAAGCCCAGGTCCGAGGGACCCTTGAGGACCAGGAGCACGACCAGGATGAAGGCGTGCAGGACCAGGACCCGGATGACCAGGGCGACCGCGCGTTCGAGCACGACCTGCGTGCGGGTCACCCCGTGGGCGATGGTCAGCTCGAGCAGCCCCGATTCCTCGTCACCTCCGATGGCCCCCGCCCCCGCCGAGACGGCCATGATCGTCATGAGCAGGAACCCCAGCAGGCCGAACACGGTGGCCTGGGTGTAGCCCGGCCCGGAGGCGATCTGCCCATAGTTCAGCGCGTTCACCAGCTGGGCCGGCAGCGCCTTCATCATCTGCTGCATCTGGTCGCTCCCGCCGATGGCCGGGAAGAGCGGCAGGTACAGGCACATCACCGCCAGCATCGCGACCGCCCAGGTGGCCAGGGAGAAGCGGGCGTCCAACAGGGACTTGCCCAGCAGCGGGAAACGGGTCCGCCGCACCGCGCCACCGCGGTGCATCGCCGTCGTGCTCATCACACCCTCCTTCCGAACCGAGCGGGCTCCCCGGCAGGATTCCCGTCCGGATCTCCGGTATCTGGGTCGCGGTAGAGCGCCAGCACGGCCTCCTCCAGGTCCGGCTCCTCCAGGGCCAGGTCGACGGGGTGCAGCCTCGGCAGCACGTCGACGAGATCGGCCACCGGCCCCGCCCACTCGGCCGAGGCCTGGCACACGGGCGAGCCGCCGGCATCGTGCATGGTCTCCACGCGCAGGTTGCCCACGCCCGGGAGGGCGCCGAGGAGCTGGGCGGCGC
>DATNBS010000165.1:0-10282 GCA_035571895.1 Arthrobacter sp. | reverse complement strand
CGCGGCGGCCGAGGCCGACCTGTTGCAGGATGTGGCCCGTTCCCTGGCGGACTTCCCGGCAGCCTGGCAGGAGGTGTTCCCGCAGCCGCTGCTCAACCGTCCCGGAAGCAACGAACCGGTGGACCTGGTCGGCGTCGACGCCGCGCGGTTCACCGCCGAGGCGCTGCCGGTCCTCGACGGCTGCGACGGGGTCCTCATCGAGGTCCAGGGCCAGCCGGTGGACTACGTGGAACTGACCGAGGTCCCGGCGATCTCCGTCAGCGCCGGCGAAACCGACACCAGCGACTGGTTCGACCTGGGGGTGCGGGTCCACCTCGGCGACACCGAAGTCCCCTTCGACCAGTTGTTCCTGGCCTTGGCCCAGGGGGAGGAGTACCTGCTGCTCGAGGACGGCAGCTACTTCTCGCTGGACAAACCCGAGTACCGGCAACTGCGTCGGCTCATCGAAGAGGCCCGGACGCTGCAGGACCGCGGCGCCCAGGCCCTGCGGATCAGCCGGCACCAGGCCTCGCTCTGGGATGAGCTCGTCGAGCTATCGTCCGACGCCGTGCAAGCCGCGTCCTGGCAGGCGTCCGTCGGGGGATTGCTGGAGTTGGAGCGGATCGAGCCCACCGCCCCGCCCGTCGGGCTGAACGCCAGCCTGCGGCGCTACCAGCAGGAAGGCTACTCCTGGCTGGCGTTCCTGCATGACCATGGCCTCGGCGGCGTGCTGGCCGACGACATGGGCCTGGGCAAGACACTCCAGACGCTCGCGCTGATGCTCCACGCCCACCAGCGGGCCTCCGACACCGGCGGTACCGCGCGGCCCTTCCTGGTGGTGGCACCCACCTCGGTGGTCCCCAACTGGGCCTCCGAGGCGCAGCGCTTCGCCCCGGGCCTGCGCACCGCCGTCGTCTCCGAAACCCTCCAGCGCACCGGCACCGAGTTCGCAGCCCTCCTGGAGGATGCCGATGTCGTGGTCACCTCGTACGCGCTGTTCCGGCTGGAGAACGAGGCGTACGCCCGGCAGTCCTGGGCCGGGCTGGTCCTGGACGAGGCACAGTTCGTGAAGAACCCCGCGACCAAGGCCGCCGCCCAGGCCCGCGCGTTCCCGGCACCCTTCAAACTCGCGATCACCGGGACGCCGCTGGAGAACAACCTCTCGGAGTTGTGGTCCATGTTCGCGATCACCTCCCCGGGCCTGTTCCCCTCGGCCAAGCGGTTCGAGGAGCTCTACCGCAAGCCGATCGAAAAGGACGGCGACCCCGAACGGCTGGCCCAGCTCCGGCGCCGGATCCGGCCGCTGATCATGCGCCGGACCAAGGAACTGGTCGCCACGGAACTGCCCCCGAAGCAGGAACAGGTCCTCGAGCTGGAACTGTCCCCACGGCACCGCACCATCTACCAGCGCCACCTGCAGCGCGAGCGGCAGAAGGTCCTGGGGATGCTGGAGGACATGGACTCCAACCGCTTCCAGATCTTCCGGTCGCTGACCATGCTGCGCCAATTGAGCCTGGATGCCTCGCTGGTCGACGAGCAGTACGACGGCGTTCCCTCCAGCAAGCTCGATGCGCTCCTCGAGCAACTCGAGGACATCGTCGCGGAGGGGCACAGCGCGCTGGTGTTCAGCCAGTTCACCTCGTTCCTGTCCCGGGCGGCTCAGCGGCTGGACGAGGCGGGGATCGCCCACGCCTACCTGGACGGCAGCACGCGGTCCCGGGGGAAGGTCATCGAGACGTTCACCAGCGGCCAGGTCCCGGTGTTCCTGATCAGCCTGAAGGCCGGCGGCTTCGGGCTGAACCTCACGCAGGCCGACTATTGCTTCCTGCTGGATCCTTGGTGGAACCCGGCCAGCGAGAACCAGGCCGTCGACCGGGCCCACCGGATCGGGCAGACGCGCAACGTGATGGTCTACCGCATGGTCTCCAAGGACACCATCGAAGAGAAGGTGATGGCCCTCAAGGCCAAGAAGGCCCAGCTGTTCTCCTCCGTGATGGACGAGGACGCCGCCTTCGGTGCCGCGATCAGCGCCGAGGACGTCCGGTCGCTGTTCGGAGCATGAGCACGCCGAACGCCCAGCGCCGTCCGGCCCGCCGCTTGCCCTTGACGTGGTCTTCGGTGCGTGTCCATGATGACAATGGAACACGCATCGACATCGGAGGCGTGATGGAGCGGTCAGCGATCCCACGCAGCGGCATCGGCCACGCCGACGCCGCCCGTCGGAACACCCACGGTCGTTTCCTGCCGCATCCACCCCAGCCGCCCCCCACGCACTGAACCCGCGCCCCGTCGTTCACCGACACGCACCCCCGGGCCGGTGAAGCATCCGGGTTCGCTGAACCCGTGACTTTCCGCGCCGCCAACGCGCCGGACCACGAACTCCCCCCCCCATGGCCCCACGGTGGATGGCGTTCCACGGCTGTCGTCGGGCCAGGCCCAGCGGCACAGAGGGAATCGAAGGCCGGAAAATGGCACTCCCCGCAGAGACCAACGCGCTGTCGGGCCACGGCATCATCGCCCGGCTGGAACGGCTGGAGGTGTGGTCGCTCTCCTACACCTTCATCGCCATCATCGGGTTGGGCTTCCTGTTCACGTTCTACGACATCTTCGACATCAACGTCTCCTTCATCCAGACGTGCATCGCCCTGGACCCGCAGTGCACCGCGGAAACGGCCCTGGGACAACTGCCGTTCCCCGTGGTGTTGAACCTCCTGGGCTACGTCGTCGGCACCCTGGTCCTCAGTCCCGTGGCGGACAAGATCGGGCGACGGAACATGCTGCTCATCACGATGCTGATCACCGGCCTCGGTTCGCTCTACAACGCCTTCGCCGGCGACTTCGTCAACTTCAACCTGGCCCGCATCATCACCGGGATCGGCATCGGCGCGGACCTGGCCATCGTCAACAGCTACATCAACGAGGTCGCCCCCCGCAGGGCCCGGGCCAAGTTCACCACGATCATCTTCATCATGTCCGCCCTCGGCGCGGTCTTCGGGATCTGGCTAGGGCTGCTGCTGACGACGCCACCGACGGCCTGGCCGCTGGGCCTGCCGTTCGCGCAGGCCACCCCGGACTTCGAATCGGGATGGCGCTGGATGTACGGCGTCGGCGCGGTGCTGGCCGTGATCGCCATCGTGCTGCGGTTCGAACTGCCCGAATCGCCCCGCTGGCTCGTCGGGCAGGGCCGGCTCGAGGACGCCGACGCCGTCGTCCAGGCGATGGAACGCCGCGCCGAACGCCACGGGCCGCTGGCCGAACCGACCCTCGAGAGCGCGCCGGTGGGGATCGTCCCGCCGTCGAAGGTGCCCTACCGCGACCTGTTCACCAACCCGCTGTACCGGCAGCGCATCCTGCTGCTGTTCAGCCTGTGGTTCATCGGCTACATCACCGTGTACTCCTACGCCTCGGGCTTCACGAGCGTCCTGACCGCCATGCACTATCCGCCGCCCGAAGCCGGGGTCATCGCGGCGGTCGGCGCCTTCGGGTTCCTGGCCGAGGCCATCATCATGTCGTTCCTCGTCGAAAGCCTCGAACGCCGGTACTGGCTGCCGATCGCCGCCGTCGTGACGCTGGTCGGCGCGGTCCTCGTGGCCCTGGCCGGGGTGCAGATCGTCATCGCCTTCATCGGGTCCCTGCTGATCTTCGCCGGCTTCAACCTGTGGGTCTCGCCCACCTACGCGATGACCGCCGAAAGCTTCCCGACGCGGGCACGGACCACGGGGTTCGCGTTGGTGGACGGGGTGGGGCACATCGGCGGGGGCATCGGGGTCCTGGTCATCGCGCCTCTCCTGCCGCACCTGTCGATCCTGGGCGCGCTGCTGCTCATCTCGGCGTTCCTGGTCGTCGCGGCGGTCATCGCCCAGTTCACGACGCACACCCGCAACCGGCCCCTGGACGAGGTCTCGCCCTGAGGTGCGGGAGCCGCCGTCGTGCTCAGAAGCCGTCGGGGAGGGTGGCGGTGCGGTCGAAGTCCTCGGTGGTGCTGACCCGACCATCGGCGCCGATGAGCGTGACCGCGCCGTCGGTGCCGCGCCGGCTGCCGCCGGAGATGTCGGCGCCGGCATCGGCGACGACGTTCTCCAGGCTCACCCCGGGCCCCACGTGCACCCCGTCGAGCAGGACGCAGTGCCGGATGGTGGCGCCCTCCTCGATCACCGTGCGGGGGCCGATGACCGAATGCGTGACGGTGCCGCGCACCTCGGCGCCGGCGGCGACCATCGAATCCGCGATCCGCGCCGAGGAGTGGATCCGGGCGGGCAGCAGCTGGGGCTGGGCGGTGAGGATCGGCCAATCCGGGTTGTCCAGCTCGGCCCCGGTGCCGTCGAGCAGCTGCAGGTGGGCGGTCCAGTAGGACTGCAGCGTGCCCAGGTCCATCCAGTAGCCTTCGTGCCGGTGTTCGGCGACGCGGCGGTGCTCGACGAACCAGGGCAGCAGGTCCTCCCCGTAGTCGGCCAGGTCCGCGCCGCCGGCCTCCAGCTCGTCGAGGGCGGTGAGCAGGCTGGCGGCGTCGAAGAGGAAGACCTCCATGGCCACCAGGTTCCCCGGGGGATCCTGCGGCTTGTAGTCGAAGCCGGTGACGGTGCCCTCCTCGTCCGTGGTGACGACGGCGTAGCGGGACGCGTCCTCGTCCACAAGCGTGGTCGCCATGGTCAGGTCGGCGCCGCTGTCCCGGTGGGTCACGAGCAGGTCCAGGAAATCCAGGGTGTAGAGGTGGTCGGCGCTGAGCATCAGGACGAGGTCGGGATCGAACTCCCGAATCAGCTGCTTTTGCCGGTTCAGCGCGTCGGTGTTCCCGCGGGCGAACCCCGCCCCGTCGGCACCCTCGAACGGCGGCAGGACGCGCAGCCCGCCGTGGGTGCGGTCCAGGTCCCAGGGCCTGCCGTTGGCGAGGTGCTCGTTGAGGCTGTGGGGCAGGTACTGCT
The DNA here is from genome assembly GCA_035571895.1 of Arthrobacter sp. Taxonomy (GTDB): domain Bacteria; phylum Actinomycetota; class Actinomycetes; order Actinomycetales; family Micrococcaceae; genus Arthrobacter_H. The sequence goes on along the minus strand of DATNBS010000165.1, from coordinate 5,381 downwards.
GGATGACCCAGACGTCGCTGATATGCGAGTGTGCCAGGTTGGACAGGGAGATGTCGATCAACCGGTAGGTGCCACCCACCGGGAGCACGGGCTTGGCCCGGTCATCGGTCAGCGCACCGAGGCGGGAGCCTTGTCCTCCGGCGAGGACCAGACCCAGGATCCGGGGCATGCGCATGTTGGTTTCCTCTGTAGGTTTTGCGGTGGGCGGGACCGGCGTCCGCTGCACTGGGCACGCTGCGAATCTGGCCCGGGCGTCTTCCGGATCCAACCGTGGGTCCTACCCGTCGCGGAAGCCTCCCAGGCCATAGCTCGCGTCGTGTTCCACCGTACCGTGGCGCGGGTCGTATTGGGGCCGCTGGTAGGACAGCTCGCCCCCTTGCCGCCCGCCGTATGGACGGCCGTGGTCGGCGTACTCCTCGCGGACGAAAACCATGCGCCACGGGCCGATCCCGATGCGGGCTCCGGTCCGGAGGACGTAGGGGATTCCCTCCGCGAGCCGGGTGCTGCCCGAGATCGGGCCCACGGCGGAGAGGACGTACTCGTCGTCCGCGGTGTGGGTGATGGTGGCGTGGGCCGCCAGGATCCCGGGCAGGCTGAGGTCCGCGTCTTCAGCGCTGCCGATGCTCGTCGTCTCGGCCCGCAGGTCGAAGACCGAGGCAGGCTGGCCATCCCAGGTTTCGCGATCGCGTACGAACACCAGCCGGGGACGCCCGCCACCGGAGGCGTAGTGAGTGGTTGTGGGCCGCATCCGGTAGTTTCGCGCGAAGGTGGGGGCGAGCGGGAACGGCGTCCCGGGTGGGAGGATATTCTCGACCGGCCCGGCACCCCTGCCGCGCACCCAGGCAGTGAACGCGCCGACGTTTCCCGGCCGGATGTGAGACGACCGGGTCAGCACGCGCTGCGCGGCGTTGGCCTTGACCTTGCCGAGGCTGACCAGTGTCCCCTCCGGGGACGACAGCGTCAGGCTGAGGCCCCGGTCGTGCAGGCCACGAGCAACTTCACGCAGGGCTGCTAGGCCCACGCCGGGGCCGGGCTGGAAGAAAGCTGCGTCGTCGACGTGGACCGTGACCTCGGTGCCGTCCGCGGTGACAGTTCCCCGAATGGTCGATCGGCGTCCGGGGGTGCCCGCTGGGGAGTCGACGGAGAACCTGACGTCGATGTCCAGATGGACGCCCACGTCATTTCTCCCGGAGGGGATCTGCGCCCCGTGCCTGGTCGTCACTGGTCGTCACGCGCAACGTTCCATCGAACTTCCAGATGGCCCGTGGGGCATCGGGGCCGATGTCCCGGGGCACCTCTACTGTCATGTCGACGAGGGTGTAGTTCACGGCAGCACCACGGCCGGTGAGATACGACCACATCTGCTGTCCAAGATCGGACCAGTCGCTGATGTTGTTGCTGGGGCGGGTGGTTTCCTGGCTCATGTCTGCACATCCTGATCCGTAGGCATCGGTATGGAGATGACCGCGCCGGGGACGACCCGTGAGGGGGATCGAAGTCGTCCCCGGTGCTGGTTACTAAGATAATCTAGAGATCAGAATTTCGATAGGCCAACTCTCAGGATATTTTTGCGCGGGAGCCCCCGAATGACCGAGGGCCTTGCCCACTGCAGGGGCGTCGCGGCCCCACCGGCAGAAACGCGTTAGTGTTCTGGCCCGGCGCCGGCTTGCAGGTGGCCGAGCAGCTCCGCTTCGGCGTCGTCGAGGTAGCCACGCAGCACGTCCGCTGCTTCAGCAGGCCGGCCAGCGCGGAGCCGGGCGACGATGTCGACGTTGCGCTGGACATAGTGGGTGTGGAAATCCGGTGCCGAGGACATGGCATGGAAAACCAGGCGCATCTGGGCCAGCACCCGCTCCATGAGCACAAGCAGCGACGAGCTGCCCGTCAACCGGATGACCGCCTGGTGCAGGGCCTGGTTCGCGTCGGCCATGTCCGCCACCGACCCCGCGGCCCGGGCCTCCTGGGCGCGGGCGACGATCAGGTCCATCTCGTCGAGGTCCTCCTCGGTCGGGGTGCCCCACAGGACGGCCGCCGGTTCGATCATCCGGCGGACCCGGTAGATCTCGCGGACCTCCTCCGCCCCGGGGGAGGCGACGAAGACGCCCCGGTTGGGGATCCGGACGACCACCGATTCGCCGGCCAGCGTGCTGAAGGCCTCCCGGAGGGTGTTGCGCGAGACGCCGAGCGAGGCCGAGAGCGCCTGCTCGGACAGCTTCGACCCCGGGGTCAGCAGGCCCTGGGCGATGCGCCGGCGCAGCACCGCGGCGATCCATGCCCCGGTGTGGGCATGCCGCGATTCGTCGGCGTGCAGGTCATCCAGCAGGGCGTTCTCGGGCATGGTTCCAATCTACCGGCCCGGGGGCCGCGCGCGGACCGCACGGTGTTCAGTCGATGGTCCCCAGGGACTCCCCGCGCACGACGGCGGTGCCCCGCTCGGTGCCGCCCCGGCGGAGGGTGCCGGCGCGGTGGGCGGAGACGGTCGTTTCCATCTTCATCGCCTCCAGGATCAGCACCGGGTCGCCGGCGGCGACATCGGCACCGTCCGCGGCGACCCACTTGACGAGGTTGCCGTTCATCGGGGCGGTCAGTTCGCTGCCGTTGCCGGCACCCGGGCCGGCGCTGCCGGCGGAGGAGGCACCGGCGTCGTGCCGTGGTGTCCCGGTCCCGCCACCGCGCAGGGCCCCGAGCAGGGCGGCGGGCAGGCCGAGCTGGACCGCCTTGCCGTCGACCTCGATGGTCAGCCGCTCGCGCTCGGCGCCGGGTTGGGCGGCGGCGAGGTACGGGGAGGCGGACAGTTCGTTGGCGAACGAGGTCTCGATCCACGTGGTGTTGACGCCGAAGCGGTCCGTGGCGGTGAAGTCCGGATGCCGCACCACGGCCTGGTGGAAGGGGATAACGGTGGGCAGCCCGGAGATGACCAGTTCGTCCAGCGCGGCGCGGGCGCGGCGCAGCGCCTGGGCGCGGTCGGCACCGTGGACGATGAGCTTGGCCAGCAGGGAGTCGTATTCGGTGGGCACGGTGTAGCCGGAGGCCACCCCGGTGTCCACGCGGACGCCGGCCCCGGTGGGCGCGGCGAAGGCGTCGATGGTGCCGGGCGAGGGCAGGAAGCCGCGGGCCGGGTCCTCGCAGTTGAGCCGGAACTCGAAGGCGTGGCCGGTCGGCTGTGGATCCTCGGTGAGGGAGAGCGGCAGCCCGTCGGCGATGCGGAACTGCTCGGCGACCAGGTCTACGCCGGCGGTCTCCTCGGTGACCGGGTGCTCGACCTGCAGGCGCGTGTTGACCTCCAGGAAGGAGATGATCCCGTCGGGGGAGACCAGGTACTCCACGGTCCCGGCCCCGGTGTAGCCGGCCTCGCGGCAGATGGCCTTGGCCGATTCGTGGATGCGTGAGCGCTGGTCGTCGGTGAGGAACGGGGCGGGGGCCTCCTCGACGAGCTTCTGGTTGCGGCGCTGCAGCGAGCAGTCGCGGGTGCCCACGACCACGATGTTGCCATGCGTGTCGGCCACGACCTGGGCCTCCACGTGGCGGGGCAGGTCCAGGAAGCGTTCGGCGAAGCATTCGCCCCGGCCGAAGGCGGCGGTGGATTCGCGGACCGCGGAGTCGAAGGCGTCGTCGATGTCCTCGATGCGCCGGGCGATCTTCATCCCGCGGCCCCCGCCCCCGAACGCTGCCTTGATGGCGACCGGGACGCCGTGTTCGGCGGCGAAGGCGTGGACGGCCGCGGCATCGGCGAGCGTTCCCTCGCTGCCCGGCACCAGGGGCGCCCCGGCGCGCACGGCGATCTCCCGGGCGGTGACCTTGTTGCCCAGGGCGCGGATGGCCTCCGGCGACGGGCCGATCCAGGTCAGCCCGGCGTCGAGGACGGCCTGGGCGAAGTCGGCGTTCTCGGAGAGGAACCCGTAGCCGGGGTGGACGGCGTCGGCCCCGGAGGCGGCGGCGACGCCGAGCAGCTTGGCCACGTCCAGGTAGGTGTCGGCGCTGCCGGACCCGTTCAGGGCGTAGGCCTCGTCGGCCAGGCGGACGTGGAGGGCGTCGGCGTCCGGGTCCGAGTACACGGCGACCGAGGCGAGCTCGGCGTCGGTGCAGGCGCGGATGACGCGGACGGCGATCTCCCCGCGGTTGGCGATCAGGACCTTCTTCATGGGCGGGTTCCTTCGGGGGTGGCAGGTGCGGGGGCGGGGGCAGCGGCGTCCGGGCTGTCGGGGTCGGCGTCCAGGGTGTCGGCGTCCAGGGTGTCGGGGTCGACGACCCGGAAGCGGAGGGCGGTGCCGGGGGCCGCTTGGGCGGCGGCCGGCAGGTCCTCGGGCACGACGACGGCGATCACCGGGTAGCCGCCGGTCACCGGGTGGTCGGCGAGGAAGAGCACGGGCAGGCCCGAGGGCGGGACCTGGAGAGACCCGGTGGTGGTTCCCTCGCTGGCCAGTTCGCCGGTGCGGGTGCGCTGGAGCGGGGCCTGGCCGTCGCCGGCCTCGAGCCGCACGCCGATCCGGTTGGACTGGGTGCCGGCGGCCCAGCGGGCGCGGCACAGGGCGTCGAGGGCGGCCTCGTCGAACCAGTCGGCCCGGGGGCCGGGCGTGACGCGCAGGGTGAGGGTGCCCTCCACCGGGGTAGCGGTGGCGGGCGGTTCCGGGTTGCCGACGATGTGGCCGTGGCCGGCCGGGCCGATGGGCAGCGAGGCGCCGGCGGCCAGGGGGGCCGGACCCAGGCCGGAGAGCGTGTCGGTGGAGCGGCTGCCCAGTACCGGGGGCACGGCCAGGCCGCCGCGGACCGCGAGGTAACTGCGCAGCCCGGTGCCGGGGGCATCCAGGGTGAGGGTTTCGCCGTCGTGCAGGGCGAAGGGGGCCCGGGCGCTGGCGGTGCGCTCGCCGTGGGGGCCGGAGATGGACGCGGAGTCGGCGGATCCGGCCAGGGCGAGGACCAGTGGGCCGACGGCCCGGACCTGCAGGCCACCGAGCAGGGTCTCGACCACGGCGTCGCCGGGATCGTTGCCGACCAGCCGGTTGGCCTGCCGGGCCGAGGCGGTGTCGGCGGCGCCGGCCGCGGGGACCCCGAGGTCACCCAGGCCGGGGCGGCCGAGGTCCTGGACGAGCGACTGCAGGCCGGGGGAGATGATGGTCAGCGCGGTGCCGGACCGCGCCGGGACCCGTTCGGGAGCCCGTTGGGTCTCCGGTTGGGCGTCCGGTTCGGCGGCACGGGAGGGCGCCGGGGCGGTGGCCGGGTCCGGCGCCGCGGTGCCGGTGTCCGCGGACCGGACCCCGAGGGTGTCGCGGACCGGGCGGTAGCGGACGGTGTCGCCCGGACGGACCAGGGCCGGGCGTTCCCGCCCCAGGTCCCACATGCGGGCGGCGGTCCGGCCGATCAGCTGCCAGCCGCCGGGGGAG
>DATNBS010000164.1:0-13470 GCA_035571895.1 Arthrobacter sp. | reverse complement strand
CTTCCCCGAAGCCGTCGCCGCGGGGGATCGTCCCCCCGGCGATGCAGGGTGGAACGGTGCCAGGGGTTATCGGGTCGTCCTCTACGCATCGCTCACGGTGGGGGCGGTGACCGGACTGTCGCTGATCGCCGCCTGGATCCTCCAAGCGGTCCTGACCGGATCGTACATCCGCGCCGGACGGGACTACTTCAGCTCGGGTGTCGAGGCGGTCGCGGCCCGCGAACTGCTCGCGATCCCGACCGGGGGGTTCGTAGCCGTCCTGCTCGTGTGCCTGCTCGGCCTCTGCGCCGGAGTCTGGGGCGTGCAGCGCGCCTCGCGCCGGCAGCCACGGTAGGGGAGTCGTCCCGCCGTCGTGCTTCCTGCTTCTGGGTACCCGTTTGGCACTCGCCTTGACCGAGTGCCAGTCTCCTCATAGAGTCTGTATTAGCACTCGAACCCATCGGGTGCTAATAGCCTGAGGTACTTGCCAGCTGGCACCGCGACGACGGTTGGTACACCCCAACGGCCCCGTAACCATTGGTAACCCACGCAAAGGAGAGATCCGCATGTCGGTCTCCATCAAGCCTCTCGAGGATCGCATCGTTGTTCAGCCGCTCGAGGCCGAGCAGACCACGGCTTCCGGCCTGGTCATCCCGGACACCGCCAAGGAGAAGCCCCAGGAGGGCAAGGTCGTGGCCGTGGGCCCGGGCCGCGTTGACGACAACGGCAACCGCGTTCCCGTCGACGTCGCCGAGGGCGACGTCGTCATCTACTCGAAGTACGGCGGAACCGAGGTCAAGGTCGGCGGCGACGAGTACCTGGTGCTCTCCGCCCGCGACGTCCTCGCCATCGTCGTCAAGTAGTACCCGAGCATGAAGCCCCGGCCGCAACGGCCGGGGCTTCATGCGGTGACCAAGGAGTAGCAGCATGGCTAAACAGCTTTCATTCAACGACGACGCCCGCAAGGCGCTCGAGGCCGGCATCAACAAGCTGGCCGACACCGTCAAGGTCACCCTCGGCCCGCGTGGCCGCAACGTGGTCCTGGACAAGAAGTGGGGCGCCCCCACGATCACCAACGACGGCGTGACCATCGCCCGCGAGATCGAGCTCGAGGACTCCTACGAGAACCTCGGTGCCCAACTCGCCAAGGAGGTCGCCACCAAGACCAACGACGTCGCCGGCGACGGAACCACCACTGCCACCGTGCTCGCCCAGGCCCTGGTCACCGAGGGCCTGCGCAATGTCGCGGCCGGTGCCGCCCCGGGCGAGATCAAGCGCGGCATCGAGGCCTCCGTCGAGGCCGTCGCCGCCCGCCTGGCCGAGAACGCCCGCCCCGTCGAGGGCCAGGACGTCGCCAACGTGGCGGCCATCTCCGCCCAGAACGACGAGATCGGCGAACTGCTGGCCAAGGCGTTCGGCACGGTCGGCGCCGAGGGCGTCATCACGATCGAGGAATCGAACACCACCTCGACCGAGCTGACGATCACCGAGGGCATGCAGTTCGACAAGGGCTACCTGTCCCCGCACTTCGTCACCGACGCCGAGCGCCAGGAAGCCGTCCTGGAGGACGCCCTCATCCTGGTCAACTCCGGCAAGATCTCCTCCGTGCAGGAGTTCCTGCCGCTGCTGGAGAAGGTGCTGCAGGCCAACAAGCCGCTGTTCATCATCGCCGAGGACGTCGAGGGCGAAGCCCTCTCGACCCTGGTCGTGAACAAGCTGCGCGGCACGCTGAACGTCGTGGCCGTCAAGGCCCCCGGCTTCGGCGACCGCCGCAAGGCCATGATGCAGGACATCGCGATCCTCACCGGCGCCCAGGTCGTCTCCCCGGACCTCGGCCTGAAGCTGGACCAGGTCGGCACCGAGGTCCTCGGCTCCGCCCGCCGCATCACGGTCACCAAGGACAACACCACGATCGTGGACGGCAACGGCGAGGCCTCCGACGTCGACGACCGCGTGGCGCAGCTCAAGGCCGAGATCACCCGGACCGATTCCGACTGGGACAAGGAGAAGCTCCAGGAGCGCCTGGCCAAGCTCTCCGGTGGCGTCGGCGTGATCCGCGTCGGTGCGGCCACCGAGGTCGAGCTCAAGGAACGCAAGCACCGCATCGAGGACGCCGTGTCCGCGACTCGTGCCGCCATCCAGGAAGGCATCGTGGCCGGCGGCGGCACCGCCCTGGTCGACGCGCTCTCCGTGCTCGACACCGACCCGGCCGTCACCGCCCTCGAGGGCGACGCGGCCTCGGCCGTGGGCATCGTGCGCCGCGCGCTGGTCCAGCCGCTGCGCTGGATCGCGCAGAACGCCGGCTTCGACGGCTACGTCGTGGCCAACCGCGTGTCCGAGTCCGCCGTGAACTCCGGCTTCAACGCCAAGTCCGGCGAGTACGAGGACCTGCTGGCCGCCGGTGTCATCGACCCGGTCAAGGTCACCCGCTCGGCACTGCGCAACGCCGCTTCCATCGCCGCCCTGGTGCTCACCACCGAGACCCTGGTCGCCGACAAGCCGGAAGACGACGAGAACGACGGCCACAACCACTAGGCCGCAGCCCGGTTCCGGGGTACCATCCGGTTCCGCGGCACGACGCCGGACCCTCCCCCCGCACCCCGGTGCGGCGGGAGGGTTCCTGCGTTTGACGCCCTCCGGATAGCATCGAATCCATGACCGGGCCCGAACTTCCCCTCGACGGCGGAAACGTGAGCACCGGCGTCGTGCGCGTGGGGGATACCGTGCGCAAGCCCACGACCGCCGCGACGCCGGCGGTCGGATCCCTGCTGCGCCACCTCGACGCGGTGGGGTTCACGGGGGCCCCGCGCTTCCACGGCCGGGACGGGCAGGGACGGCAGGTGCTCCACTACGTCGACGGGCCCCTGGCGGACACCTTGCCCACGATGACGCCGGGCGACCTGGCCCGAGTCGGACGCCTGATCCGGGAGCTGCACGACGCGACCGCGACCCACGTCCCCGCCGCGGATGCCGTATGGTCCGTCGAAATCGCCCCCGACCGGGAGGACCTGGTCTGCCACCACGACCTGGCACCGTGGAACCTGGTGTGTGCCGATTCCGGCTGGGTCTTCATCGACTGGGACGGCGCCGGACCCGGCTCCCGCCTCTGGGATCTCGGCTACGCCGCCCACGGCTTCGTCCCCCTGCACGCCGGCGGCGACCCCGGAGTCGACGGACCCCGCCTGCGGGCCCTGGCCGACGGGTACGGGCTCTCCGCCGCGGGCCGCCACCGCCTGCCCGGGCTCATCGAAGGGCACGTGCGGGGCATGCACGACCTGCTCGTTGACGGGCACCGGACCGGCCGCCAGCCCTGGGCCCGGCTGTACGACGAGGGGCATGCCCGCCACTGGCTGGGGGCGGCGGACTACATCGCCGCGCACCTCGATTCCTGGGCCCGGGCACTGGAGGACTGAACCTGGAGGATTGCTCACCCGCCACCGGTAGCATGGCGTGCGTCACCTTGTCCACGCACACGGGAGGCTTCACGGATGAGCCCGGCAGACCCCGGAACGACCACCGATCCGAACACGGTGGAAGGGGGCAGATTCGACGTCGTCATCGTCGGCGGGGGACACAACGGCCTCACGGCTGCCGCCTACCTGGCCCGCGACGGGCAGTCCATCCTCCTGCTGGAAAAGCTCGACGACCTCGGCGGCGCGGCCGTGTCCGCCCGCCCGTTCCCGGGCGTCGACGCCAACCTGTCGCGCTACTCCTACCTGGTGAGCCTGCTGCCCCAACGCATCGTGGACGACCTGGGACTGGACCTCTCGTTCATCGACCGCCGCTACTCCTCCTACACCCCTGATCCGGCAGACCCCTCGACCGGCCTGCTCATCGACGGCGGTGACCCCGACGCGATGGCCGCGTCCTTCGCGGCCATCGGTGCGCCGCCCGGGGAAGAGAAGGCCTTCGCCCGGTTCTACGCGGGGTGCCAGCGGCTCACCCGGGCCCTCTGGCCGACCATGACCAGCCCCCTGATGACCCGCTCGGCAGCCAGGGAACTGGCCCGCGCGGCCGGTGCCGGGGACTTTTGGGACCTGCTCATCGAACACCCCCTGGGGGAGGCGATCACCGCGAGCCTCCATGCCGACGTCGTCCGCGGCGTGGTCCTCACCGACGGCCTCATCGGGACCTTTGCCCGGGCCGACGACGCGGACCTCCAACAGAACATCTGCTTCCTCTACCACCTGATCGGCGGGGGCACCGGGGAGTGGCGCGTTCCCCGCGGCGGCATGGGCTCCGTCTCGGCGGAACTCGAACGCGCTGCCCGTGCTGCCGGAGCCACCCTCCGCACCGGCGCCGAAGTGCTCGCCATCCGGCGCGGGACAGCGGCTGCGACCGGGGCCAAGCCAGTGGCCGGTCCGGTGGCCGGGACGGAAGTGGTGTACCGGCGCGGGGGAGTGGAGGAGAGGGTGAGGGCCGGCACCGTGCTGGTCAATACCGCACCGGCGGTGCTGGAGCAGCTGCACGCTGACGGGGGCGCATTGCTCCCGGCCCACCCGAACCACCGTCGCGAGGGCGCCCAGGTCAAGGTGAACCTCCTGCTCAAGCGCCTGCCGCGGCTGTTGGACCGGACGACCACCCCGGAAGCCGCCTTTGGGGGCACCTTCCACATCAACGAGACCTTCACCCAGCTCCAGCGCGCCTACGACCAGGCCGCCGCGGGACAAATCCCCGACCCGCTGCCCTGCGAGATCTATTGCCATTCGCTGGCCGACCCCAGCATCCTCTCGCCCGCCCTGCAGGAGGCCGGCGCCCACACCCTGACCGTGTTCGGGCTGCACGTTCCCGACCGCCTCGTCGCCCCGGACACCAACGAGGCCCTCCGCGCCGAGCTGCAGGCAGCCGTCTTCGCCTCGCTGGATTCTGTGCTCGCCGAACCCCTCGAGGACGTGCTCATGCTCGACGCCGCAGGCCACCCCTGCGTGGAGACCAAAACCACCCTGGACCTCCAACGGGCCCTGGGGATGCCATGCGGAAACATCTTCCACGGCGGGCTCGACTGGCCGTTCGTCGAGGACGACGCCCCGTTGGAATCGGCGGCCCAGCGATGGGGCGTGGCCACGTACGATGAGCACATCCTGCTCTGCGGGTCCGGCGCCCGTCGCGGCGGGGCCGTCAGCGGGCTGGGCGGTTACCATGCCGCCCGGGCCGTCCTGGACATGCTGGGCCAGGGCCCCGGCCACCAGCGGTAACGGTCCGATAACGCCAAGCTGCTAAAATGGCTGGCCTTGGGCCGCGCACCGCCCACCGGGGGAGACCACACCAGCCACAGGAAGGCGGCACGCCATGGCCGAGCCACGCCGTGCTCCACTGCGCCCCGCACCCGGCGGCACACCCCGGCACCGGCCGGCACCCGCCAGCGGGCAGGAACCGGTCAAGCCGCACTACCGCCCCGAGGTCCAGGGCCTGCGGGCCTTCGCCGTGCTGATGGTCGTCACCTACCACATCTGGCTCGGACGGGTCTCCGGCGGCGTGGATGTGTTCCTGCTCATCTCCGCCTTCCTGCTGACCTCCTCCTTCGCCTACAAGGTGTCCTCGGGACGGCCACTCGGGGTGCTGCGCTACTGGCTCCACCGGTTCAAATCGCTCTTGCCGGCCGCCGTCGTCGTGCTCCTGGCGGTCCTGGCCGCCACGGCGACCTTCCTGCCGCGCACCCGCTGGGGCGAGGTCTTCGAGCAGACCTGGTCGACCTTGTTCTACGTCCAGAACTGGACGCTGGCCCGCGAATCCGTGGACTACTACGCGGAAAACCACGGCGCGGCCAGCCCGCTGCAGCACTTCTGGTCGCTCTCGGTCCAGGGCCAGGTCTTCATCCTCTGGCCGCTGCTCGTCGCCGCATCGGCCCTGGCATGGCGCGGACTGCGCCGCCGCCGGCCCGGCCTCGGGTTCGGCACGGTCCTGGCCGTGGCCTTCGGCGCCGTCTTCGCCGGCTCGCTGGCCTACTCCGTGTGGATCACGGCCGGCAGCCAGTCGTGGGCGTACTTCGACACCGGTGCCCGGCTCTGGGAGTTCGCCCTCGGGTCGCTGTTGGCCGTGCTCATCCCGCAGGCGGGGCGGCTGCCGATGCCCGTGCGGATCGCCCTGGGCTGGGTCGGGCTGGCCGCCATGCTCTCCTGCGGGATCCTGCTGCAGGTCCAAAACCAGTTCCCCGGCTACGTCGCCCTGTGGCCCACGCTGGCCGCCGCGGCCATCCTCGTCGCCGGCAGGACGGGCCACCGGTGGGGCGCGGACCGGCTGCTGGCCGCCACACCGCTGACCCGCCTGGGCGACATCTCCTATGCGCTCTACCTGTGGCACTGGCCCCTGCTCGTGCTGTACCTGGCCGTGAACGACCTGGAGCAGCCCGGCTTCGTCGCCGGGTTGGGCATCATCGGGGTGTCCCTGCTGCTGGCCTGGGCCACCACCAAGGCCGTCGAGACGCCCTTCCACGCGTGGGCGTGGCCGACGCTGCGCCGACGCCGCCTCGGGTTGGTCGTCGGCCTGCTGGTCGGCCTGGTCGCCATGCCGTTGAGCGGCTGGCAGGCCCGCGTCGCCGCCTACGAGACGAGCGCGGTGGCGCAGTCCCCGGCGGACAACCCCGGTGCCGCGTCGCTGGAACCCGGCTTCGAATCCACCGGCGACCCGGACGCCGTCGTGCTTCCCCTGGCCAGCCAGCTGCCCAACGAGTGGGCGAACTACGGCGGGGCATGCACGGGCGGCTATGAACTGACCGACCCGGCCATGGAATATTGCCAGATGGGCGGCAACCCGGCCACGGCCCGGAAGACGATCATCGTGCTGGGCGATTCTCACGCCCAGCACTGGACCTCGGCCCTGGACAAGGTCGCCGAGCGCAACAACTGGGCCTGGGTGCTGATCACCCGTCCGGCCTGCCGCTTCGGCGCCGAAAGCCCCGCGCGCGACGCGGACTGCAATGCGTTCAACGCGGCGGCGAGCGACTACGTGCTCGGGCACGACGCCGATGCGGTCCTCACGCTCGGAACGCAGACCGCGTTCTACGCCGGCACCGACGACGGGACGCCGGCCGACGAGGAGGAGATCGTGCCCGGCTACGGGGAGGGGATCCGCCCCTTCCTCGAACAGGGCAAGCAGGTCGTGGCCATGCGCGACACCCCGCGCTTCACCTTCAGCGTCCCCGAATGCGTGGACCTCCACGGGGCGGACTCCGCCCAATGCCAGGCCCCCGTCGACGACCTCGTCGCACCGCACTCACCCCTGCAGGACCTGCGGGCCGGGAACCGGGACGGGCACCTGCCCGGCGGCCTGTCCTTCCTGGACATGACCGACCAGCTCTGCCCCGGGGGAACCTGCCGCCCGGTGGTGGGCAACGTGCTGGTCTACATGGACGAATCGCATCTGACCAAGACCTACGCGAGGACCACCGCAGACGCGTTCGAACGCAAATTCACCGCCGCCCTCGGGTGGTAGCGCAGCCCCTTCATGCAGGTCTGGCCCGGGTCGAGGGGGCCGCGGGCGGACGGCGCGGCGTTGCGTTGCACACACTGTGAGATGCGGGGCATACCGGCACGGCCTTCGAGGTTCTAGGATGTAATGAATCCCCCGCTGGCTCGCGAAAGGTTCCCCGTGTCCGAGTTCAACCCCTTTGCCCTGGAAGGCCTCACCTACGACGACGTGCTGCTGCTGCCCGGCCCGACGGACGTGATCCCTTCCGAAGCGGATACCTCCACGCGGCTGACGAAGCGCATCACCATCAACATCCCGTTGGTCTCTGCCGCCATGGACACCGTGACCGAGGCACCGATGGCGATCTCGCTGGCCCGCCAGGGCGGCATCGGCATCATCCACCGGAACCTCTCCATCGACGACCAGGCCCGCCAGGTGGACCAGGTCAAGCGCAGCGAGTCGGGCATGATCACCGACCCGGTCACCATCAGCCCCGACGCGACCCTGCAGGACCTCGACGACCTCTGCGGCCACTACCGGGTCTCCGGCCTGCCGGTCGTGGACGCCGACAAGAAGCTGCTGGGCATCATCACCAACCGCGACACCCGGTTCATCCCGCGCGAACAGTTCATGACCACGCGCGTCTACGAGGCCATGACGGCCATGCCGCTGATCACCGCCCGCGTCGGCGTGCCCCGCCAGGAGGTCATCGACCTGCTGAGCAAGCACCGCATCGAGAAGCTCCCGCTCGTCGACGACGCCGGCATCCTGCAGGGCCTGATCACCGTGAAGGACTTCGACAAGGCCGAGCAGTACCCGCTGGCCACCAAGGACGAGGACGGACGGCTGCGCGTCGGCGCCGCCGTCGGCTTCTTCGGCGAAGGATACGACCGGGCGATGGCCCTGGTCGACGCCGGGGTCGACGTCCTCGTGGTGGACACCGCCAACGGACACAGCCAGGGCGTGCTGGACATGATCGCCCGGCTGAAGAAGGACCCGGCGGCCGCCCACGTCGACGTCATCGGCGGGCAGGCCGCGACCCGCGAAGGTGCCCAGGCGATCATCGACGCCGGAGCCGATGCCATCAAGGTCGGTGTCGGACCGGGCTCGATCTGCACCACCCGCATCGTCGCCGGTGTCGGCGTCCCGCAGATCACCGCCATCTACGAATCGGCCAAGGCCGCCATCCCCGCCGGCGTCCCGCTGATCGCCGACGGCGGCCTGCAGTACTCCGGCGACATCGGCAAGGCGCTGGTCGCCGGCGCCGATTCGGTCATGCTCGGGTCCCTGCTCGCCGGGACCGCGGAATCCCCGGGTGATCTGGTCTTCATGAACGGCAAGCAGTTCAAGGCCTACCGCGGCATGGGCTCGCTGGGCGCCATGCAGACGCGCGGCAAGAACACCTCCTACTCCAAGGACCGCTACTTCCAGGCCGACGTCCCCTCCGACGAGAAGCTGATCCCCGAGGGCATCGAGGGCCAGGTGCCCTACCGCGGCCCCGTGTCCGCCGTGGCGCACCAGCTGGTGGGTGGGCTGCACCAGACCATGTTCTACGTCGGCGGGCGCACCATCCCGGACCTGAAGGAACGCGGCAAGTTCGTGCGCATCACCGCCGCGGGCCTGAAGGAATCGCACCCGCACGACATCATGATGACCGTCGAGGCACCGAACTACCGGTCGCGGTAGCACCTGTGGCCACCTCGCCCGTCCAGCTGAAGAAGCTCGCCCGCGCCCGCATGCAGCGCACCGGCGAAAGCTACACGACGGCACGCAAGGCCATCCTCGATGGCCGGCCCGAACGCCCCTCGGCCCGTCCGGCACCGGGCGGGACGGCAACCGCCGGTCGGCCGAGGAAGCAGGGGAGCGGTGGCGGCAGCCGTGCCGCCGCCCCGACGCCCGACCCCGCGCCGGCGGAGACCGGCGAACTGCCCGAATACCCTGCCCCGGTGGACGTCGTCCAATACGACGCCGGACTCTGGCACCGCGTCCTCACCCAGGCCGGCGTGGTCCACCCACTGACCGGGGCACCGCTCAGCGAAGCCCTGTTGGCCGGACTGGCCGGCGGCATCGGGTTCATGGTCTTCGTCTTCGAGTACGAGGGGACCACCACCGCCACGGTCATCACCCGGGCCCACCCCGAGCCCTACACGGAGAACCTGCTGGCCCGCTGCGGCGCCGTGGTGCGCGAGCAGAAGACCGGCAGTGCCCGGCTGGCCGCCCAGTACCTGGACGCCGGACTGGACGAGGGCCGCGCCGTCGTCGTGCGCGTCAGCCGCACGGCCCTGCCCTGGGTCGAGGGCGGCATCGCCGAGGCCGACGAGCCGGTGGACGTGGCCGTGCTCGGCGAACACGAGGACGGGAACCTGCTCATCGACGACGGGTCCGGCAGCCTGCAGCTCATCACCCCGGAGGACCTGGCCGCCGCCCGTGCCCAGCGCAAGGCCGGCAAGAACTGGCAAGCGTGGATCCCCTCGTCCACCGGGCCCGACGCGGAGGCCCTGGCCGCCCAGGTTCTGGAAGCCATCGCCCAGACCACCGGACGGCTCCTGGGAACCCGCGAACTGGACGGCATTCCCGCCCATTTCGCGAAGAACTTCGGCGTGGCCGGCCTGCGCACCTGGGCCGGACGGCTGCTGGACACCACGACGGCCACCGGCTGGACCCGCGTCTTCGCCGAGCCCGGACGGCTCGCCCACGGACTCGAGATGGCAGCCCTGTTCCTCACCAACGGCCGCCATGGCGGACCCGGGGGCCTGCGCGGGCTCTACGCCGACTTCCTGGACGAGGCGGCCGGCCTGCCGGGCCTGGCGGCGCTGGCCGGGTGCTCGGCCGCCTACCGCGACCTCGCCGTCACCTGGGACGAGCTGGCCGAGTACATCGACCCCGATGTCGACCCGGACGACCGGGCCCGGCACTTCGCCGGGATCGCGCGGCTGGCCACCCGCATCGCCGACGCGGAGGCGGCCGCGGCACGCCATCTGGCCCGGACCGCGGAAGGGCTGGAAAAGTCCTCGTCAACGCGGGGATAGATTTCGCCCCGCCGTGCGTTGTACCCAGTAGGCTTATCCAAACGAACCTATTGAGGAGACCAGATATGGCACCCGGGGGCAATCCGATGTTCCAGTCCAAGGCGTTCCGCGAGCAGATGCGGCCCGCCGGGGACTCCAACACCCAGCGGACCGCGGAGCCGATGAGCGCGCGGTCCCTGCAGGACCTCTACGACGCCCCGTCCGCCGGGCCGGCGCAGACCGGACGGCTGACGTACAACGACGTCGTGTCCAAGACCGTGCTGATGTTCGGCGCGTTGGTCATCACCGCCGTGATTGGCTGGCAGATCCCGGCCCTGATGCTGCCCGGCGTGCTGATCGGCCTGGTGCTCGGGCTGGTCAACAGCTTCAAGCGCGAGCCCTCGCCGGTGCTCATCATGCTCTACGCCGCAGCCGAGGGTGTGTTCCTGGGCGGCATCTCGCGGGTCATCGACGACCTCTACCCGGGTGCCGCGGTCCAGGCCGTCATCGCCACGTTCTCCGTCTTCGCCGTCACCCTGGCCCTGTACCGCTCCGGCAAGTACCGCGCGACCCCGAAGATGACCAAGATGTTCTTCATCGCCATGGGCGCTTACCTGGTGTTCAGCCTGGTCAACCTGGGCCTGATGCTCTTCGGCGTCACCGATTCGATGTTCGGGTTGCGCTCGGGCTGGCTGGGCCTGGCCATCGGCGCGCTGGCCGTGCTCCTGGCCACCTACTCCCTGGTGCTCGACTTCACCCAGATCCAGCGCGGCGTCGAGCAGGGTGCCCCGGCGAAGTTCGCGTGGACCGCCGCCTTCGGCCTCACCGTGACCATGGTGTGGCTGTACGTGGAAATCCTGCGCATCATCGCGATTCTGCGCGAGAATTAACGCGGGCAGCACCCAGGACGACGGCGGCGCCCACCGGGCGCCGCCGTCGTCATGTATTGAACCCCGCGTCCGCCCCGGCGTTACCGTGGGGGAAGTCCAGGCAGGAAGGGAACAGCGCATGAGTGCCACCACGGCCGCACCCACGGGCCGGCAGTTCACGATCCGCTTCGGCGGCGGCGAAGCCATCATCACCGAACTCGCTGCGGGACTGCGCAGCTACCGGCGCGACGGCGTCGACCTGGCCCAGTCCTTCCCCGTGGACGCGCCCCGGCCCCTGGGCTCCGGGATGGTGTTCGCGCCCTGGGGCAACCGGATCCGCGACGGCCGCTGGGAACTCGACGGCGAGGCCCAGCAGCTGGACATCACGGAGGTCAAACGACACAACGCGATCCACGGGCTGCTGCGCAACACCGGCTACCGCGTCGAGTCCTCCGGCGACTCGGCCCTCTGCCTGGCCGCCGACATCTTCCCGCAGCATGGCTTCCCGTTCCGGATGGTCCACACCGTCACCTACGCGCTCGACGCCGAGGGCGGGCTCTCCGTCACGCAGGACCTGGCCAACCACAGCGAACGCGCGGCCCCCGCGGCCCTCGGCGCCCACCCGTACCTGCGGCTCGGCGAGGTACCGACCGCGGACCTGGTCCTGACCGTGGAGGCCGAGACGGCCCTGGCCACCGACGACCGCATGATCCCCACCGCCGCCGTCCCGGTCTCCGGGGACCACGATTTCCGGTCCGGACGCCGTGTCGGAGACGTGCGCGTGGACGTCGGTTTGACCGGCCTCACCCTGCACGATGACGGGGTGTACCGGCACCGCCTGCACGCCCCCGACGGCCGCGGCGTCGGGATCTGGGCCGATGCCTCCTTCGGCTACGCGCAGGTCTTCGTCACCGAGAAGTACACCGGGCAGCCGCTGGCGGTGGCCATCGAACCCATGACCGCCCCGGCCAACGCCTTCAACTCCGGTGACGGGCTGGCCTGGTTGGCGCCCCACGAGCACCTGATCGGCCGCTGGGGCATCGAGTCATGGCTCTAGCCGGCGGCACCGAGGGGCGCGACGTCACCGGGGACATCCCCTATGGCGTGCGGATCGCCGCCGCGTGGAGCTGGCGGGTCGCCATCATCGTCGGCTGCACCGGCCTGCTCCTGTGGCTGCTGAGCCACGTCTCGCTGCTGGTCATCCCGCTGATGATCGCCGCCCTGCTGGCCGGGCTGCTGCGTCCGGTGGTCGTGCTGCTGAAGCGCTGGCAGCTGCCCAACGGGCTCGCCACCGGCCTGACGATGCTGGCGTTCCTCGCCGTCATCCTCGGACTGCTCCTGCTGGTCGGGCGGACCATGGCGCGCGGCATGATGAGCCTGTGGCAGCAGGCGCTGACCGGCATCTCGCAGGTCCAGCACTGGCTCTCCACCGGGCCCCTGCACCTGACCAACCAGGACGTCGACCGCTACATCGACGGTGTCCTGACGCAGCTGCAGTCCAACAGCGACACCATCCTCAGCGGGGCCGTGTCCTGGGGCAGCACGCTGGGGCACTTCGCCGCGGGCCTGCTGCTGGCGCTGTTCTCGCTGGTCTTCTTCCTGCTCGAGGGCGAACGCATCTGGGCCTTCGTGGTCCGCCTGATGCCGCGCCGGGCCCGCGCCGCCACCGACGGGGCAGGACGCAAGGGCTGGATCAGCCTGGTGAACTACGTCCGCGTCCAGCTCTTCGTGGCCTTCATCGACGCCGTCGGCATCGGGGTCGGCGCGGCCATCCTCGGCGTCCCGCTGGCATTCCCGCTGGCCGGGCTGGTCTTCCTCGGCTCCTTCATCCCCGTCATCGGCGCCCTGGTCACCGGCGCGCTGGCCGTCCTGCTGGCTCTGGTCGCCAACGGCTGGGTCAACGCCCTGATCATGCTCGCCGTCGTCCTGCTCGTCCAGCAGGCCGAGTCCCACATCCTGCAGCCGCTGGTCATGGGACGGGCGGTGAGCCTGCACCCGCTGGCCGTCGTCCTGGCCGTCGCCGGCGGCTCGCTCATCGCCGGCATCGCCGGGGCACTGTTCGCCGTGCCCGTGATGGCGGTGCTCAACACCATGGTCCGCTACATTTCGGCGCGCGGTTGGGAGACCCCCGACGCTGCCGCCACCGATGGCGACCCACCGCCCGGCCCCGCTACCGCGCTCACCGCCCCGGCAGACCTCGACGGCGA
>DATNBS010000163.1:0-5252 GCA_035571895.1 Arthrobacter sp. | reverse complement strand
ATCTCGTTGGCCAGCAGGACGTCGCCGTCCTCCTGGGCCTGCGTCAGCGCCTCGCGGTCCACGAGCAGCGCCCGCGCGGTCATCTCCTGCACGTTGAGCACCGAGCGAATCTGGCCGGGGATCTTCTTCTCGATGTTGTGGCACTGGTCGAGCATGAACGCGACGTCCGAGTCCTTCCCGTAGCCGCCGCCGCGCACGACCTCGACGAGGATGCGGAAGAGCTGGAACGGGTCGGCGGCGCCGACGATGAGGTCGTCGTCGGCGTAGAACCGGGAGTTGAAGTCGAACGAGCCGAGCTTGCCGAGCCGGAGCAGCTGGGCCACGATGAACTCGATGTTGGTGCCGGGGGCGTGGTGCCCGGTGTCCACGCAGACCACCGCCTTCGGGCCCAGTCGCAGGCAGTGGGCGAACGAGGTGCCCCAGTCCGGCACGTCGGTGGTGTAGAACGACGGCTCGAACAGCTTGTACTCCAGCAGCATGCGCTGGCTGGGGCCCAGCCGCTCATACGTCAGCGCCAGCGCCTCGGCCAGCCGCTCCTGCCGCCCCCGGATGTCATCCTGGCCCGGGTAGTTGGTGCCGTCCGCGAACCAGAGCTTCAGGTCCTGTGACCCGGTCGCGTCCATGATGTCGATGCACTCCATCAGGTGCGCCAGCGCCTTGGCGCGCACCCGCGGGTCCGGGTTGGCCACGCTGCCCAGCCGGTAGTCGTCATCCTGGAACACGTTCGCGTTGACGGTCCCGATCGCCACCCCGCGATCGCGCGCGTACGCGGCCAGTTCCGCGTAGTCATCGACCCTGTCCCAGGGGATGTGCACCGCGACGCTCGGCGCCACTCCCGTGAACGCGTGCACCTGCGCCGCGTCGTCGATCTTCTCCTGCGGCGTGCGCGGCACTCCCGGCTGGGCGAACACCTTGAACCGGGTTCCGGTATTGCCAAAGGCCCACGACGGGAGCTCGATCCGGTGCGCCCGGAGGGCGCTCTTCACGGCGGTCACATCAGGCATCGTCTCGTCCCAGTCAGTCGAGGTGGAAGATCTCGGTGATCCGGCGGAATCCCTCATCGGGCCGCTGGTCACCGAGGTCGGCGAAGAACGGCGCCATCTCCGCCTGCCAGCGTTCGTTGACGTCGGCCTGCGCCATCCGCCGCAGCGCCGCCTCGTAGTCATCGGTCTCCAGATAGCCGACGAGCAGCCCGTCGTCGGCCAGGAAAATGGTGTAGTTGGCCCAGCCGGCGCTCGTCAGCGCCGCGGTCATCTCGGGCCAGACTTGGCGGTGGGCCGCCCGGTACTCCTCCAGCCGGTCCGGCCGGACCCGGGCGAGGAAGCAGACGCGCTCCACTGCACCTCCTGAGGCATTGTCGTCCATGACCAGGGTGGGGTGCCAGGCCAGGGTGAACGCCGGGCCGGGCGGGGGTCCCGTCCCGGCGCCCACCGGTCTGGCTGGCCGGGAGGCGGCCCGCCGGGCGGGATCGCCGCCCGGCGGTCGGCCCGCCTCCAGGGTCAGAAGTTGAACTGGCTGATGTTGGCCTTGGTGAACACGAACGGCGGCCCCAGCAGGATGGTCTTGTCCGCGCCGACCGTGAACTTGCCGAGCTTGCCCGCGGTGAAGGACTGGCCGGACGCGCTGGTGATCGTCTTGGAGGCGTAATTCACCGCGGCGTAGCCGGCCAGGTAGCCGAGGTCGGCGGGGTTCCAGAGCTCGAAGGACTGGATGGTGCCGTCGGCCACGTACTTCTTGAGCGAGTTGGGGGTGCCCAGGCCGGTGAGCGCGATCTTGCCGCGGTACTTGGGCGTGTCGAGGACCTGGGCCGCGGCCAGGATGCCCACCGTGGTCGGCGAGATGATGCCCTTGAGGTTGGGGTGGGACTGCAGCAGCCCCTGGGTGACCTGGGTCGCGGTTGTGGGGTCGTCGTTGCCGTAGACGATGCTGACCAGGTGCATCTTCGGGAACTTCTTCAGCTCCTGCTTCATGTACCCGATCCAGGCGTTCTGGTTGGTCGCCGAGGCGGCCGCGGAGACGATCGCGATATCCCCGGTGTTGTTGATCTGCTTGGCCAGCAGATCCACCTCACTGGTCCCGATCTGGGCGGTCGAGGCCTGGTTCACGAAGAGGTTGCGGCAGGTGGGCGCGTCGGAGTCGTAGGTGATGACGGTGATGCCCTTGGCCATGGCGCCGTTCAGGGTCGGGCAGAGCGCCGATGGGTCGGTGGCGGACACGATCAGGGCGTTCGCCCCCTTGCTGATCGCCGCCTGGATGGCCGGGATCTGCGAGGCGGGCGTGGCCTGGGTGCCACTGGTCTCGCTGCCGGTGGCGCCGAGGGCGCTCAGGGCGGCGAGCGCTCCGCCGGTCTTCACGCTGTCGGCGGTGGTGAAGTAGGGGTTGCCCAGGTTCTTGGGGATGACGAAGACCTTGAGGCCCTTCTTCAGCCCGCCCGATG
Source organism: Arthrobacter sp. (assembly GCA_035571895.1). Lineage (GTDB taxonomy): Bacteria > Actinomycetota > Actinomycetes > Actinomycetales > Micrococcaceae > Arthrobacter_H. The sequence goes on along the minus strand of DATNBS010000163.1, from coordinate 2,815 downwards.
CCGAGGCCGGGGACGACGAACTGCTGGACGAGCTGCCCGACGAGCTGCACGCGGCGAGCACGGAGGCCGCGACCAGGAGCACCGCGGGAGCCCACAGCACCCGCTTCAGGGACCGTCTCATACTGAATCCTTTCAATCCGAACGGACGGACACTACCGGGATGGGTCAGCCGGAACTCGGCGGACCCAGCGGGGGGATGCGCCGGGCCTGGTGTGGTGGCCGGCGCGCGAGCGTCATTCATGACCCGCGCCTATCGCGGACGGCGCGCGGTGGCCCCGGGCTCGGAACCACTCGCGCGACCGGGCCACGACGGATCCCGCGGTGGGCACGAAAACGCTGATGAGCAGGAGCCCGCCGGTGACGATCCCGGTGGCCTCCTGGTTGAAGTTGGTCAGCAGCAGGGCGTCCTGCAGGCCGGCGAACGCGAGAACCGCGAGCACCACGCCGATGATCGAGCCCTTGCCGCCGAAGATGGACACGCCGGCCAGCAGCACGATGGCGACCACGGTCAGCTCCATGCCGATGCCGTTGTTCTGCACGGCGGTGGAGAGCCGGAAGGTCCACAGCACCCCGGCCAGCGCGCAGACGACGCCGGAGGTGACGAACAGCAGGAGCTTGATCCGCTTGACCCGGATCCCGGCGTAGAGCGCCGCCTCCGGGCTCGCGCCCATGGCGTAGATGGACCGGCCGGTGGCGGTGAAGTGGAGCACCACGCCGAAGATCACCGCCAGCACGGCGAAGATCGCCACGTTCCAGGGCAGGCTGGAGTTCGCCACGCCAAGGACGCCGATGGTGCTGTAGGGGGCGGGGAAGTTGGAGACCGTGCTCGAGCCGAGAATGATGAGCGCGACCCCGCGGTAGAGCGCGAGCGTGCCGATGGTGACCGCCAATGAGGGCAGCCCGACGCGGGTGACCATCAGCCCGTTGAACAGGCCCGCGGCCACCCCGAGCAGGGCGACCATGACGAAGATGAGCAGCATCGGCCAGTGCCTGGCCCACAGGAAGCCGAGCAGCGCGCTGGACATGCCCAGGATGGAAGCGACCGACAGGTCGATCTCCCCGCTGATGATGATGAGCGTCATCGGCAGGGCCATGATCGCTACCTCGCCGGAGGTCACGCCCAGGTTGAACAGGTTCGACGCGGTCAGGAAATCGGGCGACACGGCGACGCCGAACGCGAAGATGGCCACCACGACCAGCGCCAGGCCGGTTTCCCATCGCACGGCACTTTGCATCGCCGTCCGCAGCTCCCGGCCGCGTCCGTGCTCCGGCTCCGGCGGCCGCGTGAGCAGGCTAGGTTCCGACACCGGCACTCCTTCGTCTCAGCGCGGCCGTGAGCCTCAGCGAGATGATCCGGTCGAGCGTGATGGCGGCCAGCAGCAGAGCCCCGGCGATCGCCTGGTCCCAGAACGGCGAGATGCCCAGCACGTAGAGGGCCGAATTGATGGTCTGGAGCAGCAGCGCCCCGATGGCCGCCCCGACCGCGCTCCCGCTCCCCCCGAAGATCGCCACCCCGCCGACCACGACCGAGGCGATCACGGTCAGCTCGTAGCCGGTGCCCGCGTTGGAGTCGACCGTCTGGTACTGGGCCGCCCACAGGACCCCGGCCACCCCGGCGATCGCCCCGCTCACGGCGAAGGCGGTGAAGACCCGCCGGCCCACCGCGATGCCGGCCAGCCGCGCCGCCTCCGGGTTGGAGCCGATCGCGTAAAGGTCGCGCCCGGACCGGTATGACCGCAGGTAGTACGCACCGATGCCGATCACCACCGCGATCGCGATGGCGAGGTAGGGGACTCCGTAGACGCCGGCCCGGGGGATCTCGATGAAGGCGTTGGGCAGCGTCTGGGCGACGACCTCGTTGCCGCCCACGATGAGGATGTCGAGGCCCCGCACGATATACAGGGTCGCGAGCGTGACCACCAGGCTCGGCACCCGGCCGATCGCGACCATGAGCCCGTTGGCGACGCCGACCGCCAGCCCGATCCCCAGGCCGACCAGGAAGACCACCACGATCGGGATGCCGTGGATCTGGCCGAACAGGCTGGCCGAGACGTAGGCCGACAGCCCCACCACGGAACCGAGCGACAGGTCCACGTTCCGGCTGACGATCACCATCGTCTCGCCGAGCGCAAGCAGGGCGAAGATCGTGGTGTTGGCCAGGATGAACTGCGCTTCCTGCTGGCTGGCGAACCGCGGCTCGAGGCCCACGGTGATCGCGACGAACACGATCCAGACGACGATGATGCCGGATTCCCTGACCCGGAACACCCGCTCGGTCAGGCGGCGCGAGCTGCTGCGCGGCGGCCCGCCCGCGGTTTCCTGCCGGGTGTCGACGGTCGCGCTCATTTCGAGTGCTCCAGCTGGCCGGTCGCCGCGGACATGATCTTCTCTTCCGAGGCCTCCTCGTGGGAGTACTCGGCGGTCAGCCGCCCCTCGCGCATCACCAGGATCCGGTCCCCGATGTGCAGCACCTCCGGCAGCTCCGAGGAGATCATCAAGATGGCGATTCCCTCCCTGGCCAGCCGGACCAGCAGCTCGTGCACGTCGGCCTTGGTGGCGATGTCGATGCCGCGGGTCGGCTCGTCCACGATGAGCAGCGCCGGGTGGCGGCCCAGCCATTTGGCCAGGACGACCTTCTGCTGGTTGCCGCCCGACAGCGTGGATACCGGGTCGGTGAGCCGGCCGTACCTCAGCCGCAGCCGCTGAGCCCAGTCGGTGGCGAACGCGCGTTCGGCGGCGGACCGGATGAGGCCGCCCTGCCGCAGCCGGGCCAGCGAGGCGAGCGCCACGTTCTGCTGGATCGACATGTCCATGA
>DATNBS010000162.1:0-4941 GCA_035571895.1 Arthrobacter sp. | reverse complement strand
CCGGACTTCGAGGCGATCTGCCGGCAGACGCCATCATGCCCCTCGCCCAGGACCGAGACGCCAATCCGGCCGGCCCCCCGGACAACGGGCCACGTGCGGGAAGTGTTCTGCACGGCGAACATCACGAGCGGCGGATCCATGGAGACCCCGACGGTGAACGATGAGGCGACGATGCCCTGCGGCTCCCCGTCGATGATCGTGCACAGCGCGGCGACTCCCGAGGGATGCTGCGCAAAGGCCTGGCGAAGTGCGTCGGGTTCGAGATCGGTGGACAGTGTCATCTGCGCTACCTCCGGCGTAGGGCACATCACCGGGCCACGGCCGCGATGGTTGTGCGGTACTTGCCGTCCGGGGGATCCGGGCGGCCGAATCATCACCTGGAGCACCCCACTACCGTGAGAGGGTTGCCGGCCAACGAGCCAGGGCTTGGATGTTGACGCTCTTGATTCACTAGCTACGCTAGGCGCGAGACGAGCTGCCCGTCAAAGGTCCACGCAATATTTCGCAAGGTGTCGCCGGTATCGCGTACTGCACGAGCAGGGGGCCCCGCGCCGTAAGCGCGGGGCCCCCTGGTGCACGGCCGGTGATTGCCCACCGTTCCGTGGCGGCTACTTCTTGGCAGCGACGACCTGCAGGTCGACGGTCGCGGAGACGTCCTCGTGCAGACGCACCGTGGCCTGGTAGTTGCCGGTCGACTTGATGTGCTCGGGGATTTCCACCGTGCGCTTGTCGATCGAACCGAGGCCGGCGGCCTGGACGGCCTTGGCGATGTCGTCGGTCTTGACGGTGCCGAAGAGGCGCCCGCCCTGTCCGGCCTTGACGGTGATCTTGACCGGCTGGGAGGACAGGGAAGCGGCCAGTGCCTGCGCATCCTCGAGGGATGCAACGGCGCGGGCGGTGCGGGCGGCCTTGATCGACTCGACCTGCTTCTCGCCACCCTTGGTCCAGGTCAGGGCGAAGCCGCGCGGCAGGAGGTAGTTACGGGCGTAACCGTCCTTCACCTCGATGACGTCGCCGGCGGTGCCGAGCCCGGTTACTTCGTGGGTCAGAATGAGCTTTGCCATGGTGTTATCCCTTCCTTAGCCGCGGCCAGCGCCGGAGTAAGGCAGCAGGGCAACTTCGCGCGCGTTCTTGATGGCCTGGGCGATCTTGCGCTGCTCCTGGACGGAGACGCCGGTCACGCGACGGGCACGGATCTTTCCGCGGTCGGAGATGAACTTGCGCAGCAATGCGACGTCCTTGTAGTCGATGACGGTGATGTCAGCGGCCTTCAAGGGGTTGGACTTTGGTTTGGGCTTACGGAGTTCAGCCTTAGCCATCGTGGAGCTCCTTTATCTGGTGGAGCCCGCAGAATTCTTCTGCGGGATGGTGAATAAATGGTGGTGCTTTAGAAAGGCGGTTCGTCGGATCCGCCGGTGTTGCCCCATCCCCCGCCGGAGGAGGAGGACGAGGACCACGGATCGTCGGCCGGCGCATTCCAGCCGCCGTTGTTTCCGCCGGAGTTGCCCCCGCCGAATCCACCGCCGCCCTGGTTTCCGCCGCCGAAGTTTCCTCCGGCATTGCCGCCACCGAAGCCGCCGCCCCCTGCGTTGTTGCGCTGGGTGCGGGTGACCTTGGCGGAGGCGTATCGCAGCGAGGGGCCGATCTCGTCGACCTCAAGCTCCATCACGGTGCGCTTTTCGCCTTCCTTGGTTTCGAAGGAACGCGACTTCAGCCGGCCCTGGGCGACGACGCGCATGCCCTTGGTCAGCGTCTCGGCGACATTTTCGGCAGCCTCACGCCACACCGATGCGCGCAGGAACAGCGTTTCGCCGTCCTTCCACTCATTGGTCTGGCGGTCGAAGGTCCGAGGGGTCGAGGCGATGGTGAAGTTCGCCACCGCCGAGCCCGACGGGGTGAAACGCAGTTCCGGATCAGCGGTGAGATTTCCGATGACCGTGATGACGGTTTCGCCTGCCATGGTGCCTCCTAGAGTCGGTTTCTACGAATGGTCCAGGCAGAATTACTCTGCCGCGACCTTCTGGTCTTCCGGGCGGATGATCTTGGTGCGCAGGATCGTCTCGTTCAGAGACAGCTGGCGGTCAAGTTCGGCGGAAGTAGCCGGGGTAGCGGTGAAGGTGACCACCGCGTAGATGGCTTCTGCCTTCTTCTTGATCTCGTAGGCCAGCCGACGGCGGCCCCAGATATCAACGTTGTCGACGGTGCCACCGTCGTTGCGGACGACATCGAGGAACTTGCCAAGAGTCGGTTCCACGGTACGCTCGTCGACCTCGGGGTCGATCAGTACCATCAGTTCGTATGCACGCATGTGAACCCACCTCCTTTGGGCTAAACGGTCACGGTCTTTCCGTAACAGGAGGTTCTGTGCGTTGGCCGTTGCCGTTTCAGGGATCAGAAACGACACAAACAGCCTGAGCAATCCTACCCGATGCCGGTTCCACCACCCTAACCGGTGGCCTCCGCGCGCGGCAGGGCGCCGCCCGGCCTGTGGATCACGGGGTACCTGCCCGCTACACGCCCGCCTCGTCCGCCACGCCGTCGACGCGCAGGGCTTCGGCCAGCCGGTGTCCGAAGGCCGGGACAAGAGTGGACATGTAGGTGTCGGAAATGTGGTGCGCGTCCCGGTAGACCAGCACGTTGCCCACCACCGCGGGGCAGAATTCCGCGGTGCAGAACCGGTCACTGAAATCGAGCAGGCCCACCCGCGGCTCCAGCCGCTGGCCGGCGCTGATCCAGTCATCGTCCTCGAACGCCTTGGAGCGGTCCTGTCCGCACCGGTCCAGCTGCTGCGGATGCGCCGCCACGCAGTCGCGGGCCCGCTGGTCCCGGCCCGGCCGGGGGGTGTCGCGGATCGCTTGGACCGGGATCACGGCATCCTCCAGCCGGGTCCAGTAGGCGGCCACGCCCGCAGCGGGGTCCCCCCGGAAGGCGGCACCGGTCCAGCCGGCCGTGAGGACGGCGTCGACGTCCCCGCGGTCGACCAGCCGCTCCAGCGTGGCCTGGTTCGCGCCGACGCAGTCGATCTTCCCCTCCTGCTGCTCGGTGCGCACCGCGCCGGTGAAGGCGCAGGAGTTCTTCAGGTAGGTCACGATCCTCCAGCCGTTTTCCCTGGCGAGGGGCTCCAGCGCCTTCCACCACTGAACGGCATGGGAATCGCCGACGAGGGCGATCGTGAAGTCCGCCCCGTCGGGACCGAATTCGCACTCGGGGGTCGTGGCATCGCCCGGTCCGCCGACGCAGCGGCCCAGGTCCGGCTTGTCCGCGGCCGCCTCCGCCGGCAACGGGACGATCTGCCGGTTGGCCGAGGCAAAGGTTGCGCCGCTATCGATCGAGGCCGCGCCGAACCCCGTTGGCCGTTCCGCCACCAGCAATCCCGCGGCCTTCGCCTGGGCCTCGGCGGCCTGCCGTTGGCCCACCGTGGGCACGACCGCGAACGTGGCCGCCAGCACGGTGGCGACGGCACCGGCCGCGAGGGCGCGCGCCGTGCTGTGTGCCACGGGGTGCCAGTGCCTGGCCGGTGTTTCGACGAAATGGTGGCCGGCCCAGGCTGCCAGCAGGCCCAGTCCCAACAGCCCGAGGCTTTCCAGCGGGCCTGGTTCGCCGCCGTCGACGAGGATGAAGAAGACGAGGATCGGCCAGTGCCAGAGGTAGAGCGAATAGGAGACGGCGCCGATCCACTGCACTGCTGGCGCTTCCACCAGCCGGTGCAGGCCCAGCGGCCCTGTAGTCCGCCCGCCCAGGATGACCGCCATCGTCCCGAGCACCGGGACTGCGGCGGCGAGGCCCGGGAAGGGTGTTCCGTCGTCGTACCCCAGGACGGCGCAGCCGATGGCCGCCAGCCCCGCCAGGGCCAGCAGCGAGCGGGCCAGCGGGACGGCCGGGGGACGCGGGAGACGCGGCACGGTGCCGTCGGCGCGGCCGGCGAGGGCCAGGGCGAGCAGTCCGCCCGCACCGAGTTCCCACATGCGTGCCGGCGTCACGAAGTAGGCCGCGGGGTCGCCGGTCGAGGTCAGCCAGGCGCCGTAGGCCAGCGAGGCGAGGGTGACACCTCCGCAGAGCCCCAGCAGCGGCCGGCGCACGTCGCGCATCCCGGAGCGGCGGCCTGGCCGGGCCCGGGGTCGCACCAGCGCGAGCGCTGCGATGACCAGCAGCGGCCAGACGAGGTAGAACTGCTCCTCGGCGCCGAGCGACCAGAAGTGCTGCAGAGCCGTCGGGGGTTCCTCGGCGGCCAGGTAGTCCACGGAGTCCGCGGCGAGCGCCCAGTTCTGCACCGAAAAGACCGATGCCAGCGCCTGCTGGCCGATGGTACCCCACTGGGTGACCGGCGCCAGGGCCAAGGTGGCGACGACGACGGCGGCGATGGCCACCAGGGCTGCCGGCAGGATGCGCCTGACGCGTCCGGCCCAGAACGCGGGCAGGTCGATCCGCCCGTTCCGCCGGGCCTCGCGAACCAGGTGGCCGGTGATCAGGAACCCGGAGATCACGAAGAACACGTCGACCCCGACGAAGCCGCCGGGGACGACGCGCGGTTCCAGGTGGTAGGCGACGACCACCAGGACGGCCAGGGCGCGCAGGGCCTGGACCTCCGGAAGGAATGTGCGGTGCGTTTCCTGCGGCGAGCTCATGCCCGAGAGCACAGCACGCCCAGGTGAACCGCCGGTGACACGCGGGTGGATGTCGTGCGGCGATCCGCCGTGCGCCCGCCTGGTACCAATCCGCTGGCGGGCGGGGCTAGGCGGTGAAGAACCCCTCGGCGACACGGGCCAGACGCAGCGGGTCCTCCACTGCGCACATTTCCCGGGCGGAGTGCATCGACAGCAGGGCGATGCCCACGTCCACGGTGCGGATGCCCAGCCGGGTCGCCGTCAACGGGCCGATGGTCGAGCCGCAGGGCATGACGTTGCTGGAGACGAACTCCTGGTAGGGCACGTCCGCGTCGGC
>DATNBS010000161.1:0-12419 GCA_035571895.1 Arthrobacter sp. | reverse complement strand
CTCACCACGGTCGGGCGCATCATCGCCGAAGCCGCGCTGGCCCGGACCGGGTCGATCGGCGCGCACTACCGGCTGGACGCACCGGCAAACGGTACGGGAGGGCCGGGTGGCCGCGTCGGCTTCGTCCGTTCCGGGATCCGGGCGGGCACCACCGATACCGGAGCGACCGATACCGCCGCCACTTCCGCAGCGAGGCCTGCCGATCTGCTCCTGACGGGGAGCACCCACCAATGAGGAACGACATGACCACCCAGACCCTTGCGGCCCAGACGCCGGAGCCCCACACGCCAGCGGCTGGCCACCCCGCGCACGTCGTCGACCCGCTGCCCGTCCCGCAACGCGTCATCCGCGACATCGTCGAGGCAGCGCTCGCCGAGGACAACCCCACCGGGGACCTGACCGGCAACGTGCTGATCCCCGCCGACGCGACCGCCACGGCAGACGTCGTCGCCCGCGAGCCGGGGATCCTGTCGGGGCTCGCCGTCTTCGAGGCTGCCATGGTGCTGACCGACCCGGCTGCCACCGTGACGTCCGCGCTCGCCGATGGCCAGCCCTTCGCCGCCGGCGACGTGCTCGCCACCGTCACCGGGCCCGCCCGGGCCGTGCTGGCCGGCGAGCGCGTCGGGCTGAACCTGCTCCAGCGCCTCTCCGGGATCGCCACACAGACCCGCGCCTTCGTCGACGCCGCCGCGGGGACCGGCACCCGGATCGCCGACACCCGCAAGACGACCCCGGGCCTGCGCGCCCTGGAGCGCTACGCCGTGCGCTGCGGCGGCGGGCACAACCACCGCGGCACGCTCTCCGAGGCCGTCATGGCGAAGGACAACCACCTGGCCCTGCTCGGCACCGGCGACGAGCTGACCCGCGCCCTGCGCGCCGCCCGCGCCCGGCTCGGCCACACCGTGCACTTCGAGGTGGAGATCGACTCGCTCGACCAGCTCGACGCCGTCCTGGCTGCCGGGGTCGACACCATCATGCTGGACAACTTCTCCCTGGCCGACCTGGCGACCGGCGTGCGCCGCATCGCCGGCGCCGCCCTGGTGGAGGCCTCGGGCAACGTCCGGCTGGACACCGTCGCGGACATCGCCGCCACCGGCGTGGACGTCATCTCCTCCGGGTCCCTGACGCACTCGGTCCGCGCCCTGGACCTGGGGCTCGACGTGCGGATCACCGACGGCCGGACCCGCGTCGGCATGCGCACCGGGACGGGGGAACAGCGGTGATCTACCTCGACGCCGCCGCCACGACCCCGGTCAGGCAGGAGATCCTCGAGCTGGTCTGGCCGCTCATGGCCCGCGACTTCGGCAACCCCTCCAGCCACCACGGACCCGGCGAGACCGCGGCCCGCGCCCTGGACTACGCCCGCACCACCGCCGCCTCCACGCTGCGCGTGCGCACCGGCGACATCGTCTTCACCTCCGGCGGCACCGAGGCCAACAACCTCGCCCTCATCGGCCTGGCCCTGGCCAACCCCCGCGGCAGGCACCTGGTCCGCTCCGCCGTCGAGCATTCCTCCGTCCGTGAGGCCTGCGACTACCTGGCCCGCCACCACGGCTTCGCCATCGACGTCGTCCCCGTGGACCGCGGCGGCCGCGTCGACCCGGACGAGGTGACCGCACTACTCCGGCCGGATACCACGCTGGTGTCGGTCATGGCGGTGAACAACGAGGTCGGCACCATCCAGCCCGTCGCCGGGATCGCCGCCGCGGCCCGCACCGTCGGTGCCCTGGTGCACACCGATGCCGTGCAGGCCGCCGGCTGGCTGGATGTGGCCGAGCTGGCCGCCCATGTCGATGCCCTGTCCATCTCCGGGCACAAGCTCGGCGGGATGAAGGGCGCCGGACTGGCCATGATCCGCGGCCGCCTGGCCCTGGAGCCGCTGCTGCACGGCGGCGGGCAGGAACGCGGACGGCGCTCGGGCACGGAGAATGTCGCCGGAGCCGTCTCCACCGCCACCGCCCTGCGCCTCGCAGCCGGGGGCGCCGGGCACTTCGAGGCCGCCCGCCGCCGGTCCGACTACCTCATCGACACCGTGCTCTCCGGCCTGAACCCGGCCCCGGGAAACCCCGCGGCAGGACAAGGCACGACGGCGGCACTGCTGACCGGTGATCCGGTGCACCGGGTGCCGGGCATCGTCTCCTTCGCCTTCCCGGGCACCCACGGGGAAGCGGTGCTGCTCGAACTCGAGCGCCGTGGGATCGTCTGCTCCTCGGGGTCGGCCTGTGCCGCCGGCTCCACCGACCCCTCACCCGTATTGCTCGCCATGGGTTACGCACCCGACGTGGCGCTCACCGCGGTGCGGTTGAGCTTCACCACCGAGGCGACCGAGGTCCAGCTGACGACGGCGGCCCGGGCCGTGGTGGCCGCCGTGCAGGCCGTCGCGGTCGAGACCCGATCCGCCGGGGCGCGGGGGCCCGCCACCTGACGCCGAGTACTCGCCCGCGTCAGGGAGGGAGGAGGATCGTCGCCTGCCGCTTGTGCAGGCGGCAGGCCGCCGAGATGAGCGGATGCCAGGTGTGCGCCACGGGCCGTAGCCTTGCACTCCGACGGGGCTACTTCTGGTCGTCGTCACCACCCAAGTGCAGTTTCCCCTTCACCCGTTCAACGGCCTCGGTGGCCACTGCCTTGGCGGTGTCCTTAATGACCCCGGCTTCCTCTGGATCACCCTTGAGCAGGGCCAGGCCGGTCTTCTTGGCGATGTCGAGCGCGACCCGTGGGGGCAGCGGGGGGACGTTCTTGCTGGTGCGGGCATCGATCAGGGTGACGCCGCGGTTGGCGAAGGCGGCGTCCCAGGCACCTGCCACGTCCTCGTCCTTCTCCACGCGGATGCCGGTGAATCCCAGGAGTTCGGCGTAGCCGGCGTAATCGATCGATTCCACGTCCTGCGATGTGGTCCAGAGGGGGTTGCCATCCTCGGTCCGCATTTCCCAGGAGACCTGTGTCAGGTCGTCGTTGTGCTGGACCATGATGATCAGCTGCGGGTTCTCCCACTTCTGCATGTACTTCTTGACGGTGATGAGCTCGTTCATCCCCAGCATCTGGAAGGCGCCGTCACCGATCGTGCAGACCACCGTCCGGTCGGGATGCGCGAATTTCGCGGCCGTGGCGTACGGCATGGCCGCCAGCATCGTGGCAAGGCGCCCGGAAAGATCTCCCAGCATGCCCTCGCGCAGACGGATGTGGTGGCCGTACCAGTCTGCCGTCGAGCCGGCGTCCGCCGTGACGATGGCGCGCGGGGGAAGGCGCTTGTTCAGCTCGTGGTAGACGCGACGCGGGTTCACCCCGTCGTCGTAGGAGAGCATGGCCTCGGCCTCCATCTCCGACTCCCACTCCTTCATCGACTCGATGACCCCGTCCTGCCAGGACTTGTCCGCCTTATCCTCGAGGAGCGGGATCAGGGCGGCTAGCGTTTCCTTGACATCGCCCCACAGGTTCAATTCGGTGGGGTAGCGCAGGCCCATCTGTTCGGGTTTGAGGTCCACCTGGATGGCGCGGGCCTGCCCGGTCTTGGGCAGGAATTGGGCGTAGGGGTAATTTGTCCCCAACATCACCAGCGTGTCGCAGCCATCCATCTGATCCACGCTGGGACGTGAACCCAGCAAACCGAGTTGCTGTGTGTGGTAGGGGACATCGGAGGAGATCACCTGTTTGGCCCGCAAGGCGGTGACGACGCCGGCGCCGCACAGTTCGGCCGCCTTGATGACTTCCGCCGAGGCCCCGTTGGCGCCGTGCCCGACCAGGAAGGTGACCTTGGAGCCGGCGTTGATGATTTCCGCGGCCTTGAGGATCTCACGGTGTGGGGGGACAACACCGGTGGAGGGGGCCACTGCGCTGGAGCGCGAAACCCAGTTCTCCGGCGTCAATTCGGGCATCTCCATGTCCTGCACGTCGTGGGGGAGAATGACCACGGCCGGGCCCAGCCGGACCCGCGCCGTGCGGAATGCGGTGTCCACCACGGCTTGGGCCTGCTGGGGGGAAACCACCGTCTGAACGTAGACGGCGACGTCGGAAAGGGTCCGTTCCAGGTTGTTCTCCTGCTGGACGAAGGTGCCGAAGGCATTCAGCCCCTGCTGGCCGACGATGGCGACGACCGGCTGGTTGTCCATTTGGGCGTCGTAGAGCCCGTTGAGCATGTGGAACGCCCCGGGGGACGAGGTGGCCACGCAGACGCCGGTCTCCCCGGTGAATTTGGCGTGCGCGGTTGCCATCAGGGCGCAGATCTCCTCGTGTGTCGGGCGGACGTATTCCAGCCCGTCGCCCTCCCGGTCGGCCTTGCCCAGGGCGCCATCAAAGGCGCCGATCCCATCGCCCGGGAATCCGAACACGCGGCTCACGCCCCATTCCCTGATGCGCTGGATGACGAAATCGCTGACTGTGGTTGCCATGGAATGTTCCTCCTAGTGGTTGCCGGACATGGTCCGTCGCGTGAGCACGTGCCGGCGCGACGAGGGGCAGTGCCGACGATGCATTGCTGCGGCGGGCACGGGCTTGCGTCGAGGACCAAGGGATCGCTCGCGTCCGGGAGCCACCCCGCACTCCGTCGTGGATGCCAGTCCGCGTGCCGTGGGTTGGCGGGAGGCATCCCGCTCGGGCGGAACGACGCGACCGACCGGGCGCCAGACGGCAGTTTTGGCATCGGCATGTTCGGCCCGGATCGGTTTCCGATGCCATACCGCGGCCGGTGAGGTCGTCATTCCCTGCCTGCTCCGTTGGACGCTGGTGGTGTGGGCTGGTTCCCCACATCTTCCGACTATGCCCGCGCAGCAGATTCCATGCAAGGGTCCGGGCAGTCAGTCCTGGCCGTCAGCCGGGCAGCCCACCAGTCGGGCTCCGGGAGGGGGTGTTGAGCTGCACGTCACCAGTGCCCCCTGGCATAGGCCAGCGGTTTCGGCTTGCGGGAATGCCCGACCGTACGGCCGCCTGCCCCTGCTGCCCAAGGCGCCGGGAGGCATTCCGAACCATCGAAGGTCTGCGCTTGCGTTGTGATCGCTTCTTGTCAGGCGTAGGTTGAAGAAGACGGAGGTTGCCCCGGCAGGGCCGGGGCGCCACCCAGATGACTCCAGCGGGGACTGGTGGCCCAGCGCCGCCCGCCCCGATCGATTGAGAGGAGCTGACTATGGCACGCAAGGCCATCGCCGTGAGACCGCAGGCTCGCCGGGATGCGCGGGATCCGCAGGAGCACAAGGACCACACCGGTGTCGGGTGGTTAACCCTCGGCATCGCCATCGCCGTGGTGTACGCGCTGTTCGCCCTGCTCGGCCATCACCCCATGCAGGGAGAAGCCCACACGCCGCTCTGGTTGGGCGTGATCGTGGGCCTGGTCATGGCTCTCTTCGGATTCATCGGGATGTCCAAGCGCCGCCACCCCGGCCACTACTGATCCGAAGCTGCCATGAACCGCGACGGCTGCCGTGGGCGGGCAGACTGACCTCGGCCGCTGGCTGCGTGCCTGTGCCGAGGTCGGCCGGCTGCTCGGGGACACCGAACCCGATGGTGAGGACTACGACGGCATCGCCAGTCACGCACTCGAAGCCGGCGGTGCGGCCCTCGCACTGGTCCTGTTGCCCGTGGGGGAGCAGCACCACCGCGTAGCCGGGGCCTCGGGAAGAGCTGCTTCCCTGCTGCGCGGCCAGGTGTTCGCCACGCCGCCCGCCCTCGGCACCGATCCCGCCGGAACAGGTGAACCCGCACCGGTGGGCGTCCGCGCCGGCCGCCCCATCGCCGAGGCCCTGGAAGCCGCCGGGGAAACGGTCCTGACCTCGCGTCCCGGGCTGGTGGACTGGTTGGCCCACGTCCAGCTTCTGGTCGCCGGACTCGGGCAGGATGCCGGCCGGGATCGCCTCCTGGTCCTGGCACGCCCCCCGGGCGACGGGGGCTTCGCCGACGCCGACCTCCAACTCGCCGGACTGCTCGCAGCCCAGGTGGAACAGGCGATCGGTCGCGCCCACATCCGGCAGCTGCACGAACAACTGGCCGTCTTCGCCGAACGCGACCGCATCGCCCGCGACCTGCACGACATCGTCATCCAGCGGCTCTTCGCCGCCGGGTTGGGAGTGCGGGCCTTGGCGGGCCACCTCGAGGACGCCGCCAGCCGCGCCCGGGCGGAGGAGATCACCGGCGAACTCGATGCCACCATCGGCGAGCTGCGCGACACGATCTACGCGCTGCGCCACAGCGTGGGCGAGCGCGAGCAACTGGGCACCGCCATTGTCCGGGCGGTCCGGGCTGCCTGCGAGCCCTTGCCGTTCACCCCGCGGCTGCGTCTGGGCGGACCGCTGGACGCCATCGAGGACGAACGCACCACCGCGAACCTGCTGGCCGTGATCACCGAGGCGCTGAGCAACGCGGTCCGCCACGCCCACGCCACCCGGATCAGCATCTCCGTCACCGTGGACGACGAGGAATTGCGCCTGCGGGTCAAGGACAACGGACACGGGTTCTCCGGGCCGACCCTGCGCAGCGGCCTGGCGAACATGGACCGGCGCGCTGCCGAACTGGGCGGAACCTGCCATGTCGGCAGCAACCGTCGCGGCACCCGCGTGCAGTGGACCGTCCCGGCCCGGTGAGGAACCGGCGGGGTTCAGGTGCCGCCGTCGTTCCCGGTCCCGGGGCGGGAGATGTAGACCGCGGCCTGGGTGCGTCGTTCGAAGCCGAGCTTGGCCAGCACCGAGGAGACGTAGTTCTTCACGGTCTTCTCCGCCAGGTGCAGCCGGGAGCCGATCTGCCGGTTGCTCAGGCCCTCGCCGAGCAGGGCGAGCACGCGGCGTTCCTGCACCGTCAGCGCCGAGAGCCGCGGGTCGGTGCGTTGCGGGTTCGCCAGGCCGTGCAGGATGCCGGCCTTCAGGCCCGGGGTGAACAGGGATTCGCCGCGGGCCGCCCGGCGCAGCGCCTCGAGTAGTTCGGAGCCCTTGATCTGCTTGAGGACGTAGCCCAGGGCGCCGGCCAGGACCGCACCGCGCACGGCGGCCTCGTCGTCGTAGCTGGTGAGGATCAGGCAGTTCAGCGACGGGTCCACCTGGCGCACGTCACGGCACACCTCGATCCCGGTCCCGTCGGGCAGGCGGGCATCGAGCACGGCGACGTCCGGGCGCAGCGCCGGGATCCGGCGGCGTGCCTCCCGGGCGGTGCCGGTATCCCCGATGACGTCGAACCCCTCGCCCTCGAGCAGTTCGCGCAGCCCGCGCCGGACCAGTTCGTGGTCGTCGACGATGTACACGCTGATCGGCGCTGCCCGTGCGGCGTCCGCATCACCGGGCCCGGGCGTCGGGGCCGCTTGGGCCGGAGGGCCAATCGTGCTCATGCCCCCAGCATGGACCCGCTCCACCGGACCGGCAAGGGACCTTCGGCCCGATGTGGACGGACAGCCAGCGGCCCCGCAGTTCAAGGGCCCTGCAGTCCAAGGGCCCGCCCATCCAGTGCGCCGGCAGACCAGCCGCGGCGGTGGGACCTTCGGCCCTAGTGGCGCCGCGGCCGCAGGTGCACCCTGAAGTCAGGGTGATCCGCGGAGACACCGTGGAAACCCCAGAAGACAAGGAACAGGAGAAGTGCCATGAAGAAATGGACACGTTGGCAGGACTGGGTGACGGTAGCCGCCGGCCTGTATGTTGCCCTCTCCACCAGCTGGACCGAACCGGCCGGGGCGTCGATGTCGTTGATGATCGTCGGCGGTATCCTGCTGATCGTCGCGGGCCTGGTCAACCTGGCGATGCCGGGCATCCCGGCCGTCGAGTGGATCCAGGCGCTGATCGCGCTGCTGGTGATCGCCGCACCGTGGATGGGCAGCTACTACGACACCATGGGCGTGGCGTGGAGCAGCTGGATCCCGGGCATCGTGGCCCTGGTGGTCACGGCGCTGGCCATCAAGCCGAGCACCGAGGAGCGGCGCCACCACGTGGTCGCCCACTGACCAGGACGGGAGCCATCGGATCGGAAGCCACCGATCCCGGGGGCGGCCAGCCGGCCACACCGATCCACGCAAGCCGATCCACCCCAACCAAACAAGGCACGACGCCGGGGCACGCCACCTTTCGCAGGTGGCGCACCCCGGCGCCCCTGCGTTGCGGATGCTTGCGTCGCGGGCTACTCGCCGAGCCAGGCGATCAGGTCGAAGGCGGAGTAGACGGCCCGCACGTCCTGCCGGTGTTCGACCCGACCGGTGCTGAGCTTGTGCATGTAGGCCTTGTTGACGGTGTGCTCGATGGCCGAGAAGTCCACGGTTTCCAGGGCCACCTTGAGTGCCTTCTGGGCCGAGGACAGGGCAGCGACCTGCCAGTAGTTGACCCCGATCTTCTTCGCCTTGGCCACGAAGGCCTGGCGTTGGGCGGCCGTTGCCTGCACCTCGTTGACCTGTATTCCCGCCAACCGTCGGGGGAGGACTTCCCCGGAGCGGAACGGTGGCGTGAAGGACCGGGGTTCGCCCCGGAAGGGGCGCGGTGGCACCTCCCGGGGCTCCGGCACCCGACGCATCGCTGCGTACGTTTCGGAGAAGCGGTTCTTGTCGAACGGGTAGGAGCGCAGCTGGCCGTCAAACGAGTCCATCAGGTCGAAGCCGATGACGTTGCTCGCGCGGGCTTCCAAGGGCAGGGACCGCGCCAGCTGGTAGCCGTAGACGGAGTAGAGCGGGTCGAAGCGTGCCCCGATGCGGCTCCACAAGAGCGAGCCCTGGCCGATGTGGTACCTGTTCCTGATCCGCGAGTAAAGGGCATCGCCGATGAAGTCCGCGGGCTCCCCGCTTTCAGAGAGCCGTGTCCATTCCCGGTGCAGGCGGCTGCCGATGTCGTCGCGGGCGGCCTGGGTGAAGATGCTTTCACGGCCGCGCAGCTTCGGTGCCATCAGGTCCATCAGGTCGCTGCTGCTGAAGTTCTCCTGGTCCAGGGGCTTGAACCGCGGACCGTAGAACGTCCGGAGTACCTCGCCATATCCTCCGCCCGAGGCCACGACCGTGGTGGGGAGCTCGCGCCCGGTCGGCCCCGTGGGGATCATGCCACCGCTGTAGAACAGGGGAGCGAGGAGGCGCTCGGACACCTTGTCGGTAGGGGCGGCCGTCAGGCCGCCGCTGATGCCGCGGTTCAGGCCAAAGGACGCGGACAGGTTGTCCGAAATGATGCGGTCCACCGTGCCTGGTGGGCCGGAACAGAAATAGTTGAATGCGTCCGTGCAGCCGGCTTCGACCATCGCCGCGAAGACCAGGCGTGAGTCGAATCCGCCGGTCAGGTGCCCGACGCGGTAGTCGGACGGGATGGCCGAGATCGCGGCCACCGATTCCAACACCTGCTCGCGCAGCCTGCGCATGACCTCGACGTACGACACGTCCGCCGAGCGCATCTCCTCGGCGAGGCCGTACTCCTTCGGGACCGTGGTGGCGGCGTCCATGGCCCAGTACTCGAAGATCTCCAGGCGGCGCACGCCGTCGTAGCTGGCCGGGGTGAGGCCGCCGTTGCCGACGATGAGGCGTTCGGCCTGGAACTCCACCGACTTCTTCAAGGTGATGCCCACCAGGCCGGCGACATGGACCAGCGAAACGATGTCGCTGGAAATGAAGTCGTATCCGCCACCGCTGAAGGCGAAGGCCAGGGCACCACCCAGGGGATCGGGGAGGCAGAGCGCTTCTTCGGTCGACGCATCCAACACGAACAGGCAGGACGGGTTGACCACGTGCGGTGCCCACCATTCGGCCAGGTCCCGCAGGGAGCCATTGGCGGCATGCGCCGGCAGGGCTGCCTGGACGTCCGCATTCCGCAGGACGACCGTTCCCGCGGCGATGGCCGCGCCGTCCATGGCGTAGTGGCGGTTCCCGAGGGTCGCCACCGGTTCCGGAGACAGCAGGGCGAGCCTCTCGCCGGCCCGTGTCATTCCCGGCAGGTCGGGAACAGGCCCCCGGACCAACACCGGTGCGCGCAGGGCGGGTGCGTTGCAGTCGTCGCGGGTCCCGTCCAGCGAGGGGTCCTGGAGGGCAGCTGGGTTCGCGGTGGGAGTCACCGCACCATCGTAGTTGACCGGTCAGCAACTCTTTCAGAAGGCCGCGGGACGTCACGGCTTCCCGGAGCAGGAATGGCCGCCGTCCTGCGGTGGGCAGTCCCGCCGGCTACCGCATGACGTCGACGGCGACCCGTCCGGCCTCCACAGCCCAGCGCTGGTCCAGCCGAACGTTGTCCAGCAACCGCCGATCGTGGGTGACCAGCAGCAGAGCGCCGGTGTAGGACTCCAGCGCCTCCTCGAGCTGCTCGATCGCCGGCAGGTCCAGGTGGTTCGTCGGCTCGTCGAGCACCAGCAGGTTCACCCCGCGGGCCTGCAGCAGCGCCAACGAGGCCCGGGTGCGTTCGCCGGGGGAGAGGTCGGCGACCCGGCTGGCCGTCTGGTCGGCCTTGAGCCCGAACTTCGCCAGCAGGGTCCGCACCTCCCCGGCGGCCATCTGCGGGACGACCGCCTCGAACGCATCGCCCAACGGCAGGGCCGGGTCCAGCTGCCCGCGCGCCTGGTCGATCTCGCCGATGGCCACGCTCGCGCCCAGCGAGGCCGTCCCCGCCCCCGGGACCGCCCGTCCCAGCAGCAGCCGCAGCAGCGTCGTCTTCCCGGCACCATTGCGGCCGATGATCCCGATCCGGTCACCGGCGTTGACCTGCACCGAGACCGGGCCGAGCGTGAACGAGCCCTGCCGCAGCACCGCCTCGTTCAGCGTCGCGACGACGGAGGAGGAGCGCGGGGCGGAGCCGATCGTGAACTGCAGGACCCATTCCTTGCGCGGCTCGGCGACCTCGTCCAGCCGGGCGATGCGCGATTCCATCTGCCGGACCTTCTGCGCCTGCTTCTCCGAGGACTCGGTGCTGGCCTTGCGGCGGATCTTGTCGTTGTCCGGGGCCTTGCGCATCGCGTTGCGAACCCCCTGCGAGGACCATTCGCGCTGCGTCCGGGCCCGCGAGACCAGGTCCGCCTTCTTCTCCGCGAACTCGTCGTACGCCTCGCGCGCATGCCGCCGGGCCACGTCGCGTTCGGCCAGGTAGGCGTCGTATCCGCCGTCGTACACCGCGACCTTCTGCTGCGGCAGGTCCAGTTCGACGATGCGGGTCACGCAGCGGGCGAGGAACTCGCGGTCGTGGGAGACCAGCACGACGCCGGTGCGCAGGCCCCGCACGAAGTCCTCCAGCCGCTCGAGCCCGGCCAAGTCCAGGTCGTTCGTCGGCTCGTCGAGCAGGACCAGGTCGAACCGGCTAAGCAGCAGCGCCGCCAGCGCCACGCGGGCGGCCTGGCCGCCGGAGAGCGCGGTCATCTCGGTGGCGGGGTCGAGGCCGAGGCCGAGCTCGGCCAGCGTGGGACCGATGCGGTCCTCGAGGTCGGCGGCCCCGGAGGCCATCCAGTGCTCGAACGCGTCGGCGTAGGCATCCTCCGCGCCGGCGGCCCCCGAGCCCAGGGCCTCCGCGGTGACCTCCATGGCGGTGGTCGCCGCCGCGCAGCCGGTGCGGCGGGCCAGGTAGGCGGCGATCGTCTCGCCGGGGATGCGCTCGTGCTCCTGCGGCAGCCACCCGATGAACGCGCCTTGCGGGGACGCGGTGACCGTTCCGGCCTGCGGGGTGTCGAGGCCGGCCAGCAGACGCAGCAGGGTGGACTTGCCGGCGCCGTTGACGCCGACCACCCCGACGACGTCGCCGGGGGCGACGGTGAAGTCCAGGCCGGAAAACAGGGTGCGGTGGGCATGGCCTCCGGAGAGGTCCTTGGCCACGAGGTGGGCGCTCATCCCCCTATTCTAGGGAGGCCGGCCGCGGGTCAGTCCCGGGACTGCACCGACTCGCTGAGCTTGCGGGTCAGGCGGGTCAGCTCGGCGAACTCCTCGGCCTCCAGGCCGGGGCCGATGAGCTCGTGGATGTGGCGGACATGCTCGCGGCCGATCTCGCGCTGGATCCGGCGGCCCTCGTCGGTGAGCGAGAGCAGCACGGCCCGCTGGTCCTGCGGGTCCCCGCAGCGGCTGATGTAGCCCTTGGCCTCCAGTCGGTCGACCATCCGGCTCAGGCTCGGTTGGCTCAGCAGCACGTTCTCGTTCAGCGTCCCGAGGCGGATGCCCCCGTTCGGGCACTTGCCCAGGGTCACCAGCACGTCGTACTCGCGCATGGTCAGCCGCTTGAACGCCGGGTGGCGTTGGAGCCTGCGCATGATGGTGACCTGCGCGCTGAACAGGGCCTCCCACGCCTGCGTGGTGTCGCGGACGGAGACGGGGCTAGGCATGGGATTCCTCCGGGGTGTCGACGGGGACCGGGACCTCGTTCCGGGCGGTGGCGGGCTTGATGCCGGCCCGGCGGGCGGCGACGAGGTTGGCGTGGGTGGGCGGTTCGGGGTGGTCGGCGGGCTTGCGCTTGGCGTACTCGGCGCGCAGCTCGGGCAGGACCAGCTCGCCGAACATGTCGAGCTGGTTCAGCACGGTCTTCAGG
>DATNBS010000160.1:0-11264 GCA_035571895.1 Arthrobacter sp. | reverse complement strand
CACCGAATCGGAGAAGACCTACCTCGACGTGGTGGGCGAATACGGGTTCACCGCCGAGAACCTGCCGCCCCAGGACCTGACCACCGAGGAACTCTGCAAGGGCGCACCGGCCGAGTAGCCACAAGGTCGCCGGGACCGCTTTCCGGTGACTGCACGAGGTGGCTCCGGCCCGGACCGGGCCGGGGCCACCGCATCATCCGGCTACTGCCGGCCCACCTGAACAGCTGAAGGAGTCCATCCTCCGTGGACCAGAAACTCGCGGCGCTTGGTGAAGCCCTCCCCCGCCTCCTCGACGGCCTGTGGGTCACCGTCGAGCTCACCGTCCTCGGCGGCCTCGCCGCCTTCGTCCTCTCCGTCATCCTCGGCCTCGCCGCCGCACACCCCAGCCGCTGGGCGCGGATCCCGGCACGGATCGTCATCGAGTTCTTTCGCGGCACCTCGCTCGTGGTCCAGCTGTTCTGGCTGTTCTTCGTCCTGCCGCTGCTCGGCATCGACATGCATCCCCTGGTCGTCGGCGTCCTCGCCTTGGGCCTGAACTACGGGGCCTACGGCGCCGAAGTGGTCCGCGGATCCATCAACTCGGTGCCCACCGGGCAATGGGAAGCCACCACCGCGCTGAGCCTGGGGCCGGTCCAGCGGATGTACCGGATCATCTTCCCGCAGGCCTGGGCCCTGATGATCCCCTCGCTGTCCAACCTGCTCATCCACCTGATGAAGGGCACGGCCATCGTCAGCTTCATCACCATCGCCGACTTCACCTACCATCTGGACCAGCTCAAGCGGGTCACGGACACCATCTTCGCGTACGGGGTGGTCGGACTCCTGAGCTACTTCATCATCGCCCTGATTCTCACGTTCCTGATGAACGCCCTGGAGAACCGGGCCAAGCGCAAGCTGGGCCAGCAGGTCACCCTGCGCAAGGTCCTCTCGCCCGCGCCCACGGCAACCACCGAGGCCGGAGGTGCAGCGTGATCCCCGCAGCCTTCGAGTGGCATTCGGAAACCGTCTGGGACGTCCTGCCCACCTTGTTGGAGCAGTTCCTGAAGGTCACCCTCGTGGTCACCGTGCTCTCGACGCTGATCGCCGCCGTCCTGGGCCTGGTCATCGCCATGGTGATGCGCATCAGCCCCCGCCCGGTGGCCGGGACGGTGAAGTGGATCGCGAACTTCATCCGCATGACCCCGATCGTGGTCCAGCTGCTGTTCGCCTACTACACGTTCCTGTCACTGGATGCCCTGACCATCGGCGTGATCGTCTTCGGCATCCACTACTCCACCTACATGTCCGAGGTCTACCGGGCCGGGATCGACGCGGTGCCGAAGGGGCAGTGGGAGGCAACGACCGCCCTGTCGATGTCCACCCGACGCACCTGGACCGCCGTCGTCATCCCGCAGGCCCTACGTGCGACCATCCCCGCCCTGGGCAACTACGCGGTCTCGATGTTCAAGGACACCCCGTTCCTGCTGGTCATCGGCGTCGTCGAGCTGGTCAATGCCGGCCTGATCTATGGCGGCAACACCTACCGGTACATCGAACCACTGACCCTGGTGGGCGTCATCTTCCTGCTGGCGAGCTACCCCACCTCACTCCTCATCGGCAGATTGGAAAAGCGCCTTGCCTTCAACACCTGATACCCCGGTCGACGTGGACAAGCCCGGCAACCGCGCCGCGGCGCCCGTGATCGAGTTCCGCGACGTCGAGAAGGCATTCGGCGACAACGTGGTGCTGCACGACCTGAACTTCAGCGTCGCCAAGGGCGACCGGGTCACCCTCATCGGCCCGTCCGGGTCCGGCAAGACCACCATCCTGCGCCTGGTCATGACGCTGGAGGAGGCCACCGGTGGCTACATCTTCATCGACGGGGAACCACTCACCCACGAGGAACGCAACGGCAAGCGGGTCGAACGCAGCAAGAAGGACCAGAAGCGGATCCGCCAGCGGATCGGCATGGTCTTCCAGCAGTTCAACCTCTTCCCCAACATGACCGTGCTGGAGAACATCATCGAGGCACCGGTGCACGTGCTCGGCCAGTCGAAGTCCGAAGCCGGCACCAAGGCCAGGGAGCTGTTGGAGAAGGTCGGCCTCGCGGACAAGGCCGACGCGCACCCGACCTCGCTCTCGGGCGGACAGCAGCAGCGCGTGGCGATCGCCCGCGCCCTGGCCATGGACCCCGAGATCCTGCTCCTCGACGAGGTGACCAGCGCGCTGGACCCCGAGATCGTCGGCGAGGTCCTGGCCATCCTGCGCAACATCGCCGAGACGACCGACATCACCATGCTGATCGTGACCCATGAGATGCAGTTCGCCCGGGATGTCTCCAACCGCGTGCTCATGTTCGACGGCGGCAAGATCGTCGAGGAGGCCGCTCCCGAGGTCATGTTCAGCAGCCCCAAGCACCAGCGCACGCAGGACTTCCTGCACGCCGTGCTCGGCGACGCCGACGGGACCATCGGCACCCATTAGACGCGCGTGGGCCGCCCATCGGGGGGATGGGTGGCCCACGCGTCTTCATCCCGCCCGCGCCGTCCCCTGGCGGCGCCGGGGCATCCCCCCGCTACCGCCGCCACAGGCCTGGACGCACCGGGTTCCGGGCCCTGTTCCGCGCCCATCGCCGGGCCGGGCGCAGGGCGCATTATGACTGCTGCCGGTCATGCGACCGGGGCACCGCGCCGGGCCTCGTTACACTGGTTAAGCATGTGCCCAGCCGGGTTGGCGGTGGGCCGTCCTGTCCTCAACCCAGTGGAGTGTGCAAAACGCATGAGCCTGATTGTCCAGAAGTTCGGCGGTTCGTCGGTCTCGGATGCCGAAGGCATCAAACGCGTCGCGGCCCGGATCCTCGCCACCAAAGCGGTCGGGAACGACGTCGTCGCCGTGGTTTCGGCCATGGGCGACACCACCGATGAACTGCTCGATCTCGCGGGGCAGCTCACCGACGCGCCCCCCGCCCGCGAAATGGACATGCTGTTGTCCGCGGGCGAACGCATTTCCATGGCCCTGCTCGCCATGGCCATCGATGCCAACGGCGGCCAGGCCGTCTCCTTCACCGGCTCCCAGGCCGGCATGATCACCGACGCCGTCCACGGTAAGGCCCGCATCATCGACGTATCCCCCCACCGGGTGCGCCAGGCAATCGACCGGGGCTACATCTCGATCGTCGCCGGGTTCCAGGGCATGAGCCGGGAATCGAACAACATCACCACGATGGGCCGCGGCGGTTCGGATACGACCGCCGTCGCGCTCGCCGCAGCCCTGAACGCCGACGTGTGCGAGATCTACACCGACGTCGACGGCATCTACACCGCCGACCCGCGCATCGTGCACACCGCACAGAAGATCGACACGATCTCCAGCGAGGAGATGCTGGAGATGGCTGCCTCCGGTGCCAAGATCCTGCACCTGCGCTGCGTCGAGTACGCCCGTCGCTTCGGCGTGCCGCTGCATGTGCGCTCGTCCTTCACCGACCACGAGGGGACCTGGGTGCTGCCCAGCCCCGACGACAACATCAAGATCCAAGAGGGAGAACCCATGGAACAGCCCATCATCTCCGGCGTTGCCCACGACCGCTCCGAGGCCAAGGTCACCGTCATCGGCGTTCCCGACATCCCGGGATCGGCAGCACAGATCTTCGGTGTCATCGCCGGGGCCAACGTGAACATCGACATGATCGTGCAGAACATCTCGAAGGCCGAGACCGGCAAGACCGACATCTCCTTCACGCTGCCGATCATCGAGGGCAAGGACGCCATCGCCGCCCTCGAGGCAGCCCAGGCCGAGATCGGCTTCGAGAAGATCTCCTACAACGACAAGGTCGGCAAGCTCTCGCTCATCGGCGCGGGCATGCGCTCGAACCCGGGCGTCTCCTTCCGGTTCTTCGAGGCCCTGCACCAGGCCGGGGTGAACGTCGACATGATCTCCACCTCGGAGATCCGCATCTCGGTCGTCACCGACGCGGACCTGCTGGACACCGCGGTGCGCGCGGTCCACGGTGCCTTCGAGCTCGATAGCGATGTCGAGGCCCAGGTCCACGGGGGCACCGGCCGCTAGGAACCAGGTCCCCCTGGAGGCCCCATCCGGTATCCGCCGGAGGGGGCCTTCATCGGCTGTGGGCCAGGACGGCGTACGGGGTTAGACTCCTGGCAGTCCGAAGCGACCACCGTGCCGGCGGCCAGCGCCGCCGGAAGAGGGAGGCAAGGCCATGGCGAGGTACCTGATCTCGTTCAACGACGGGGACATGAGGTTCCCGAGGGAGGACCTGCCCGCCGTCGCGGCCGCCTCGCATGCCGTGGTCCGGCAGGCCCAGGAGGCCGGTGTCTGGATCTTCGGGGGCGGTGTGGACAGCCACGATGTCAGCATCGTGGGCACCGATGGATCGGTGGACGACACCCAGGTCACCCGGCACATCGGCGGCTTCTCGATCATCGAGGTGGATTCCCATGCCGAGGCTTTGGAGTGGGCGGCGAAGATTGCGGCCTCCTGCCGTTGCGCCCAGGAAGTCCGCGAGATCATGGATGATCCCGAGGCCTGACCTGCCCGGGTGTCCGACGGTCAGGACGCGGGCGCGGAACTGACGTAGCCGCGGTCCTTGTCCACCACGTTGTTCAGCGGTGTGCCGGCGATGTAGGCGTCGAGGTTGGCCAGGAACTGGTCGGCGAGCTCGTCCCGCCAGCCATGGACGTCGCCGCTCATGTGGGCCGAGACGTGCACGTTCTCCATCTGCCAGAACGGATGGTCGGCGGGCATGGGTTCGACGGCGACCACGTCGAGCGAGGCGGCGGCGATCCGGCCGTCCCGCAGCGCGTCGATGAGGGCCTGTTCGTCGACGAGGGAACCGCGGCCGATGTTGACCAGGTGCGCACTGGGCTTCATGGCAGCCAGCACCTGGGCGTCCAGGATCCCGCGGGTGGCCTCCGTCAGCGGGGCGGCCAGCACGAGGTGGTCGGCGTCCCCCACCCGGGCAGCGAGCTCGTCGCTGGCGAAGACCGTGCCGAAGTCGGGGTCCGTGTCCCGCGGCGTGCGCCCGGCACCCTGGACCTGCATGCCGACGGCCCGCAGCAACCGGGCGGTGGCCCGGCCGATGCCGCCGGTGCCGACCACGATCGCCCGCGACCCGCCGGTCCGGGTCAGTTCGCGGTGCCGCCAGGTGCCCTGGCGTTGCAGCGCCTCGCTGCGGTGCAGCTGCTTGTCGTGCGCGAGCACGGACGCGAGCACGAACTCCGCGATCGGCTGGGAGAACGTCCCGTGGGCGTTGGTGAGCACCACCGGCGCCTCCCGGAGCCCGTCGAAGAGCATGGCGTCAACGCCGGCTGCGGCCACGTGGACCCAGCGCAGCGACCCGGCGGCGTGCCAGGCATCGCGGAGGGCGGAGGAGAAGAAGTCCCACAGCAGCAGGGCATCGGCGCCGTCGAGGGCCTCGGCCAGCGTATCGGCCCGGGCGAGAACGACGTCGGCGCGTTGCCGGATGGCCTCCAGGTTAGGGGGGTCGGGGACGCCGTCGGCGGTGAGCAGGGCCAGTCGGGGGCGGTTGGTCTCGGTGTGTTCCACGTCATCCACGCTACCGTCCGAACAGATTGTTGACAATCTACCGACGCGCCCCCACGATGAATTCATGACGACTTTGAGCCCCCTGTTGAAGCAGGCCACCCCCGTGGTGGTCGACCACGCCCTCGGATCCTGGATCTACGGAACCGACGGAGCCGAGTACCTCGATTTCACCACCGGCATCGGGGTGACCAGCACCGGGCACTGCCACCCGCGCGTCGTCGAGGCCGCCCGCGAGCAATGCGGCAAGATCATCCACGCCCAGAACACCACCGTGATGCACCAGCCGCTGCTGGAACTGACCGACAAGCTCGGCGAGAAGCTCCCCGCGGGACTGGACTCGGTCTTCTACGCCAACTCCGGCTCCGAGGCCGTGGAGGCGTCGGTCCGCCTGGCCCGCATGGCCACCGGACGGCCGAACATCGTGGTCTTCCAGGGCGGCTTCCACGGCCGCACCGTCGCCGCCGCGTCCCTGACCACCGCCGGGACCCGGTTCTCCGCCGGCTTCTCCCCGCTGATGGCCGGCGTGCACATGTCCGCCTTCCCCTACGCCTACCGCTACGGCTGGGACGAGGACACCGCTGTCGACTTCGCCCTGCAGGAACTGGACTACCTGCTCACCACCCGCACCGCGCCCAACGACACCGCAGCCTTCCTCATCGAACCGGCACTGGGCGACGGCGGCTACCTGCCCACCCCGCCGCGCTTCCTCGAGGGGCTGCGCGAACGCGCCACCGCCCACGGCATCGTGCTCATCATCGACGAGGTCCAGGCCGGCGTCGGGCGCACCGGCAAGTTCTGGGGCCACCAGCACTCCACGGCCACCCCCGACATCCTCATCACCGCCAAGGGCATCGCCTCCGGCTTCCCGATCTCCGCCATCGCCGCCTCCACCGAGCTGATGTCCAAGGGCTGGCCCGGCTCGCAGGGCGGGACCTACGGCGGCAACGCCGTCTCCGCCGCCGCCGGCGTGGCCACCCTGGCCGTCGTCGACGACGAAGGCCTGGTCGAGAACTCCCGCGTGCGCGGCGACCAGCTGCAGGCCGGCCTGAAGGAGATCCAGTCCCGCTTCCCGGCGATCGGTGACGTCCGCGGGTGGGGCCTGATGCAGGGCATCGAGTTCAGCACCGCCAACCGGAAGCCCGATGCGGCCTTGGCCGCCGCGGTCCAGCAGGAAACCACCGGGCACGGGCTGCTGACGCTGACCTGCGGTCCGCAGGGCAACGTCGTGCGCCTGATCCCCGCCCTGGTGGTCACCGCGGACGAAATCGACCTCGGCCTCCAGCGGTTCGAGGCCGCGGTCGCCGCCGTGTCCGAGCGCACCTTCGCCAAGGCCTAGGCCGGGACAGCAGCACATGACCCAGACAGCACCACCGACCACCGACCCGGCCGTGGCCGGCCTCCTGGCCGACGCGGGGGTGGAGGCGGACACCACCCCCCGCCGTCTCTCGGAATACTCCTACGACGCCTCGAACTACCGGATCCGCCCGGCCGCCGTCGTGTTCCCCCGCGATGCCGCGGACGTGGTGGCCACGGTCCGCGCCTGCCAGGCCACCGGCACGGCCATCACCGGCCGCGGCGGCGGCACGTCCATGGCCGGCAACGCCGTCGGCCCGGGGGTGGTCCTGGACTTCTCCCGGCACATGAACGGCATCCTGGCGGTGGACGAGGAGGCGCGCTGGGTCGACGTCGAGCCCGGCATGGTGCTGGCCACGCTCTCCCGCGAGATCGAGGACCGCACCGGCGGCCGGCTGACCTTCGCCCCCGACCCGTCCTCCAAGACCCGGGCGACGGTCGGCGGGGCGATCGGCAACGACGCGTGCGGCAACCACTCGGTGCGCTACGGCCGCACCAGCGACCACGTCATCGAGTTCGACCTCGTCACCTCCGACGGGATCCGGCTGACCGCCACGGCCGGTGCCATCACCGCCACCGACCCGCACGACGGCGCCGCCGTGCGCCGGGCCGCCGAACTCACCGGGGCGCTGGGGCAGCTGGCGCAGGACAACCTGGCCGGCTTCCGCACCGACCTGGGCCGGATCCAGCGCCAGGTCTCGGGCTACCACCTGGAACACCTGCTGCCGGAGAAGGGCTTCAACATCGCCCGGGCCCTCGTGGGCTCGGAGGGGACCTGCGCCGTCGTCGTGCGGGCCCGCATGGCACTGGTCCCCAAGCCGGCCAGCGCGCTGCTGCTGTGCGTGGGCTACCCGGACGTCGTCGAGGCGGCCCGGGACATCGAGACGATCCTCGGGTTCTCCCCCGCCGCCGTCGAGGGCATCGACGACGCCATCGTGGCGACCATGCGCTCCCGCCGCGGCGAGGACTCCGTCACCGGGCTCCCCGCGGGCCAGGCGTGGCTGTACATCGACCTCGACGGGGCCAACCCCGCGGATGTCCAGGCCCAGGCCGACGAGCTGCTGCAGCGGCTGCGCTCGATCGGCCGGATGGTCGATGGCCGGGTGGTCCCGGACGCGACCGAACGCGCCTCGCTGTGGCGGGTGCGCGAGGACGGCGCCGGGCTCTCCTCCCGGCTGCACACCGGCGGGGAATCCTGGCCCGGCTGGGAGGACTCCGCCGTCGCGCCCGGACGGCTGGCCGGCTACCTCGCGGACTTCCGCGACCTGCTCGCCGAGCACGGCCTGCAGGGCGTGATGTACGGGCACTTCGGGGCCGGCTGCATGCACGTGCGCGTCACCTACGACCTGCGCAGCGCCGCCGGTCGGGCGGTGTTCCGCTCGTTCACCGCCGATGCCGCCCGACTGGTCGTCGCCCACGGCGGTTCGCTGTCCGGCGAGCACGGGGACGGCCGCGCCCGCTCCGAGTTCCTGCCGCTGATGTACTCGCCCGCCATCCTCTCCGCGTTCGAGTCCTTCCGCGCCATCTGGGACCCGACCGGGCTCCTGAACCCCGGCGTGATGACCAGCCCCGACGCGTTCGACGAGCACCTGCTGCTCGCCGGGGTGCCGGAGCGCCACTGGCGCACCAGCTTCGACCTCACCCCCGCCTCCGGCCCCGGGACCGTCCACGGGGTCGACCCGTTCGTCCACGCCGTGCAGGGGTGCATCGGGGTCGGCAAGTGCCGCACCGACACCGGCGGGGTGATGTGCCCGAGCTTCCGGGCCACCGGCGACGAGAAGGACTCCACCCGCGGCCGCGCCCGCGTGCTGCAGGACATGGTCCGCACCGCCGCCAGCGTCGAGGAGGGCTGGAAGTCCGAGGAGGTCCGCGAGGTGCTGGACCTCTGCCTGTCCTGCAAGGCCTGCTCCTCCGACTGCCCGACCGGCGTGGACATGGCGACCTACAAGTCCGAGTTCTTCTCGCACTACTACGAGGGGCGGATGCGCCCGCTCTCGCACTTCTCGCTGGGTTGGCTGCCGCGGTGGCTCAAGCTCGCCGGCCGGATCGCCCCGCTGGCCAACGCGGTCATGGGGTCCCCGCTGGGCAAGGTGGTCTCCGCCGCCGGCGGGCTGACCACCCGCCGCACCCTGCCGCGCTTCGCCCCCGCCGCCGCCTGGCGCCGCGAGGTCGACGCCGCCCTGGCCACCGCCCCGCGCCGGCGGACCGGCCCGCCACGCACCCTGGCCACCGGTGGCACGACGGCTCCCGGCGCCACTGGCAGCGGCGCCACGGTCCCGCGCGTGGTGGCCACCGGGTACGACGGCGGAACCGGGGCAGGTGCACCCCCCGCCCCCGGGGCGGTGCTGTTCGTGGACACCTTCACCAAGGGCTTCCGCCCCGAGGTCGCCGGGGCCGCGGCCCGCGTGCTGGCCGGGACCGGGGAGCCGGTGACCTGCTCGGCCGACGCCTGCTGCGGGTTGACCTACATCTCCACCGGACAGCTCGGAACCGCCCGCACGCTGCTCACCCACGCCGCCGAGGCGCTGGATGACGGCACGGACCGCCCGATCGTCGTCGTGGAGCCCAGCTGTGCCGCGGCCCTGGCCAAGGACCTGCCCGAGCTGGTCCACACCGACGCGGCCCGCCGCGTCGCGGCCCGGGTCCGCAGCTTCGCGGGCCACGTCGCCGCCCTGGCCGCCGACGGCTGGACCCCCAGCCCGGCAGCCAAGGTGCCCGACTCCGTCGTCGTGCAGTCGCATTGCCACGAGTACTCCGTCTTCGGGGCGGCGACCCAGCGCAAGGCCCTGGCCGCGTTGGGGATCCCCGAGGTCATCGAGGCCACCGGCTGCTGCGGCGTCGCCGGGAACTTCGGCTTCGAGGCCGACCACTACGAGACCAGCATGAAGGTCGCCGAACAAGCGCTTGCCCCGGCGATGCGCACCGGCAACGGCACCACCCCGGTGCTGGCCGACGGCTTCTCCTGCACCATGCAGGTCGCCCAGCTCGACGGCGGCCGCCGCGGCCTGCACCTGGCCGAACTGCTCGACCCCGGCGCCCCCACGATGCCACCGGCCGCGATGCCGGCCGGCCGAACCCACCAGCTTTCCACCAGCAACCCGAAGGAGCACCCATGACCATGCAGACCCCCACCCAGGCCTCGACGCAGCCTTCCACCCCGCGCACCGCAGACGCCGCCCGCGCGGCCGTCGAGGCGATCAGCACCGGCCTCTACATCGACGGGGCGTGGGTCGAGTCGAGCTCCGGCGAGCGCTTCGACGTCGTGAACCCGGCCACCGAGGAGGTCATCGCCACCGTCGCCAACGGCAACGCCGAGGACGCGCGGCGCGCCATCGAGGCCGCCGGGGCCGCGCAGAAGGACTGGGCACGGACCGCCCCGCGGGAGCGCAGCGAGATCCTGCGCCGGGCCTACGACCTGATCATGGCCCGCCAGGAGGAGCTCGCCCTGGTCATGACCACCGAGATGGGCAAGCCGCTGGCCGAGGCCCGCGGCGAGGTCGCCTACGCCGCCGAGTTCTTCCGCTGGTTCTCCGAGGAGGCCGTGCGCATCGGCGGGGACCAGACCCTGACCGGGGACGGCAAGAACCGCATCATGGTCACCAAGGAGCCGGTCGGCCCCTGCGTGCTGATCACCCCGTGGAACTTCCCGCTGGCCATGGGCACCCGCAAGATCGGTCCCGCCATCGCCGCTGGCTGCACGATGGTCTTCAAGCCCGCGAACCTGACCCCGCTGTCCTCGCTGGCCCTGGTCGACATCCTCATCGCGGCCGGGCTGCCGGCCGGCGTGCTCAACGTGGTCTGCACCAAGAGCGCCTCCTCCGTGGTGACCCCCTGGATGGAATCCGGGATCGCCCGCAAGATCAGCTTCACCGGCTCCACTGGCGTGGGCGTGCGGCTGCTCGAGCAGGCCGCGCAGCACGTCATGCGCTCGTCCATGGAGCTCGGCGGCAACGCCCCGCTGATCGTCTTCGAGGACGCCGACCTGGACCGCGCGGTCGAGGGAGCGTTCGCCGCGAAGATGCGCAACATGGGCGAGGCCTGCACCGCGGCGAACCGGATCTTCGTCCAGTCCTCCGTGGCCGAGGCCTTCGCGCAGAAGCTGGCCGCCCGCTTGGGCGCCCTGCGGGTCGGGGACGGTGCCGCCGACGGCACGGAAGTGGGCCCGCTGGTCGAGGAGAAGGCGCTGGTGAAGGTCGGCGAGCTCGTCGACGACGCCGTGTCCAAGGGGGCCCGCGTGGTCGTCGGCGGTTCGCGTCCGGAGGGCAGGGGCTACTTCTACTCCCCGACCGTGCTCACCGACGTGGACCCCTCGGCCCACCTGATGACCGAGGAGATCTTCGGGCCGGTGGCCCCGCTGATCCCGTTCGAGA
>DATNBS010000159.1:0-8764 GCA_035571895.1 Arthrobacter sp. | reverse complement strand
CCCTCCTCGATGACGCGGGCGGTGGTCTGCTCGTTCGCGCCGGCCAGCAGCGGCACGCGGCCGCCGTTGCGGGCGGCGATGGTGGCCATGACCAGTTCGCGTTCGGCGTTGGTCAGGTACGGGACCTCGCCGGAGGAGCCGAGCACGAACAGGCCGGTGACCCCGCCGTCGATCAGGTGGTCCACCACGCGCTCGAGCGATGCCGTGTCGATGGAGCCGTCGGCGGAGCGGGGGGTGATGACCGGCGGGATGACCCCGGAGTAGGTGCGGGGGGCGGCGGTGGTTGCTGCGGTCACGGGTGGTGGTTCCTGTTCTGGTGGGTGGTGCGGTGGAAGATCGGTGCTGTGCCGGCGGGTCGGCCCGGGGCGGGCCCCGTCCGGCGGCTAGACGGCGTGGAGCAGCGAGGGTGCGGCGCCGAGGAGCTTGCGCGTGTAGTCGTTGGTGGGGGTGTCGAAGACCTGGGCCGCCGGGCCCTCCTCGACGATCTCCCCGGCATTCATCACGCAGATCCGGTCGGAGACGTAGCGCACGGTCTGGATGTCGTGCGAGATGAACACCATGCCGAGGTTGAGCTCGGCCTTGAGGTCGGAGAGCAGGTTCAGCACCTGCGCCCGGACCGAGACGTCCAGGGCGGAGGTCGGTTCGTCGGCCACGATGATGTCCGGATCCAGGGCCAGCGCGCGGGCGATGGCCACGCGCTGGCGCTGGCCGCCGGAGATCTGGTTGGGGAAGGCGGCACCGGCGGAGGCCGGCAGGCCGACCAGGCCCAGCAGGTCGGCGGCCCGCTTGCCGCGGCTGGCCGCCGAGCCGATGCCGTGCACCACGAGCGGGTCCATCAGGATGTCGCGCACCTGCATGCGGGCGTTCAGCGCGGTGGCGGGGTCCTGGAAGACGACCGAGACGCTGCGCCCGAATTCACGTCGCAGTGCCGCGTTGCGCTTCACGGCCGGCTTGCCGTGGAAGAGCACCTGGCCGGAGGTGGGCGGCTGCAGGCCGACCAGCACCGAGGCCAGGGTGGACTTGCCGCAGCCGGACTCGCCGACGATGCCGACGGTCTCGCCGCGCCCGACGCTGAAGTCGACGCCGTTGACGGCCTTGACGATCAGGGGCTTGAACGCCTTGCCCGAACGGGCCCGGTGGTGGACGTGCAGGTCCCTCAGTTCGATGACCGGTGTGGGGCGGCCGGTCGATGCGCGCTGGTTCATGCCTGCGCTCCCTTCGGTGGTTCCGGCCGGCACCAGGGTGCCGTTCCCCGGTTGGGGGCTGGCCCAGACGTGGTCGGCCTGGCCACCGACCGGGGTGAGGACAAGCCGACGGGACGGGTCCGCCCCGGGCTGGGTCGAACGGTCGGCGAAGCGGTCCCCGTCGGCGAAGTCGCCCGGGCTGGGCACGGTGCCGGGGATCTGGTGCAGGCGTTGGGCGCCGGATTCGATGGAGAGCACCGAGCCGAGCAGCCCGCGGGTGTACTCGTGGGTCGGACGCGACAGGATCGAGCGTACGGGGCCGGCCTCGACGACCTGGCCGGCGTACATGACGGTGACCCGGTGGGCCAGCGAGGCCACCAGCGCCAGGTCGTGGCTGACGAAGACCATGGCGAAGCCGAGCTGCTCGCGCAGTTCGTTGAGCAGGTCCACGACCTGCTTCTGCACGGTCACGTCCAGCGCGGTGGTCGGCTCGTCGCAGACCACGAGCTTGGGCTTGCGGGACAGGGCCATGGCGATGAGCACGCGTTGGCGCTGGCCGCCGGAGAGCTCGTGCGGGTAGGACTTCAGCGTCCGCGCCGGGTCGAGCTTGACCAGCTCGAGCAGTTCGGCCGGGCTCTTGCGGCCGCCGCGGCGGGTGAGCTGGGCGAGCTGGTCCTTGATGAGCATCGAGGGGTTCAGCGACGACAGGGCGTCCTGGTAGACCATCGCGATCTGCTCGCCACGCAGGCCCTTGTAGACCCCGGCGTCCCCGGCACGGGTGCCGCCCCGGCCGTCGGGGGGCAGCAGTTCACGGTCCCCGAAGCGGATGGATCCGGTGATGCGCGCGGTATCGGGCAGCAGACCCATGACGGCCAGCGAGGTGATCGACTTGCCGCACCCGGATTCGCCGACCAGGCCCATCGTCTCGCCCTCCCGGACGGTGAAGGAGACGTTGTCCACGATCCGGGTCCCGCCATACCGGTCCGGGAAGCGGATCGACAGGTCGCGGACCTCGAGCACGGGTGCGGCGCCGGCTCCCCCGTCGGCCAGCTGGAGCCGGTCGGTGCGCCTCCCCTCGACCTCGGCGAGACGGTCGAGTTCGGTGGCCAGGCGACGGCGTTCGGCCGCGCCCTGGTCACCGTCCAGTGCATCCGCGGCGGGCGGGCCGGCCGGCCCGGCGGCCGGTTCGATACCCGGTTCCACCGGCGCGCCGGTGGTGTGCTGCACGGTGGAATCCGCTGCGGCGGCGACCTCGGCCGTGGCCGGGGTGGCGGCGCGGGCGGCACCGCGCAGCTTCGGGTTGACCAGGGCGTCGGTCATGCCCTCGGCCAGGATGTTCAACGCCAGCACGGTCAGCAGGATGACCAGGCCGGCAAAGGTGGTGGCCCACCAAGCGCCGTTGAGGACCAGGGTGCGTCCGTAGGAGATGACGTTGCCCCAGGAGGGGGCGGGATCCTGGACACCGGCGCCGAGGAAGGACAGCGACGCCTCCAGGATGATCGCGTCGGCGACCATGACCGTGGCGAAGACCAGGACCGGGGCCGCGCAGTTGCGCATGATGTGCTTGACGAGGATGTAGAAGCGTCCGGCACCGATCACGCGTTCGGCGCGCGAGTAGTCCTCGTCCCATTGGGAGAGCACGTTGGCGCGGACCACGCGGGCGATCTGCGGGGTGTAGATGACCGCGATGGCGACGATGATGACCGGGATCGTGTTGCCCAGCGAGGCCAGCAGCGCCGCGGCCAGGGCGATGCCCGGGAAGGCCATCAGCATGTCCATGACGCGCATGATGACCTCGTTGGCCCACTTGCTGCTGGTGGCGGCCAGAGAACCGAGCACCCCGCCGAGCAGCAGGGCCAGTGCCACCGAGCCCAGGCCGATGACCAGCGAGGTCCGGGCGCCGAAGAGCAGCCGGGAGAAGATGTCGCGACCGAGCCGGTCGGTGCCGAAGAGGTTCTCGGCGCGGGGGCGCTGGGCGGGGATGCCGGAGGCCAGCGGACTGTGCGGGGCCAGGACCGGGGCCAGGGCCGCCGCCAGGACGATGAGGACCAGGAAGACCAGGGCCACCTTCGAACCGGTCGTCAGCGAGGTCAGGCGCGTCGCGCCGGAACTCAGGCGCGCCACCAGGGCGTTGCGGGGTGCCAGGGGAGCCATCGGCTACACCGTCCTAATGCGGGGGTTGATGAGCAGGTAGACCAGGTCCACCAGGATGTTGACCAGCACGAACGTCACGGCGATGGCCAGGACGACGCCCTGGACCAGGTTGGTGTCGTGCGCGGTGATGCCGTTGAGGATCAGCTGGCCCATGCCCGGCAGCGAGAAGATCATCTCGATGACGACGGCGCCGCCGAGCAGGTAGCCGATGCGCAGGCCCAGCACGGTCACCGGGGTGACCAGGGCGTTGCGCAGCACGTTGCGGGAGATGACCTCGTTGCGGGGCACGCCGTTGCCGATGGCG
The DNA here is from genome assembly GCA_035571895.1 of Arthrobacter sp. Taxonomy (GTDB): domain Bacteria; phylum Actinomycetota; class Actinomycetes; order Actinomycetales; family Micrococcaceae; genus Arthrobacter_H. Next base: position 5,122 of record DATNBS010000159.1, on the reverse strand, counting down.
GTGCGGACGTAGTCCTTGTCCAGCTCCTCCACCATGGAGGTGCGCACCACGCGGATCAGCGAGGCGGAGACCGGGATGGCCAGCGCCAGCGCCGGCAGCGTCATATGCGCCAGCCAGGCACCGAACCCCTCGCCGGGCCCCGGCATGCCACCGGAGGGGAAGAGCGGGTTCGCGCCCAGGGCCAGCCACTGGATGAGCAGGATGCCCAGCCAGAACGACGGCGTCGCCACGGCGGCGATGGAGAAGACGCGGATCAGCTGGTCGGGCAGCTTGTCGCGGTAGAGGGCACCGAGCACGCCGAACGCCAGGGAGATCACCACGGCGATGACCACGCCGAACGCCGTCAGCTGCAGCGTGAGGGGGAAGGCCTGGGCGATCATCCCGGCGACCGGGCGCGAGGGCGGGGTGGTCACGCCGAAGTCCAGGGTCAGCAGGCGGCCCAGGAACGCCACGTACTGCACGGGCAACGGGAGGTTCAGCCCGCGTTCGGCGCGGTAGGCCTCCTTGGCCTCGAGGCTGGCGCCCTCGCCCAGGGCCATCGTGGCCTCGTCGCCGGGGGCGAGCTTGAGGATCACGAAGACCAGGAACGTGACGCCCAGGATCATCAGCGGCAGGGCCGCCAGTCGGCGCATCAGCAGTCGCAGGAGGGTTCCCACGGTCGGACTCCCATGTGTCGGGGATGGATGTACTCGGAAAATTCGGGGGTGCTGTGGTGGTTCGTGCCGCCGCCGGCCGGTCCCAGGGGGAGGACGACGGCGGCACGCACCACCGGTGGGCTGCTACGCCTTCGGCTTGACCCCGATGAAGGAGACGCCGGTGGTGGGCAGGGGCTGGAAGCCCTCGAGCTTGTTCTCGTCCCAGGCGGTGGGCAGCTGGCGGTGGAAGATCGGGTACAGCGGGGCCTCCTCGGCCACGGTGTCGATGATCTCGCCCCAGGCTGCCTTCGCCGTGGACTCGTCATCGGACTTGGCGGCCTCGTCGAGCTTGGCCTGGACCATCTTGTTGGCCGCGGTCTTGTCCCAGCGGAAGCGGTTCTTGGGCCACACGTCGCCGCGGTAGAACCAGCTCAGCAACAGGTCCAGGTCATTGCCGAACACCGAGGGATCGCCCGGGGCGACCACCACGGAGAACTTGCCCGTGTCGACGTTCTCCCCGTACAGGGCGCCCGACTGGAGGTTGCGCATGGTGGCCTTCACGCCCGGGATCTTGTTCCAGGATTCCAGGATCAGTGGCGCGACGTCCTTCACCCAGGAGGTGTCGGTGGTCAGCAGCTCGAATTCGAGCGAGGTCACGCCGGCTTCCTTGAGCAGCGACTCGGCCTTGGCCTGGTCGTAGGTGTAGACCGTGGAGGCCTTGATGTACTGCGGGTGGGTGTCCTGCACGTAGGACGTGGCCGCCTTCGCGTTGCCCAGCAGCGCGGTCTTGATGATCGTGTCGGTGTCCATGCCGTAGTGCAGGGCCTGGCGGACCTCCTTCTTGTCGAAGGGTGCCCGCGCGCAGTTGAACATCAGGAACAGCAGCCCGAAGGACTGCACGGACTCGACGTTGATCTTGGCCTTGAGCCGGTCGACGTCCAGGTACGGGACGTCCTCGATCGCCGAGACGCGGCCGGATTCGGCGGCGGTGACGCGGGCCGCGGCGTCGGAGAGCAGGTACCAGGTCATGTTCGCGGCACCGGCCGGGTACTGGCCGTTGTAGTCCCCGAACTTCTTGAAGACGATCTTGTCGTCCTTCGTAGCCGAGACCAGCTGGTACGGGCCCGAGCCGATGGGCTTGGCGTCGAACGCGGCCTGGTCCTTCTTGGCGACCTTCTCCGGGACGACCTTGACCACGGAAATGCGGGTCGGGAACAGCGGGAACGCGTACTTCAGGGTGAAGACGACGGTGTCCTTGCCCTTGGCCTTGACCGACTTGATGAAGGGGATGAACTGGGCGAACAACGAGGCGTTCTTCACATCCAGCACGCGCTCGAACGAGTACACGACATCGTCGACGGTGACGTCGTCGCCGTTGTGGAACTTCGCGCCCTCGCGAAGGGTGACCTCCCAGGTCGTGTCGTCGACCTGCTTCGGCTCGGCGGCGGCCAGGGCCAGATACGGCTCCCGGGTGGCCGGGTGCAGGTCCACGAGGCCCTCAAAGATGTGCATGTTGGCCGCGAACGGTGTGGCACCCGAGGACGTCATCGGGTCGAACCCCGTGGACAGGGCGTAGGAGATCCCGGCTTCGATCGTGTCGGCGCCCGCACCGCCGGAAGCGGCGCCGGCGCCCGAGGAGCTGGGGCCACCGCAGGCGGCGATGCTCGCGGAGAACGCCGCAGCGGCACCCATGAGGCCGGAGACCTTGAGGAAGTTGCGTCGGCTGCCTTCTTTGGCGGCCAGGTCGCTGAGGGACATGATTACCTCTTCTGTACGAATGAGAAGTCGGACGTAGGATGTCCGACGTAATGCTGTAGACTGTAAGCCGAATCACAGGGCGGGGTCAAGTATCCGCCCGGAGGTTTTGACAGGACATCGACACCCCGGCCCGGAGGCTCCGGATCGGGGACACGCGAAAGGAAAAGGCCATGACCGCTCCGGCGCGCCACGTCCGACTCGGGGCCCAGGAACGCCTGCGCGCCCTGACCTCCGACATCATGGATCTCATCATCGACCGCGGGCTCCGGGCAGGGGATGCGCTGCCCACCGAGAACATCCTCACGGCGGAGCTCGGCGTCGGGCGCAACACGCTGCGCGAGGCGATCAAGGTGCTGCAGGCTCTGGGGGTCGTGGAGATCCGGCACGGGTTCGGCATGTTCGTCGCCTCCAACAACCTCGTGGCCCTGGCCGACAGCCTCACCTTCCGCGGGCGGATGTCCCTGCGGCACAAGGGCCACGAGGCCCACGAGCTCGTGGAGGTCAGGCAGGCGCTGGAAGCGGGGCTGATCGGCTCGGCCATCGACGTCCTCGACGAGGACCAGCTCCGGGAACTGGAGGCGCTCGCGGCGACCATGGAGGAGCGGGCCGCCCGCGGGGTGTCCTTCGTGGAGGTCGATCAGGAGTTCCACCGGCTGCTCTTCTCCTGCCTGGAGAACGAGTTGCTGACCAACCTCCTGGGCGTCTTCTGGCAGGTCTACCGCACGATCCACGAGGCCATCGACACCGGAGACGGCGGCAACCCGATCGTCGGCCTGGCCGAAACGGCGAAGATCCACCGTGACATCGTCCTTGCCGTGCGCGCCAAGGACAAGGCGCTCGCCGCCGAATTGATGCACCGGCACTTCGACGGGATCCGCGACCAGCTCACGGAGTTCGCCCTCGAACCCTGAGGCCGTAGGGGCCGGTGCGGCCTACCGTCTCGGGCCGGTGGCCCAGGAGTGCGGTGCCGCCCGGCGCGCCCCGGGCAGCGCGGTGGATTCCCGCCACCGCGTGGCCCACTCCGGCAGTTCGAGGCCCGGCGGGAGCTCGACGCCGAGTTCGGCGAGGATCTCCTCGTTGGGCACCGGACCCCGGCGTCCCAGCAGCCGCGTGCAGATCAGCGCGCTGGCATGGACCTCTCCCCCGGCGACGATCCGCTGCTCGAAGTAGATGCTGCGCTCGTCCATCCCGGCAATGCGGGTTTCGACGCTGAAGCGTTGGTTGAAGACCACGGACTTGCGGAAGGTGATCGTCTCGGCCTGGACCACCGGCGTCCAGCGCCTGCGCCGCATGGCATCCCAGCTGCCAGCACGGACCATGAGGTCGAAGCGGCCGAGGTCGAAGATCGAGAAGTACATGCCGTTGTTGATGTGCCCTGCGATGTCGATGTCCGTCAACAGTGCCCGCATCGGCAGCGACCCCGCCTCGAACAGGTCGAGCCGGGGTCGCCGGCGAGCCTTGAGGAGCATGAGCCAGAAACGGAAGATCATGTGCATGCCCTCATGCTACCTGCGGGTAACCATGTCGGCGATCCCCAGTGATTGACAGAGCCCAACCAGTGGTTGCACACTGGTTCCGGGACGTCGGCACGGCGTCCTCCCTCCGGGCCGCCCCCACGTGCCCCCGTCACCCCCGAGGAACAGACCATGGCCCCGCGCGCCCTCCGGCCCTTCGCGCATCGCGACTACCGCATCCTGATCACCGCGCTGGTGGTCAGCGTCTTCTCGCACGGGATGTGGGCGGTGGCGATGGTCTATCAGGTCAAGCGCCTCGGGGGCGGCCCGGTGCAACTGTCCCTCGTCGCGACGGCCACCAGCATCGGCCTGCTGGCCTTCGTGCTGGTGGGCGGCATCGCCGCAGACCGCATCTCCTGCCGGCGCATCATCATCGCCGTCGAGGCCACCAGCCTGGTCGTCATGGCTGCGGTCGCCCTCCTGGCACTCGGCGGGTTCCTCGAGCTGTGGCACCTGGTCATCGCCGGCTTCCTCGTCGGCGCCGGCGCCGCCTTCTTCTTCCCCGCCTACTCGGCCCTGCTGCCACGCATCCTGCCACCCGAGGACCTCCTGGCGGCGAACGGCGTGGAGGGGACGGTGCGCCCGATCCTGCAGCAGGCGGCGGGTCCGGCCGTGGCCGGGTTGATCGTCGCCGCCTTCGCCCCCGCCTACGCCATCGCCGCAATGGCGGTATGCCATCTGGTCGCGGTGTCCGTGCTGCGCGCCATCAGCCACGCCCCGGCCTACGACACGCACCTCGATCCGGGCACGGTGCGCCCGAGTGCCCTGGCCGACCTCCGCGAAGGCGTCGCCTACACCGTCAGAACGCCCTGGCTGCTGTGGACCCTGCTGTTCGCCGTCCTGTCGGTGGTGAGCTTCATCGGTCCCATCGAGGTGCTGCTGCCGTTCATCGTCGGCGGCCAGCTCGGCGGGGACGCCCAGGCCTTCGGCCTCGTGCTGGCAGCCTTCGGGCTCGGTGCAGCGGCCGGCTCCCTGCTCACCGCCTCCCTTCCCCTGCCCCGCCGCTACCTGACGTGGATGGTGGCCCTGTGGGCGCTGGGCACGCTGCCGCTGGCCGCCGTCGGCCTGGTCAACGGGTTGTGGCAGTTGGCCGCGGCGCTCTTCGTCGTCGGCGCGACGGGAGGGATCGGCCAGGTCATCTGGGGCACCCTGCTCCAGCGCCGGGTCCCGCGCCGGATGCTCGGGAGGATCTCCAGCCTGGATTTCTTCGTCTCC
>DATNBS010000158.1:0-7857 GCA_035571895.1 Arthrobacter sp. | reverse complement strand
GCTCTTCGGCATCGCCGGCCTCCTGCTCTCCCGCGGGCCCCTCTCGGCCAAGCGCTACCTGGTCATCGGCGGCATCATCTACCTGGTGCTGTGGATCTACGGCCTGGTGGTCGGACACGGCACCCCGGCGAACTTCGTTCCCCTGAACGACGCCGACAACTGGCTCCACCTGGTCCTCGGGGCGGCCATGATCGCCCTGGGAAGCATCCTGGGCCGTAAGCAGGCCTGAACCCACGGCGAGCATCCGGCCCGGCCCGGGGGATCCCCGGCGGGCCGGATGGCGCGATCATAGAAGCAGGCCCGCATCCGGTGACGGGTGCCGGCCGCCACAGAACCGAGGAAGGCCCATCATGGACACGCACAGCACCGCCCCGGAACTCCGCCCGGACACCGGCCGGAACCGCGGGAGGCTGCGGCAGTGGCGCTTTGCCCTCGCCGGACTCGTCTCCGCCGCGCTGCTCTTCGGGGTCGCCGAACTCGTCGCGGCCTTCTTCGCCCCGGCCGCCTCGCCGATGGTGGCCCTGGGCCAGACGTTCATCGACATCACCCCGCCGTGGCTGAAGGACTTCGCCATCGGGGTCTTCGGCACGAATGACAAACTCGCCCTCTTCGTCTCGATGGGGATCGTCGCCGCGCTGGTCGCCGCCGGCATCGGCCTGCTGGCACGGCGTCGCGCCGGAGCCGCCGCCGCCGTGATCGTCGCCCTTGGCGTCGGCATGGCGGCCAGCGTCCTCTCGCGCCCGGCCACGGGTGTCCTCGACGTCATCCCGACCCTCGTCGGCGTCGGCGCCGGGATCCTCGCGCTGCGGTACCTCGCCGGGCTCGCCGCTTCCGCGGCGGCTGCCCCCGCCCCTCCTGCTGCCGCCGCCCCCGCCGCCGCTCTGAACGGAACCGCTAGCCCGGGCGGCAGCACGGGCCCGGCGCCGGCATCGTCCTCCCGGCGGGGGTTCCTGCTCGGATCCGCCGTCGGAGTCGTCGGTGCGGCGGCCATGCTGGCCGGTGGGCGGGCACTCTCGGCCGTCCTGAACACGGCCCAGGCCACGCGCGAGGCGCTGCGGCTGCCTCGGCCGGTGAAGCAGGCGATCGAGCTGCCCGACGGGGTCGCCGCGGACGTGAAGGGCATGCCGTCCTTCGTCACCCCCAACGGGAAGTTCTACCGCATCGACACCGCGCTGGCCGTCCCGCGCATCGATCCGGCGAGCTGGAGCCTTCGGGTCCATGGCATGGTGGAGGAGGAATTCACGCTCACCTTCGACGAGCTGCTGGGCATGGACCTCGAGGAAACCTGGCTGACCCTGACGTGCGTCTCGAACCCGGTCGGCGGCGACCTGGTCGGCAACGCCAAGTGGCTCGGCTACCCGCTGCGCAAGATCCTGGAGCGGGCCCGTCCGCAGCAAGGCGCCGACATGGTCCTGTCCACCAGTATCGACGGGTTCAGCGCCTCCACACCGCTGGAGGTACTCATGGACCAACGCAACGCGCTGCTGGCCGTGGGCATGAACGGCGAACCGCTGCCCCTAGAACACGGCTACCCGGTGCGGATGGTGGTCCCCGGGTTGTATGGCTATGTGTCGGCGACCAAGTGGGTCGTGGACCTGGAGGTGACCCGCTTCGCCGACAAGACCGCCTATTGGACCACCCGGGGTTGGTCCGACCACGGTCCCATCAAGCTCGCCTCCCGGGTCGACGTCCCGCGGGCCTTTGCGACCGTCGCTCCGGGCACCGTGCACCTGGGCGGCACCGCCTGGGCGCAGACCACCGGGATCAAGGCCGTGCAGGTCAAGATCGACGACAACGATTGGCAGGATGCAGACCTTGCGGCTGAAGCCACCGTCGACACCTGGCGCCAGTGGTCCTTCAGTTGGGAGGATGCGCCGGAGGGAACGCACTCGGTCACGGTCCGGGCCATCGACGCCGACGGAACGGTCCAGACCGCAGAACGGGCCGACCCCGTGCCCAATGGGGCCAGTGGCCTGCAGCGGCTGCAATTCACCGTTGGCTGAGTCCCTCCGGGCGGCCACGGGGATGCCGGGCCGCCCCGAAAACATTGACCTGCTAGGCGCAGTGCATAGGCTGGGGGAACGACCTGCTGAAAGGAGTACCCGATGGCCGACAGGATCAAGGACGAGCATCTCTATGAGGAACTACGCGCCGAGGGGAACTCGAAGCAGAAGTCAGCCCGGATCGCCAACGCGGCGGCCCGCGACGGACGCGACGAGGTCGGCGAGCGCGGCGGTCAGTCCGGTAGCTACGAGGACTGGACTGTCGAGGAGCTGAAGGATCGGGCCAAGGAGATTGGCCTGACCGGCTACTCCCACCAGAAGAAGGACGAGCTGATCAAGTCCCTGCGAAACTCCTGACCGTTCAACCGATTCGAGTGTAGGGAGAAGCCATGCCAGAATCTCATAACCGTCGCTGGCCCCGGGGTACCGAACCCCGTGGCATGAAGCTCGCGCTCTTCGGGGTGGTAGTCATCGTCCTGTTCGGGGCATATCTCGTCGTCATGGCGATCAAGCGCGCGCCCGTCGACAATCCCGTCTGGTTGGGACTCATCCTCGGTGTAATCATGCTGGGCTACGGGCTCTACCGGCGCTTGCGGGGACCCGGTGCCCTTGATTTTCCAGAGGAAGGTGGCACGAATGTCGAACAGTCGCGAAAACGAGACTGAAACCAATCGAACCGAAAGCGGCCCGGCGGCAACGTCGGACCCGTCGTACCTCGGATCTGATGAGGCAACCGGCGCGGGGGAGGAACACCACACCTTCGCCGGCTCCGCCGACGGCGAGCTCGTCGATGTCGGCGAGGATGGCGAGACGATCCGCACGCTCGAGGAGCGCCAGACGCCCGACGGCAGCGGAAACGACGCCGACGATCCGGACCGGCGCCCCGATGATGACGGGGAGCGCTACGACGCCGGCTGACCGGAGCCGCTGACCCGCCGCAGACCGCCGTTCCCCGCTTCTGGGGGACGGCGGTTTCCGCGTGCCCGGCCACCGGGCACGACACACCGCGCGGGAGCCGAATGTGGCGCAAAGCACATTCAGGGCATAGTCTCAGGGCCAGGGCCCGATCGGACCAGGAGTGTTCGGGCGCCGCCGACATCGACGGGGAGGCTCGAGCAGATGCCAGAAGATTCGAACCGCAGCGGCATGCGGCGCGGCGCGCGCCGGGCAGGAGTCGCCGCCGCAGCGCTGGCCCTGCTCCTCTCCGGCTGCGGGCCGGCCGACTCGACGCCGGTGCTCACCTGGTACATCAACCCCGACGACGGCGGCCAGGAGGCCATAGCGCAAAAGTGCACGGCGTCGGCCGATGGAAAATACCGGATCCAGACCACGCTGCTCCCCTCCGACGCCGCCGCCCAGCGCGAACAACTCGCCCGCCGGCTCGCGGCGGGGGACACCTCGTTGGACATCATGAGCCTGGACCCGCCCTTCATTCCGGAGCTGGCCGAACCGGGCTTCCTGGCACCGGTGCCCGAGGAGACGGCACGCAAGACCACCCAGAACACGCTCGACGGCGCCCTCGCTGGGGCCAAGTGGAAGGACACGCTGGTCACCGTCCCGTTCTGGGCGAACACGCAGATCCTCTGGTATCGCAAGTCCGTCGCCCAAGCGGCCGGGCTGGACATGTCCAAGCCCGTCACCTGGGACCAGCTCATCCAGGCGGCGCAGGACGAGAAGAAGTACCTCAGCGTCCAGGGCGCCCTGGCCGAGTCCATGACCGTGTGGGTGAATGCGCTGGTCGAATCCGGCGGCGGCCACATCGTGCAGAACCCGGAGGCACCGGCGGACGAGATCAAGCTCGGACTCGAATCCGAGGCCGGTCGCAAGGCGGCGCAGATCGTGTCGACCATCGGCAAGGAGGGGCTGGGCGGACCGGGCCTGCCCACGCAGGCGGAGAACGAATCGATGCTCCAGTTCCAGGGCGACAAGGGCTCGTTCATGGTCAACTGGCCCTTCGTGTGGCCGGCAACGAAGGCCAGCGTCGAGGCCGGAACGCTGGACAAGTCGCTCCTGGAGGACATCGGGTGGGCGCTGTACCCGCGCACCGACGCAGACCAGGACTCCCGGCCGCCGCTGGGCGGCATCAACCTCGGCGTCGGCTCCGCCAGCAAGCACCCGGACCTGGCCTACGAGGCCATCGAGTGCATCGTCACCCCCGCACACCAGGTCGAGTACTTCGTCACCAACGGCAACCCGCCCTCGGATTCGACGGCCTACGACGACCCGTCCATCAAGGACAAGTTCCCGATGGCCGAGACGATCCGGCAGTCGCTGCGGCAATCCGCCCCGCGGCCGCAGACCCCGTACTACAACGAGGTCTCCACCGGCATCCAACAGCATTGGGCGCCACCGTCGGGGGTCGACCCGGCCACGACGCCGAAGGAGACCACCGACTTCATCATCGAGGTCCTGCGAGGGGAGAGGCTGCTATGAGCAGACCGGACACGAGGCGATCCGGCACGGGGCGATCCGGCATGGGGCGATCGGGCACCAGGCGGTCCGTCACGGCATTGCCGGTCCAGGCCGGGGAGGTGCAGCGATGAGCACCTCCGTGGAGCCCCGCGCGGGCCAACGCAGGCGGTCACCCGCCGTCGTCCTCTCCGAACGACGGCGCAGCGAACGCCGCCTGGGGTGGTGGCTGGCCGGACCCGCCTTCGTGGTCATGTTGCTCGTCACGCTCTATCCGATCCTGCAGGCCGTCTGGGACTCGCTTTTCAATTTCCGGCTCACCGCACCAGGGGACAAGGCCTTCATCGGGCTGAAGAACTACGGGGTGATCCTCTCCGATTCGCTGTTCTGGCGGGATCTGGGCGTCACCGCGCTGATCACGGTCATCACCGTGGTCGTCGAGCTCGTGCTCGGTTTCGCGCTGGCACTGGTGATGCACAAGGCGCTGAAATCGCTGCGCGGCTTCGTCCGCACCGCGATCCTGGTGCCCTACGGCATCATCACGGTCGTCTCCGCGTTCGCCTGGTTCTACGCATTCGACATCAACTCCGGATTCGTCAACAACTGGTTCGACTGGATCCCGGGCATCGGGCCGGACCTGAACTGGTTCGCCGACACGTGGACCTCGCTGTTCGTGATCATGGCCTCGGAGATCTGGAAGACCACCCCGTTCATCTCGCTGCTGCTGCTCGCCGGCCTGGCCCAGGTCCCGGACGAGCTCACCGAGGCCGCCGAGGTCGACGGGGCGACCTGGTGGCAGCGCATGCAGCGGGTGATCCTGCCGAACATGAAGGCCGCCATCATGGTGGCCGTGCTCTTCCGAGCACTCGATGCCTTCCGCATCTTCGACAACGTGTTCATCATGACCAACGGCGCCTACGGCACCGAGGTGCTCTCGCTGCTGGCCTACCGCACCTCGATCGGGCGGCTGGAGATCGGGCTCGGCTCGGCGGTGTCCGTGCTGCTGTTCCTGTGCGTGCTGCTCATCTGCTTCGTGGCGATCAAGTTGTTCAAGGTCGACCTCGCCGGTTCCCAGGGAGGCAAATGATGAAGACCACCACCCCCAGGACCCGAATCACCTGGATCCTCATCACGATCGTCGTCGCGGTCTACGCGCTGTTCCCGGTGTTCTCGATCCTGGCGACCTCCTTCAAGGAACCCAGCGACCTGTCCAACGGCAAGCTGCTGCCGACCAACTGGTCCGGGGTCAACTACGAGCAGATCCTCGTCGGTGATGCCCAGGAGCTGTTCCTGACGTCGCTGCGCAACTCCATCGGCATCACGCTCATCGCCACCGCCGTCGCCGTCGTGCTCGCCACGCTATGTGCCTACGCAATCGCCCGTCTGGACTTCCCGGGCAAGAAGCTGGTGCTGACCACCGCGCTGGCGGTGTCGATCTTCCCGGTCATCTCCATCGTCACCCCGCTGTTCAACGTCTGGCGCACCATCGGGCTCTACGACACCTGGCTCGGGCTGATCATCCCGTACCTGTCGCTGACGCTGCCGATCTCCATCTGGACCCTGGCCGCCTTCTTCCGGCAAATCCCCTGGGAGCTCGAGCAGGCGGCCCAGGTCGACGGGGCCACCTCCTGGCAGGCCTTCCGCAAGGCGATCGTGCCGCTGGCGGCACCGGGGGTCTTCACCACGGCGATCATCGCGTTCTTCATCGCCTGGAACGACTTCGTCTACGGCATCTCGCTGACCTCCACCGAGGCGGCCCGCCCGGTGCCGGCGGCCCTGGCGTTCTTCACCGGCGCCTCCCAGTTCGAGTCACCCACCGGCGCGATCTCCGCCGCCGCAATCATCGTCACCATCCCGGTGGTGCTCCTGGTGCTGGGCTTCCAGCGCCAGATCGTCTCCGGGCTGACCCAGGGCGCGGTCAAGGGTTGAGGCCCTGGCACGAGAAGGCCCCCGAGAAAGCCCCCGAGAAAGCAGAGGACATCCCATGGCATCGATTTCGCTGAAGAACCTGGTCAAGAAGTACGACGACGGGTTCCCGGCCGTGAACGACGTCTCCATCGACATCGCCGACGGCGAATTCGTGATCCTCGTCGGGCCCTCGGGCTGCGGCAAGTCCACGCTGCTGCGCATGATCGTCGGGCTCGAGGACATCACCAGCGGGGACCTGTTCATCGACGACCGCCGGGTCAACGACAAGGCCCCCCGCGACCGGAACCTGGCCATGGTGTTCCAGAACTACGCGCTTTACCCGCACCTGACCGTGTTCGAGAACATCGCCTTCCCCCTGCGCCTGGCCAAGGGCAAGTTCCGGGAGGAGGAAGTGCAGGAACGGGTCCGGGCGGCGGCGACGACGCTGGAACTGACCGACCACCTCGAGCGCAAACCCGGCAACCTCTCCGGCGGCCAGCGCCAACGCGTGGCCATGGGCCGGGCGATCGTCCGCCAGGCCGATGCCTTCCTGTTCGACGAGCCGCTGTCCAACCTGGACGCGAAGCTGCGCGGGCAGATGCGGGCGGAGATCTCGCAGATGCAGCGCCGGCTGGGCACCACCAGCGTCTACGTCACCCACGACCAGACCGAGGCCATGACGCTGGGGGACCGGGTGGCTGTGCTCAAGAAGGGCGAGCTGCAGCAGATCGCCTCCCCGCGCGAGCTCTACGAACAGCCCGTCAACCTCTTCGTGGCCGGATTCATCGGCAGCCCCTCGATGAACTTCCTGCCCGCCACCGCCGAGGGCACCACGCTGAAGACCCCCATCGGGGACATGGAGGTGCCCGATGCCTTGGCTGCCCAGGCCGCCTCCCGGGAGGTGGTGCTGCTGGGCATCCGTCCGGAGTACTTCGAGGATGCCAGCCTCGTGGAGGAATCCAAGCTGGGCCGCGGCACGGTCTTCAGCGCCGAGCTCAGCCACACCGAATGGCTGGGCAACGAGCAGTACGGCTACATCCACTTCGAGCCCTCGCCCGAGGTCAAGGACCTGCTCGACGGGCTGGCCCGGGACCTGGACGCCGACGAGCTGCGCCCGCAGGTGGTGGTCACCCTGGACGCTGCCAGCAGGATCCGCGGTGGCCGCACGGCCGAACTCTGGCTGGACACCCGGCGGCTGCATGTCTTCGACCCCGCCACGGGGGAGAACCTGACGCGCGACGCCGAGGCGGGGGCCGCCCTGACCCAGGAGGCGAACCGCGAACGCGCCGAGGAAATCGAGCGGGCCGGCCGGGACGCCGCCGAGGCGGGTTGAGACGCCGGCCGGCGCGGTCGTGGAACGCTCCTCGGGGCGCCTCCTGGGCTCGCCCCGCTCGTTGGGTGCCGCGCTTCTGCGCGGTTCCCACCCGGGCACGAGTGCCCTTGTGGTCCCTTGGGGCCCGGCCTACGGTGGAAGTACCCATCCGGTTCGTCCGGTGCCGGATCGGCTTTCGAAGGAGAGGGTCATGGGATACGCGAA
>DATNBS010000157.1:0-9385 GCA_035571895.1 Arthrobacter sp. | reverse complement strand
AACCCCATCGCCGCCATGTTGAACGTCTCGTCGGTGCCGCCCAGGCGGGTCTCGGACCCGAGGGCCAGCACCGCGTCGGTGGGCACGCCGGGGGCCAGCCCGGCGTCCAGGAAGTGCGCGATCTGGGAGGCATCGAACCGGTCGATCCCGGCCGGGACCGGGGTGTGGGTGGTGAACACCGTGCCGGCGCGCACCGCGGCCAGGGCGGCGTCGAAGTCCAGCCCGCCGTCCATCAGCTCGCGGATGCGCTCGATGCCCAGGAACCCCGCGTGGCCCTCGTTGGTGTGGAAGACCTCCGGGGCCTCGGCCCCGGTCAGCCGGGCGTGCACGCGCAGGGCCTTCACCCCGCCCATGCCCAGCAGCAGTTCCTGCTGCAGCCGGTGGTCGCCGCCGCCGCCGTACAACCGGTCGGTGGTGGCCCGGGCGGCGTCGTCGTTGGCGGGGATGTTCGAATCCAGCAGCAGCAGCGGCACCCGGCCCACGTCGGCCCGCCAGATGTGCGCGTGCAGCTCGCGCCCGCCCGGCAGCGGCAGCATGACGCTGGCGATGGAGCCGTCGGGCTCGCGCAGCAGCGTCAGCGGCAGCCCGTGCGGGTCCAGGACCGGGTAGGACTCCTGCTGCCAGGCGTCGCGGGAGAGGGACTGCTTGAAGTAGCCGGCCTGGTAGAGCAGGCCCACGGCCACGATCGGCACCCCGAGGTCGCTGGCGGCCTTGAGGTGGTCGCCGGCGAGGATGCCCAGCCCGCCCGAATACTGCGGAAGGGCGGCGGTGATCCCGTATTCGGGGGAGAAGTAGGCGATCGAGGCCGGTTTGGGGCCCTCGAGGCCCTGGTACCACCGCGGCTGGGCCAGGTAGTCGGCGAGGTCGGCGGCCAGGGCGGCGATGCGCCCCACCAGCTCCGTGTCGGCGCTGAACTCCTGCAGCCGCGAGCGGTCGAACCGCCCGAGCAGCGCCACGGGGTCCCCGCGGACGGCTTCCCAGCCGGCCGGGTCCAGGGAGCGGAACAGCTCGGCCGTGGGCCGGTGCCAGGACCATCGCAGGTTCGAGGCGAGGGGGCCCAGGCCGGCGATGTTCCCGGGGAGGACGGTGCGGACGGTAAATCGTCGAATGGCCTTCACACGGTGAACGCTAGCCTAGAACCGTGCCGGGTGGGCACCCCTGTCCGGAAAGTGCCCGTCGGGCCGCCGTGGAGTGCCGTCGTGGAAGGTCACGGATCGGGACCGGACCGCAAAACCTTGGCTTTTGGGCCACCGACTGGCTAGCGTCTACAGGGTGAGCATCAGGCGCACGGCCCGATTCGGCCGCATCCCAGTCACCGACGTCTTCCCTGTCATCGAAGGCGGGCGCTTCCCCGCCAAGGCCATCGCCGGGCAGGACGTCCTGGTCAAGGCCACGGCCTTCCGCGAGGGCCACGATGCGCTCGCCGTGGAGGCGGTCCTCTACGATCCCGACGGCATCGAGCGCCAACGCGTGCCGATGCGCCCGGGCGCCCCCGGGATGGACGAGTGGCTGGGCACCGTCCGCCCGTCCAGCGAGGGCGACTGGACCTTCGAGGTCGAGGCCTGGGACGACCCGATCGGGACCTGGAAGCACGACGCCGGCATCAAGGTCCCCGCCGGGATCGACGCCGAGCTGATGCTCGCCGAGGGGACGCTGCTCTTCCGCGAGGCCGCGGCCGCGTCGCCGGAACCGGCCGCGCTGCAGGTCGCCGCCGCCACGCTGGCCGACCCCTCCCTGCCGCCCGAAACCCGGTTGGCCGCGGCCTCGGCCGAGGCCGTCACCGCCGAACTGGCGCTGCGGCCGCTGCGCCGCCTGGTCACCGGCGGCGGCCGGTTCCCGCTGCTGGTCGAACGCGAACGGGCCGGCCGCGGCGCCTGGTACGAGTTCTTCCCGCGCTCCGAGGGCGCCCGCTTCGACCCGGATACCGGCACCTACACCTCCGGCACCCTGGCCACCGCCGCCGACCGGCTGGAGGCCGTGGCCGGAATGGGCTTCCAGGTCATCTACCTGCCCCCGATCCACCCCATCGGGCGGACCTTCCGCAAGGGCCCGAACAACACGCTCACCGCCGGCGAGCATGATCCGGGCTCGCCCTGGGCCATCGGCTCGGCCGACGGCGGCCACGACGCCATCCACCCCGACCTGGGGACACCGGCCGACTTCGCGGCGTTCGTGAACCGGGCGCACAACCTGGGCCTGGAGGTCGCCCTGGACCTGGCACTGCAGGCCTCCCCGGACCACCCGTGGGTCACCGAGCACCCGGAGTGGTTCACCACCCGCGCCGACGGCACCATCGCCTACGCGGAGAACCCGCCGAAGAAGTACCAGGACATCTACCCGCTGAACTTCGACAACGACCCGCAGGGGCTCAGCGCCGAGATCCTGCGCATCGTCAGCCTGTGGATCGAGCGCGGCGTGCGGATCTTCCGCGTCGACAACCCGCACACCAAGCCCGTGGGGTTCTGGGAGTGGCTCATCGGGCAGGTCAACGAGCGGTACCCCGGGACGGTGTTCCTGGCCGAGGCCTTCACCCGCCCGGCGATGATGCACGCCCTGGGCCGCGCCGGGTTCCAGCAGTCCTACACGTACTTCACCTGGCGCAACACCAAGGAGGAGCTGGAGGAGTACTTCACCGAGGTCTCCCGCGAGACCTCGGCGTTCTTCCGGCCGAACTTCTTCGTGAACACCCCCGACATCCTCACCGAATACCTGCAGTTCGGCGGCCCGGCTGCCTTCCGGATCCGCGCCACGCTGGCGGCGACCGCGTCTCCGCTGTGGGGCGTCTACGCCGGGTACGAGCTCTATGAGCACGTCGCCCGCCCGGGAGCCGAGGAGTACATCGACAACGAGAAGTTCCAGTACAAGGTCCGCGACTTCGACGACGCCGAGGCCGAGGGCCGCTCGCTGGCGCCCTACCTGCGCCGGCTCAACGCCATCCGCGCCGACCACCCGGCCCTGGGCGAACTGCAGAACCTCGTCGTGCACGCCACCACCGACGACGCGACGATCGCCTACTCGAAGTCCCGCCGCCGTGATGCCGTGTCGATCCCGGCCCCCGCGGGCACGACGGCGGCTGCCGGAGCGGGAGCCGGGCAGGACACCGCCGCCGACCCCGCCGGGGGCCCGCTGCCGGGGCAGGAGATCGATACGCTCATCGTCGTGGTGAACACCGATCCGCACGGAGCGCGGGAATGCACCGTCAGCTTGGACCTGGAGGCGCTGGAGCTGCGGGAGCAGGACCTCGACGCCGAGGGCCGCTTCACGGTGGACGACCTGCTCACCGGCCAGAGCTGGCAATGGTCCGAACACAACTACGTGCGCCTGGATCCGCACGTCGAGCCCGCGCACATCCTGCATATCCGCCGGGGCAGCTGATGGCCAACCCGTTCCAGCTCAACGTCCCGGGTCTCACCCACGACCCGCAGTGGCACCGCAAGTCGGTGTTCTACGAGGTGCTGGTCCGGGCCTTCTCGGATGCCAACGGCGACGGCAGCGGCGACATCGCCGGGCTGATCGACAAGCTGGACTACCTGCAGTGGCTGGGCGTGGACTGCCTCTGGGTCCCGCCGTTCTACAAGTCCCCGTTGCGCGATGGCGGTTACGACATCTCCGACTACTACGACGTGCTCGACGAGTTCGGCACCATCGGCGACTTCCGCCGCCTGGTCGCCGAGGCCCACGAACGCGGGTTGCGGATCATCATCGACCTGCCGATGAACCACACCTCCGACGAACACCCGTGGTTCCAGGCCTCCCGCCGGGAACCGGAGGGCGAATACGGCGACTTCTACGTCTGGAGCGACACCGACGAGCTGTACTCGGAGGCACGCATCATCTTCGTGGACACCGAGGAGTCGAACTGGGCCTTCGACCCAATCCGGCGGCAGTTCTACTGGCACCGCTTCTTCAGCCACCAGCCCGACCTGAACTTCGAGAACCCCCGCGTGCACGAGGCGATGTTCGACGTCGTGCGCTACTGGCTGGACCTGGGCGTGGACGGGTTCCGCGCCGACGCGATCCCCTACCTGTTCGAGGAGGAGGGGACCAACTGCGAGAACCTCCCGCCCACCCACGACTTCCTGCGCCGGTTGCGCCGCCTCGTCGACGCCGAGTACCCGGGCCGGGTCATCATCGCCGAGGCCAACCAGCCCCCGGTGGAGGTCGTGGAGTACTTCGGCACCGGGGAGGAGCCGGAATGCCACATGTGCTTCCACTTCCCGATCATGCCCCGGCTCTTCTTCGCCCTGCGGGACCAGCTGGCCGCCCCGGTGATCGAGGCGATGGAGCAGACGCCGGCCATCCCGCCCGGCAGCCAGTGGGGCACCTTCCTGCGCAACCACGACGAGCTGACCCTGGAGATGGTCACCCCGGCCGAACGCGAGGCGATGCTCGGGTGGTACGCCCCGGATTCGCGAATGCGCGCCAACGTGGGCATCCGGCGGCGGCTGACGCCGCTGCTGGACAACTCGCGGGCGGAACTGGAGCTGCTCTACGCGCTGCTCTTCGGGCTGCCCGGCAGCCCCTTCCTGTACTACGGCGACGAAATCGGCATGGGCGACAACATCTACCTGGGCGATCGCAACGGCGTGCGCACACCCATGCAATGGAGTGCGGACCGCAATGCCGGGTTCTCCGCGGCCGATCCCGGGCAGCTGTACCTGCCGGTGGTCCAGTCGCTGGTCTACGGCTACGCGAACATCAACGTCGAGCAGCAGCTGAACCACAGCGGGTCCATGCTGCACTGGATCCGCCAGATCCTCGGCGTGCGGCGGGAACACCCGGTCTTCGGCCTGGGCGGGTACCGCAATGTCCCGGCGTCGGCGCCCTGCGTCCTGGCCTTCCTGCGCGGCACCACCACGACCGACACGACCCACACGACCCACCAGGGCGCATCCCGCCGCGGCACACTGCCCACGACGACATCTGCCTTCGACAACGAACCCGAGGAGGGGGAAACCTTGCTGTGCATCTACAACCTGTCCCAGCATCCGGTGGCAACGGAGCTGGACCTGCCGGATTACGCCGGCCGGGGCCTCCGCGACGTCTTCGGCGGGGGGATCTTCCCACCGGTCACCGACGCCGGGCGCCTGTCCGTCACCCTTGGATCCCAGGGCTTCTTCTGGCTGCGGCTGCGCTCGGCCCGCTCCGACGTCCACGCCGCAGCCACCACTACCCTGCCGGTCGTCGACCCCGTGGACGCCCGGCGATGAGCGGCGACATGGCACTCACCGACGCCCTCCGCCCCTGGCTGGCGGCCCAACGCTGGTGCCCGGCCCCGGCCGGAGGATCGGCGCTGACCGTCGCCGGAACCCTGCCGATCCCGCATCCGGACCCGGACGTGCAGATGCTCAGCCTGCTGTTGTCCCTGAGACCCACCGGCACCACGGACCGGGCGACTTCACACCCAGTCGACGCGGCGCCTCGGGCGGAGGAGACGGTCATCCACGTCCCGTTGACGTTGCGCCGGGCACCCGGCCAGGGCGCTGGCGAGGCCATCGCCACGCTGGACCGGGCCACCGTCGACGCCCTGGCCGCCTCAGCGGGACAACCCGTTACCGATGACAGCGGCGATTGGACCGTCTACGACGCCACCCAGGATCCGGAATTCGTCGACGCCTGGGCAGCGATGATGGCCGTGCCCGGGGTCCAGCCCGGGTCCATGCGCGTCATGCGCGGCGAGCAGTCCAATACCTCGGTCGTCCTGGACACCGCGGCCGGGCCGGTGATCATCAAGTTCTTCCGGGTCCCGCTGCCCGGGGCCAACCCGGACGTGGAACTGGGGACCCTGCTCTCGGACGCCGGCTCGCACGAGGTCCCGCGCTCGCTGGGTAGCCTGGACGGCAACTGGCGTGTCGGCGACCACCAGGTGACCGGCACGCTGTCGGTCGTCCGCGAGTTCCTGAGCGGATCGGTCGACGCCTGGCGCACTGCCAGCACGGCGGCCGTCGACAACCGCGACTTCACCGCCGAGGCGGCCGAACTCGGCCGCGTCGTGGCCCGCCTGCACCGCGATCTGCGATCCGTCGCCCCCACTGCCGAGGCCACCCCGGAGCAGACCCGGGCCTTCGTCGAGGCGCTGCGCGGGCGCCTGCTGTGGGGCTGGGAACGCGCCGCCCCGGCGGACGGAGCCCTGGCCGATGCCTTCAGCGAGGTCCTCGAATCGCTGGGCGCCCTGGGACGCCTTCCGGTGCTGCAACGCATCCACGGCGACCTGCACCTGGGCCAGGTCCTGGCCGTGGGCGATCGCTGGGTGGTCCTGGACTTCGAGGGCGAGCCGTTGCGCACCGCGGAGGACCGCGGCGGCGACGACGTGGCCCTGCGTGACGTCGTGGGCATGCTGCGCTCCTTCGACTACGCGGCCGGCATGGCCACCCGTTCCGTGCCCGGGGAACCGTGCCCCGAACCGGCATCCGCACCATCTGCCGGTCCGGCAGCGGGGGCGGCCAAGCCGGGGCAGGACCGGCAGGAAGCCGCGCGGCAATGGTCCGCCCGCACCCGCAAGGCCTTCCTGACCGGGTACCGTGAGGAATCGGGCGAGGCCGTCGACATCCAGTCGCCGCTCTTTCTGGCCCTCTGGCTGGACAAGGCCCTGTACGAAGTGGTGTACGAACAGCAGAACCGGCCGTCCTGGGAACAGGTACCGGCATCAGCGGTCCAGGAGGTCCTCTCAGCCATGCAGAACCCGTCCGAAACCCCCCGCGACGACCAGCCTCGCTCCACCGCTGCCCAACTGGCAGCGGCCGGAGCGTCCCCACGGCCGGTATCCGCCGAGGTGCTCTCCGCCGTCGCCGAGGGCCGGTATCACGCACCCCATGGGGTCCTCGGCGCCCACCTCGGCGACGACGGGACGGTCACGGTCCGCACGCTGCGCAAGCTCGCCCGCTCCGTCGCACTGGTCACCGAGGCCGGACGCTGGGACATGCAACATGAGCACGACGGCGTATGGGTCGCCGCGGTGCCCACCCCACCCGGTCGCGAGGGAACCGTTCCGGACTACCGGCTCGAGGTCGCCTACGGCGACTCGGATCCCACCCGGGTCGACGACCCCTACCACTACCTGCCCAGCCTCGGCGAGGTCGACCTGCACCTCATCGGGGAGGGCCGCCACGAACGCCTCTGGGAGGTCCTGGGAGCGAGGATCCAGCGCTACCACACCGCCTTGGGCGACTGCGAGGGAACAGCCTTCGCCGTCTGGGCGCCCAACGCCAGGGCCGTCCGCGTGGTCGGCGACTTCAACGGCTGGGACGGCACGGGCAGCGCCATGCGCTCGCTGGGCCGTTCCGGTGTCTGGGAGCTCTTCCTGCCCGGCGTCGGTGCCGGCACGGTCTACAAGTTCGAGCTCCTGGGCCAGGACGGGCAGTGGCGGCAGAAGGCCGACCCGCTGGCCCGCTACGCCGAGATTCCGCCCCTGACGGGTTCGGTCGTGGTCGAGTCCTCCTACGGATTCCAGGACGACGAGTGGATGTCCACCCGCGCCACGCGCGACCCGCATTCCGGCCCGATGAGCGTCTACGAAGTCCACCTCGGATCCTGGCGTCCTGGCCTGGACTACCGCGAGATGGCAGACCAGCTCAGTGAGTACGTCTCCTGGCAGGGCTTCACCCACGTGGAGATGATGCCCGTGGCCGAGCATCCGTTCGGCGGATCCTGGGGCTACCAGGTCACCTCCTACTACGCGCCCACCTCGCGCTTCGGGCACCCCGACGACTTCCGCTACCTCGTCGACCGGCTCCACCAGGCCGGCATCGGTGTGATCATGGACTGGGTACCCGCCCACTTCCCGAAGGACGAATGGGCCCTGGCCCGCTTCGACGGCCAGCCGCTCTATGAGCATGGGGACCCGCGGCGCGGCGAACACCCCGACTGGGGGACCCTGGTCTTCGACTTCGGCCGGCGCGAGGTGCGCAACTTCCTGGTCGCCAACGCCCTCTACTGGCTCAGCGAATTCCACATCGATGCGCTGCGGGTGGATGCCGTCGCCTCCATGCTCTATCTGGACTATTCGCGGGAAGACGGAGGATGGGAACCGAACGTCCACGGCGGACGTGAGAACCTCGAGGCCATTTCCTTCCTGCAGGAACTCAACGCCACCGCCTACCGGGCCAATCCCGGCATCGCCGTGATCGCCGAGGAGTCCACGGCCTTCCCCGGGGTGACGGCACCGACTTCCGGTGGCGGGCTCGGCTTCGGGCTCAAATGGAACATGGGCTGGATGCACGACTCGTTGCAGTACATGGCAGAAGACCCGATCAACCGCTCCCACCACCACCACAAGATGACCTTCTCGATGGTCTACGCCTACACCGAGAACTTCCTGCTGCCGATCAGCCATGATGAGGTCGTGCACGGCAAGGGGTCCTTGTTGCGGCGCATGCCCGGGGACCGCTGGCGCCAACTGGCACAGGTGAGGGCCTACCTGGCCTTCCAGTGGGCGCACCCGGGCAAGCAGTTGATCTTCATGGGCACCGAGTTCGCCCAGGAGGGGGAGTGGAGCGAGCAGCACGGGCTCGATTGGTGGGTGGCCGACACCCACCAGCACCGGGGCGTCCAGCTCACCGTCCGGGCGCTGAACGGGATCTACCGGGAACTGGCGTCCTTCTGGGAACTGGACAACGACCCGGCCGGGTTCAGCTGGATCAACGACCATGAATCGGCCGGCAACACGCTGAGCTTCATCCGGCGCGATGCCGAGGGCCATGAACTGGTGTGCGTGGCCAACTTCTCCGGTGAGCCCCACCTCGGATACCGCTTGGGACTGCCGGCCGCGGGGGAGTGGACCGAGGCGCTCAACACCGACGACAACGAATACGGCGGATCGGGAGTGGGCAATCCGGGGACCATCCAGGCCGACGGACCCGAACTCGACGGCCAGCCCGCATCCGCCACCGTCGACCTCCCGCCATTGGGGGTCATCTACCTCGTTCCCGGGGCCAGGAATTGACGTTCGGGTACCGCCCGAACGGAATCCGGAGGCGCAGCACCCAAACGTGCTGCAGCACACACTGCTCCCGCGCCGCCCGGTGGCCTTGAAAGGCCCCTCGCTGGGGACTGCAGGCCCGGAAATCCGGGGATCTGGGCTGGTTGCCAGCGGGGGGATCCCGCGATTTTGCGAAGTCGTCCGGATGTGGGTATAGTTATTTCCCGCGCCGGTCGCCAAGAAAACTTCTCCACGGGGAAGCAAACGGGACGGCGCAGACTTCCGAAAAGCTGGGAAAACGGTCGATTTGACCGGAGCTCAGCGAACGGGTAAGTTAGACAAGTTGCTCCAGAGCGAAGCGGCCGGCCGGATGGCGGGTGCGTGGAGGTTGGAAGCGTCTGTTGTTTGAGAACTCAATAGTGTGCCATGTTTGTTGACACCGATTTTTTTTGAATTGGTGAATGGTCT
>DATNBS010000156.1:0-9842 GCA_035571895.1 Arthrobacter sp. | reverse complement strand
CCGCCCCGGTAGGCGGGCCAGTTGTAGCCCTTGACCCAGATGACGTCGATGTCCCCGGGGCGTTCGGCGATGCCCTCGGCGAGGATCCGGGCCCCCTCGTTGACCATCGGGTAGAGCAGCCGCTCGAGGATCTCCTCGTCGTCGATCCGGCGGCGTTCGATCCCCTGCTCGGCGCTGACCTGTTCGATGATCCGCGTGGTTTCGGGGTCATCGGTGCGCTCGCGCCCGTCGTAGGCGAAGAACCCGGCCCCGGTCTTCTGCCCGAACCGGCCTGCCTCGCACAGCGCGTCGGAGACCGGGGCGGTGGTGCCCAGGGCCTTCCGGTTGCGCCAGCCGATGTCCAGGCCCGCCATGTCGGCCATGGCGAAGGGGCCCATGCGGAATCCGAAGCCGGTCAGCGCGTCGTCGACCTGTCCGGGCAGGGCGCCTTCGAGCAGCAGGGCCTCGGCCTGCCGGCCGCGAACCTCGAGCATCCGGTTGCCCACGAAGCCGTGGCAGACACCGACGACGACGGGGCACTTGCCCAGCCGCCGGGCCAGCGCGACGGCGGTCGCCAGGACCCCGGGCGCGGTGCGGGCGCCCCGGACGACCTCGACGAGTTCCATGACGTTGGCGGGGCTGAAGAAGTGCATGCCCAGGACGCGGGTGGGGTCGGCGACGGTGGCGGCGATGGCGTCCACGTCCAGGTAGGAGGTGTTGGTGGCCAGCACGGCGTCGGGGCGGGTGGCCGCGTCGAGGGCCGCGAAGATCTCCTTCTTGACGTCCAGGTCCTCGAAGGCCGCCTCGACCACCAGGTCGGCTGCCGCCAGGTCCGCGTAGTCGAGGGTCCCGGTGATGCGGGCGAATTGCTCGTCGGCCTGCCCGGCGGTGCGGCTGCCGTGGGATACGGAGACGTCCAGGTTCTTACGCACCTGGGCCAGGCCGCGGTCCAGGGCATCTTGCCTGGTTTCGACGACGGTGACCGGCACCCCGGCGGTGGCCAGGGCCAGGGCGATGCCGCCGCCCATGGTGCCGGCACCGATCACCGCTGCCTGGGCGATGTCCCGGGCGGGGACCGGCCCATCGGGCGAGCCGAGTCCCGCGGGCTTGCGGGTGGCCCGTTCTGCGGCGAAGAGATGGCGTTGGGCGGCGGCCTCGGGGCTGGAGACGCGGTCGAGGAACAGGCGGCGTTCCGTGGCCGTGCCGGCCTCGAAACCCTGTTCCACGCCGGCGGCGATCGCCTCCACGGCGGCGCGGGCGGCGAAGGGGTCCTTGGCCTTGCGCAGGGCCGGGGCCGCGAACCGTTCGACGGTGCCGGGGCTGGTATCCCCGGTGGCGAGCCGGTCGGTGCGGTCCCGGGTCCGCACCGGCGGGACTACCTCGCCGCCCGCTGCGGGGAGGCGGGAGGCGGCCCAGGCGACGGCGGCACCCGGGAAGTCCCCGCCGTCGAGCACCGTGTCCACGAGTCCGGCCTCCGCGGCCGTGGCGGCGTCGAGGCGGCGGCCGGACAGGATCATCTCCACGGCCCGCCCGGCCCCGACGACGCGGGGAAGGCGTCCGGTCCCCCCGGCACCGGGGATGATGCCCAGCGTGATTTCCGGCAGGCCCAAGGTGGCGCCGGGGTGGGCGATGCGGGCGTGCGCCGCCAACGCCAGTTCCAGTCCCCCGCCGAGGGCGACGCCGGCGATGGCCGCGGTCACCGGCAGCGGGAAGGCCTCGATGCGGTCGACCAGTTCGGGCAGCGTGATGCCCCCGGTGGTGCCGCCGAACTCGGTGATGTCGGCCCCGGCGGAGAAGGCCCGGTCGGTCCCGGTCAGCACGACGGCGCGCACGCCCTGATGGGCCCTGATCTCCTCGAAGGCGTTGGCCAGCAGCTGGCGCACGGACTGGCCCAGGGCGTTGACTGGTGGTGCCTCGAGGGTGACCAGGGCGACGTCGCCCTGCAGCGTGATGGTGGCCGTCGGCGTCGCGCGGGGCGTGGCGCGGGTGGCGGAGGGGGCGGTGGAGCGTGGCGTGGCGGGCATGGGGGCCTTCCTGTGGTCCTGGGGGCCGGATGGTCCGGCGGGTGGTGCGGCCTACTTGAACGCGGAGATGCCGGTGATGTCGCGGCCGACCAGCAGCGACTGGATGGAGTCGGTGCCCTCGTAGGTGCTGACGATGTCCATGTCGGTCAGGTGCCGGGCGATGTGCCTCTCGAGCAGCACGCCGTTGCCGGCGAGCATGTCGCGGGCCTCGCTGCAGATCCACTTGGCCTTCTGGGCGGTGGACATCTTCACCATCGAGGCCATCGGCCCGGTGAGCCGTCCGGTGTCGGCGAGCTCGGCCATGCGGGTACACATCAACTGCATGGCGGTCAGTTCGGCGAGCATGTTCGCCAGCTTGTGCTGGACCAGCTGGAAGCTGGCGATCGGCCGGCCGAACTGCACGCGTTCGCCCGCGTATGCGGCGGCGATCTCGTAGGCGGCCATGGCGTGGCCGACGGCCTCCCAGGCGGCGCCGCCGCGGGTGGCGGTCAGCACGGTGGAGACGTCGCGGAACGAGTGGCAGCCTGCCAGCCGGTTGGCCTCGGGGATGCGCAGGTCCTCGATGACGATGTCGGATTGCAGGATGGCGCGTTTGCCCATCTTCCCGGTGATCACGGTGGGCCGGTAGCCCTGCGGGTGGGCACCGTCGTCGTGCTTTTCCATGACGAAGCCCTTGACGTGGCCGTCGGCCTCGTCGCGGGCGAAGATGACCACGACGTCGGCCGCGTCCCCGTTGCCGATCCACCGCTTGTGGCCGGTGAGGACCCAGTCGTCGCCGTCGCGGCGGGCGCTGGTCTCCAGGGCCACGGAGTCCGATCCGTGCTCGGGCTCGGTGAGGGCGAAGGCGCCGGTGCGTTCCAGGGTGGCCATGTCCGGCAGCCAGCGCTGCTGCTGCTCCTCGGTGCCGAGCATGGCGATGCTGCCCATGCACAGCGAGGAGTGCACGCCGATGTAGGTGTTGACCGAGCCGTCGCCGCGGGCGATCTCGCGGGAGACGATGCCCATGGCCTTGCGGCTGAGCCCGGGGCAGCCGTGCCCGGAGATGGTGCCGCCGATGATGCCCAGGCCGGCCAGCCCGGGGCGCAGCTGGTGCGGGAACTCGGCGCGTTCCCAGTAGTCGTTGATGATCGGCAGGATGTCCGAGTCGACGTAGGCGCGGATCCTGTCGCGCAGCGCCCTCTCGCTGTCGGTGAGTTCCTCGTCGAGCAGGAAGTAGTCGCTGGTGGCCGTGGCGTTCTCCACGTGGGGGTCCTCTCCTGGGCGCGCCCGGGCCGTCCGCCCGGCGTGTGTCCCGGGCGGTGGCGGGATTACGCCCACCCCCCTGTCGTGACGTGCCCCACACCGCCCGGAACAATTTGCACACTAGCTGCAAATTGTTCGCCGGACAAGGGACGCTAGCCGCCGCGCAGGGCCCACCCGGGGGCGACGACGGCTCAGGACTTTCGGGGCACGGGTTAGTCCGGGCCGCTGGTTTCCGGCACTTCGCCCGTCGCCACGTTCCGCGCCCGTGCCGCCTGCCGGGCCGCCGCATCCGCCTCGTCGGCCGCCTCGGCGCTGGCCCGCGCCTCCTGGGTGGCTTCGTCGGCCGCCTCCCCGGCCGTTTCCGAGTCCTGGATGGCAGAAGTGGCGGCGTCGCCCGCGGTCTCCGCCGCCTCCTGGGCCTCGTCCCGCGCCGAGACGGCGTGGTGCTTGCCCAAGGTGATCTGGCGGCGCAGGTATTCCCGGTTGCTGAAGGTCGCCTTGCGCACCGCATCGGCGTCGGACAGGCTCGAGCCGACCGCGCCGGCGATGACGCCCATCGAGGCGGACAGCCACGCGAGGTTCAGGTACTCGGGCAGCCCGGCCTCGTGGCCCAGCTGGTCGGCCAGGTAGTCGATGTTGATCACCACCAGGCCGCCGACGAGGATGAGCACGAACAGGAAGACGAACATGGTGCCCACCGCCAACAGCACGGTGAGCAGCGTCGCCATGTTGTAGGTGACGCGACGTTCGCGCCGTTTGGCCCCCTGGGGTCGTTCGAACAACCCGTGCGAGGCGATCAGCCAGGCCGTCATCACCAGCACCGCCAGCAGGGCGATCGCCAGCAGCCGCGGGGTGCTCAGGTAGTCGGCCATGGACCAGATGTTGGTGTAGAAGATGCCGAACGCGCCCGTCGCGGCCGCTGCGGCCATGGCCGAGGACAGCTTGGGCACCAGCCGGAAGGGCTGGTTGCTGCGCACCATGCCGGCCTGCATCGCCAGACGCCCGACGACGCCCTTGACCGTCTCGAACGAATGGTGGGAGTCCGCGTCGTCGAGCCCGTCGTCGATGGAGAAGTTCCGGCGGGTGAGAGAGTCGGCCTCGACGTCGACGGAGCCCTGCTCGTGGGCCGTGTGCAGGGTCCGCGCCAGTTCCACCAGGGCCCGGCGCAGCCGGCGCGGGCGCACCAGCCCGAGCGAGGGCAGCACCACCATGGCTGATCCGTAGCCGGTGTTCACGGTGGAGAGCAGCGGTTCACCTCGCACGTACTTGGGCAGGTCGGTGACGTAGAGGATGTAGTCCCAGCCCTTCTCCCGGCGCACCACCTCGGAGTTCTGGCTCAGCTCGACCATGCCATCGTCGTCGAGCGGGAGCGAGAGCTCGTCGACCTCTACCGTCCAGTCGACGGCCTCGTCGACCTTCTCGCGCAGGTCATCGGCCAGCCCGTCGTGCAGCCGGTGGGCCAGGGACAGCGGCAAGCCGGGGTCGGCGGCGACGCCAAGGGTGAGGGGTTTCATCGCACCTGGTTTTCCGTAGGGTGTCAGCGCGCGCCGCGTCGTCATCCGGCGCGGGGCAGCCGGATCTCGACCTGGTCGTCGACCAGTCGCGTCTGGAATCGGGGCTGGTCGGCAATGGCCGGACCGTGGACCACCTGGCCGGTGTCCAGCGCGAAGACACTGTGGTGCCAGGGGCATTCGACACAGGCGGGTCCGCGCCGCCCCTCGCCTCCACCGACCAGCTTTCCCTCATGCAGCGGGGCCGAAAGGTGGCTGCAGGTATCGGCCAGCACATCGACCTGCCGTCCGTGCCGGTGCACCAGCAGCGGCACCCCGGCGACGACCCGCTGGCCCAAGGCGCCCTCCTCGAGCTCCTCCAGCGGGGCCAGCGGCTGCCATCCGGCCGGGAAGCGGTGGGGCACGTCCTCGGTGTGGTTGGCCCCGGCCGCCTGGCGGTAGGCCAGATGGCCCCCGAGATACCCTCCGGCACCGGCCAGCAGCAGCCCGGTGAAGGACAGCGCCTTGCCAGAGCCGTGTCGTCCGCGGCACCGCTGGGCCAGCGACGCGGCATAGAAGCCGGTCGCCAGCACGTTCGAGGCCGAGTGGACGAGGCCCACGCGCAGCTGCTGTTCATGCAGGGTGGACCAATCGGCATACCCGGCGGCGGCCGAGGGGAGGGCGCCGAGCAGGCCGGTGCCCACCAGGATGCGGGCGGGGCGTTCGGTGCCGGGAACCAGGTCGAGGACGGCCGCCGACACCCAGGCTCCGAGCGGGACCTGGACGGCCAGCGGGTGCACGGGGTGGCCCAGCGGGACACCGTGGAGCACGTCGCGCAACCAGCGCGGGCCCAGCGCGCGCTGCACGAGCGAGCGGGCGGTGTTGACCAGCGGATCCAGCGACGAGAAGTTCTCCAGCCGGTCCATGACGTCCAGTCCGGGTAGGCGTTTCATCGGTCCTCCTTTGACGCTCCCGAGCGTATCCATTGCCGTGAATGCACGCTAGGGATCGCGTGGGCTCCCGGGCTCCGGTCCGCCCGCGCCGGCGCGCACCCCGGTGGCGGGTCGGCACCGGCCCCGCCCCACCCGAGGTCAGGCCCCGGTGCCGCGCGCTGCGTGGACGAACGAGCGGATCAGCCCCGCGTCCTTGACGCCCCGGCGGGACTCGACGCCGCTGGAGACATCCGCCCCGCCGGCCCCGGAGCCCTCCAGCAGCGCGCCGACGTTCGACGGCGTCAGTCCCCCGGCCAGCAGCCAGAACCCCCCGGGGGCGCACCCCCGCAGCACCGAGGCGTCGAAGACCTCCCCGGCCCCGGGTTCGACGGCATCGAGCAGGATCCGCTCCCCCGCCCAGGCGGCCCGTTCGCCGGCGCTCATGGCGGCAAAGGCCGGCGCGGAGAAGGCCCGCAAGGTGCGGAAGCCGGCGGCCTGGACCTGCTGGAGCTCCTCGAGCGTTTCATCGCCATGCAATTGCACGGTGCTCACCCCTGCGGCACGGGAGATCTCCAGGACGACGGCGAGGGGCTGGTTGCGGAAGACGGCGACGGTTTCGACGCTGTCGGGAACCGCCCCGACCAGGCCGCGCACGGTCTCGACGCCCACGGTGCGGGCACTACCCGGGGCGAAGATGAACCCGAGGGCATCCGCCCCGGCGTCCACGGCCGCGGAGACCATCTCGGGGGTGCGCAGGCCGCAGATCTTCACGTACCGCTCGGTCATCCGCCCTGCTCCCGCCTCGTGTCGTCGTCGCGCCACGTCCGTGGGCGAACCGTCCCATTATCCCGCATTGGCCGCTGTCCGCCGTAAGGCGGGCGTCACGGCGCCCCGGCATGCCCGGGCGCGTCAGCCAGGTCAGTCCCCCTCGGCGGTCCGGGTGTGGATGCGCTCGCCGTCCGCGCCGAAGATGCTCAGCACGTCGACCGGCTTGCCGTCCGCCGAGCCCATGGCGTGCGGCACCTGCGTGTCGAACTCCGCGGCCTCGCCCGGGCCGAGCACCAGGTCCCGGTCGCCCAGCAGCAGGCGCAGCTGGCCGGAGAGCACATAGACCCAGTCGTAGCCGTCGTGCGTGCGTTGTTCCGGCATCACCTGGCGTCCGGGATAGGTCATCCGGAAGGTCTGGGTGGGCGAGTTCGGCGGGGAGAGCTTCAGCGTCTGGACGCCGTGGTGCGTCGTCCTCACGGGCCGGATCCGCGGATCGGGAACCTCCGCCGGGATGAGGTCGTCGATGGTGATGCGCAGCTCCCGGGTCAGGGGCAGCAGCAGTTCCAGGCTCGCCTGGCGTTTCCCGGATTCCAGCCGCGACAGCGTGGAGACCGACATGCCGGACTTCGTGGCCAGGTCCTCCAGCGTCCGGTCCTGCCTCACCCGGGCTGCGCGCAGCCGGGGCCCGATCTGCTCGAGTACGGCGTCCTTCATCCCCTGCTCCCAACTTGCTGTTTCCGCAAAGATATTTGCAAGTTTAGCATGCGGCGGTTCAAGGTTGGAGCATGGAAAACACCCACGAAGTCGACGTCATCATCCTCGGCGCCGGTGCTGCCGGGCTCAGCGCCGCGCAAATGCTCGGCCGCTCCCTGCGCAGCGTCCTGGTCCTCGACACCGCCAGCCCCCGCAACCGCTTCGCCGCCCACATGCACGGCATACTGGGCGGCGACGGCCTGGACCCGCGGGACTTCCTGGCGCGGGGACGCGCCGAGGCGGAGGCCTACGGCGTGCAGTTCCGCACCGCAGGCGCCGCCGCCGTCGCCGAAACGGCCACCGGGCTCGACGTCACCACCACCGACGGAACGGTCCTGGCCGCCCGCCGGCTCATCGCCGCCACCGGCGTCCGGGACGACCTGCCGCCACTGCCCGGACTGGCGGAGGGCTGGGGCCGCGACGTGCTGCACTGCCCCTACTGCCACGGATGGGAGGTCCGCGGCCAACGCCTCGGCGTACTTGCCACCTCCCCGATGGGCCTCCACCACGCCCACCTCATCCGCCAATGGAGCGCGGACGTCGTGTTCCTCAGCGCCGATGCCGGTCCCATCGACGAGACAGTGGCCCGCACGCTCGGGGCCCGCGACGTCGTCATCGAACCGCGGCGCGTGGTCGAAGTGACCCGGAACGACGCCCGTGCCCTCACCGGGGTCCGCCTCGAGGATGGCGGCCACGTGGAGCTCGATGCGATCTTCACCGCCGCCGACCTGCACCCGAACGACGGCTACCTGGCCGGATTGGACCTCGAACGCGACGAGATGCCCTTCGGCAGCTTCATCCACGCCGACTTCGCCGGCCGGACCAGCCACCCCCGCATCTTCGCTGCCGGGAACATCGCCAACCCCATGGCCAATGTGCCCATCAGCATGTCGGCGGGCACGATGGCTGGCAGCATGGTCAACATGGACCTGGTGACCGAGGACTTCGCCCTCGCCACCGAACGCATCGACGCAGCATGAGACATCAACATGAGCCAACGGATCGAGGACCTGATGGACCACCACCACACCCACCACGACGACGGGGACGGCACGCCGGTCGACGCCCGGTCCTTCTGGGACGCCCGCTACGGCGAGCGCGAGCGGATCTGGAGCGGCGCGGCCAACCGCGCCCTGGTCGACGTCGTCACCGGGGTCACGCCGGGCTCCGCCCTTGACCTGGGGTGCGGCGAAGGCGGCGACTCGCTGTGGCTGGCCGAGACCGGGTGGACGGTGACCGGTGTCGACATCTCGGAAACCGCACTGGCTCGTGCCCGGGAGGAATCCGGTGCCCGTGGACTGGACGGTGCCATCGAGTGGGTCCAACTCGACCTCGCCCGGGACTTCCCGGCGGGCACGTACGACCTGGTCTCTGCCTGCTTCCTGGCCTCGCAGATCCCCCTCCCCCGGGCCGAGATCCTGCGCCAGGCAGCATCCGCCGTGGCGACGGGCGGCCTGCTCGTCCTGGTTTCGCATGCCAGCGCTCCCCCGTGGGCCGGCAACCACCACCATGGCCCCCGGGACTTCCCGTCGCCTGCTGAGGAACTGGACGCCCTGTCGCTGGACGAAGCCGCCTGGGACACCCAGATGGCCGAAACCCGCACCCGTGAGGCCACCGGGCCCGACGGCGAGCGCGCCACATTGGAGGACACCGTCGTCGTCGCCCGCCGGCGCTGAGGTGGTGACCGGCCTGGCCCGCTGCCGTCCGGGCTCAGGCCAGGCCGACCCACCCCTTGACCACGGCGGCGATTGCCCCGGCAAACGCGATGACGAGGATGAAGATCCGTGCATGGTGGTCCCTGACAAAGCGCTGCAGCCGTTCGCCACCGAAGATCCCGACGGCGATCGCCAGCACGAACAGCCCCCAGTCCCACCAGGGCAGGATGAGCTGCTGGTCCGGGGCGACGATGGCCTTGGAGACGACCGTCACGAACCCGATGACCGCGAAAAAGGGCTGCATGGTGGCCGCGAAGGAGCGTTGCGGCCACCGCGAGAGGACGGCGTAGGCGCTGACGGCGGGGCCGCCGACGCCGGCCATCGCGTTGGTCAGCCCGGACAACGCCCCGGCCACGGCGCGCGGCGCCGGACCGCTGACGCGGGCGTTGGCCCGGGACAGGCCCAGGGAGAGCAGCAAGGCGAGAAGCACCACGGTGCCCACCACCAGTGACAGGAGGGAGGATTCCATCCGGGAGGCGATGATGGCCCCGCCCACCGATCCCACGACGCTGAAGGCGGTGAGCCAGCGGAAGGCGGGCCAGTTGATGTCCTTCCAGACCCGCGGGGTGATCAGGACCGAGGAGACGACGCCGCAGATGTTCACGAGCAGGACGCCGTCGTGCGGGCCCAGCAGCAGGACCAGGAAGGGGGAAGCCAGCATGGCGAACCCCAACCCGGCGACCCGCTGGGCGACGGCACCGACAAGTACCAGGCCCGCGGCGACGGCAACGATTTGGGGATCCACCGAGCCAGCCTACCGGCGACCGGAGGGGCGCTTGTCCAGCGCCACCCGGGTCGGCGTCGCCGCTGGTTTACGAGGAGGCGCCCGGGGAACCGCTGGGCGGCGTCCCGTCTCTGGGTGGCGTCCCGCCGGGCCCGCCGCTGGGCGGGGCTCCTCCACCGGGAGGTGTCCCGCCCCCGCCGGGGGCTTCCCCACCA
>DATNBS010000155.1:0-19591 GCA_035571895.1 Arthrobacter sp. | reverse complement strand
CCTTGATCCCGAAGGTGATGGGCAGCAGCGTGCCGACCGCCAAGAGGATGCCCAGGGGATCCACCCGGCCCGGCTGCGGGTCCCGGGACTCGGGCACCAGGAAGGGGGCGAGGAGGATCAGCGGCAGCAGCATGGGAACGGACAACAGGAAGACCGAGCCCCACCAGAAGTGCTCGAGCAGCCACCCGCCGACGATCGGCCCGAGCGCCGCACCTCCGGAGAAGGCCGAGGCCCAGGCGGCGATCGCGGTCCGGCGCTCGGTGGGGTCGGCGAAGATGTTGCGGATCAGCGAGAGCGTAGCCGGCATGAGCATGGCCCCGAAGACCGCCATCAGGGCGCGGGCGGTGATGAGCAGCGACGCGTCGGGCATGAAGGCCGCGATGGCCGACACCGTCGCGAACCCCACGGCGCCGATGAGCAGGACCCTGCGCCGGCCGATCCGGTCTCCCAGGCTTCCCATCGGGACCAGGAGCCCGGCCAGGACCAGCGGGTAGGCATCGATGATCCAGAGCAGTTGCGTCGATGTCGGGTCCAGCGCCCTCGACAGGGCCGGAACGGCGAAACTGAGCACGGTGTTGTCCACGGCGACCAGCAGGACCGGGAACATGAGCACGGCCAGTGCGGCCCAGCGGCGGGCCCGTCCCGTGGCCGGTGGCCGGACGGATGGCGGCATCGTGGTCATCGCGGTGGTCCTTACATCGAGTTGAACTGTCTCCATTACTGTACCGTCTGGACGGTATGTCGTCCATGTTGCGTCGATGCCCATCCGGAGCCACGCAAACGCTAGAGTCGGGACCATGTCCAGACCACCAGCAGCGCGGGAGAAGCTCCTCGACGCCTATTGCAGCCTGCTGCGCACGGAGGGGGAGCGCGCCGCGACCATGGACGCAACCGCGGCGCTTGCCGGCGTGTCCAAGGGCGGGCTCCTGTACCACTTCCCCTCCAAGGACGCGCTGGCGGACGCCGTCATCGACCGCCTGCTGCGGACAGCCAGCGACGACAACGAACGCATGGCGGCCGCCCCCGAGGGCGCGGCACGCTACTACGTGCGCACCTCGACCGCCGGCGACACCGCGTTCGACACCTGCTACCAGGCCGTGGTGCGCCTCGCCGCCGGATCCTATGCTCCCGCTGCGGCTGCCCTGGACCGGGTCCACGGGGACTGGGAGCGGCTGGTGCGCGAGGACGTCGCCGACCCGCACGCCGCCGAGGCCATCATGCTGATCGGCGAGGGCCTCTACTACCACTCGACGATGCCCGGCAGCTGGTCGCGGTCACTTGTCGGCTCCGACATCGAAGCGCTGCTCGGCCAGGTCGACCGGCTCAAGGAAGGACGATGATGGCATTCCCGCTCCCGGTGCGGCCATGGAAGGGCCGCATCGCGGCGCTGGTGGGCATTATGCTCATGGCGCTCAGCGTGCGCGCCGCCGTCGTCTCGGTACCCCCGCTGCTGGACCTCATCGGCCCGGAACTCGGGTTCACCTCGTTCACCACCGGCCTGCTGGCCATGCTGGCACCGATCATCTTCGCCGTCTCCGGGCTGTTCACCCCACGGCTGATCGCCGCCCTGGGCCTGGAACGCACGCTCGTGCTGGCCGTGGTGGTCGCCATCGTCGGACAGGCAGGCCGCGCCTTCGTGGGCGATGTCGCCTCGTTCCTGCTGCTCTCGGCACTGACGATGGTCGGCTACGGCATCGGCAACGTCGTGCTGCCGCCGCTGGTCAAGAAGTACTTCCCCGACAGGATCTCCTCCGTCACCTCCGGATACGTCACGTTGATCGCCATCGGCACGGCCATGAGCCCGATGTTCGCCGTGCCGCTGGAGCAGGTCTCCGACTGGCGGTTCTCCATCGGCTTCTGGACCCTGGCCAGCGTCGTGGTCCTCATCCCCTGGGCCGTCCAGTTCTCCGCCGACCGTCGGCGGCGTGCCGCCCGCACAGCCGAGGACGCCCGGCTGGCCGCCGGCGAGACCCGGGAGCAGACCCAGGCCCGGCGCGCCGCCGTCGTCCCGGTCCCCGCGGACCGGCGGATCAACCCTTGGCGCTCCCGGGTGGCCTGGGGCCTGGCGATCTTCCTGGCCGGCAACTCGGGACAGACCTACGTCTACTTCACCTGGCTGCCGCCCTACCTCATCGGCGAGGGCCTCGACCCGGCGGTGGCCGGTAGCGCCCTGGGCTACTTCGCCCTCCTCGGGCTGCCCGTTAGCCTGCTGGTCCCGCTCATCGTCCCGCGCATGAAGCATCCGATCTACGCCGCAGGCCTGTTCATCGTGTTGTGGATCATCGGGCACGCCGGCATGTTCTTCCTGCCCACGCAGGGCACCTGGTGGTGGATCACCTCCGCCGGCCTGGGCCAGGGAACCTTCGCGATGGCGCTGCTGATGATCAACCTGCGCTCACGCACCACCTACGGCTCCGGCGTGCTCGCCGGCTTCAGCCAGGGCGTGGGCTACGCCGGCGCCGCGATCGCACCGCTGCTCTTCGGCGTCGTGCGCGATGCCACCGGCGGTTGGGCGGCGTCCTTCGGGATGCTGGGCATCTGCCTGCTGGTGCTCGTCATCGGCGCCGTGATGATCAACGGCCCGCGGCAGATCGAGGACGACGCCGAGGCACCCCGGCAGGCCGTCCGCGTCTGAGGCCCGGATTGTCCGGGCACCGGCGGCCCGTGCGGCTGCCGAGGGTGCGGCAGCCGACGGTTCAGGCCCCCGCCCGGGCCAGCACCTTGTGCAGGGTGTTCATGTTCCGGGTGGTCAGCACCGGCTTGTGCCGGGCGCGCCCCAGTTCCCTGGCCAGGGGCGTCTCCAGCGAGTTGCCGCGCGGGACCTGCCAGTAGAGCACCTGGTCGCCGGCGGTGAACCGTTCCCCGTCCACCGGCTCCGGGCCGGCGGCGAGCACGTCCGGGACGGCGTCGGGGGTGGCGGCGAACACCACGTAGTCGTGCCGCTGCACCTCGTCGGCGACCGCGGCGAAGGGGTAGGCGTCCACGATCGCGGCGAGGCGCTCCGGGGGCACGACGATGACCCAGGCCTCGTAACCGAACTGCTCCCGCAGCACGGCCTCGACGTCCGCCTTCAGCGCGGCGGCATCGACGGTCTCCGCATCGAGGACGACGTTCCCGGACGCCAGCAGGGTCGAGACGCGGGTGTACCCGGCGGCGGAGAGCGCCGCGGCCAGGTCCTTCATGGCGATGCGGATCCCGCCGACGTTGATGCCGCGCAGGAAGACGGAGTAGGTAGGCATGCGCCCATTCTGCCTCCGAAGGGCACGACGACGGAATGCCCACCCGGGTGCCGGAGCCGCCAGCGAACGGACCCGGGGCCTTCGGCGGCAGCGGAGCCGATGGGTAGTCTCGGAGGATGACGACCCACGCACCCTACGGCTCCTGGCCCTCGCCGATCTCCGCGGACTCGCTGGTGGCCACCAGCACCCCGGTCGGTTCCCCGCGCTTCGCCGGCGGCAGCGTCTGGTGGCTGGAAGGCCGCCCCGTCGAGGGCGGCCGGTTCACCGTCGTCGCCGGGACCGCCGGCGGTGCCCCTCCACGCGAGCTCGTCCCCGCCCCCTACAACGTGCGCAGCCGCGTGCACGAATACGGCGGGGCCGCCTGGGCCGCCGTGGACGGCGGCACCGACGGCCGGCTCGTCTTCTCCAACTTCGCCGACCAGCGCGTCTACCTGCGCACCGGGGCGCGGACCAGCCCGCTGACCCCCGATTCCACCGCGTCCGGCGAACCGGGGGCCGACCCGCAGCTGCGGTTCGCCGACTTCACACCCTCCTGGCGCGACGGCGAGGTGCTGGCCGTCTGCGAGGACCACACCGGTGCCGGGATCGCCCGCTACGTCGTCGCCATCCCGCTCGACGGCAGCGCCGCTGGGGATGCCGGCGCCCTGCGCCCGGTCACGCCCGCCTCCCGCTTCGTGGCGTACCCGCGCATCTCGCCGGACGGGCGGACCATCGCCTGGATCAGCTGGGAGCACCCGCAGATGCCCTGGGACGGGACGGTCCTGCACGTCGGCACGCTCGATGCCAACGGCACGGCCACCGGTGTGCGCGACCTCGCCGGATCCACCACCGAATCGGTCCTGCAACCCGAATGGCTCGACGCCCGCACCCTGGCCTTCATCTCCGACCGCTCGGGCTGGTGGAACCTGCATGCCCAGGACCTCGACGGCGGCCCGGCCCGTGCGCTGTGCCCCCGCGAGGAGGAATTCGCCGAACCGCTCTGGCAGATCGGCACCTGCTGGTACACCGTGCTCGACGACGGCAGGCTCCTGGCCGCCCACGGCACCCACGGCCTGCGGTTGGGCCTGCTCGACCCGGCCACCGGCACGCTGGAGGACCTGGACCTGCCCCTGACCCACGTCATCCCCGCCGCCACCCGGGGAGCGGTCCGCGGCGGCGCGGGTGACGCGGCGCAGGTGCTCGTGGTGGGTACCAGCTCCACCGAGGGGCCGGGGATCCGCCTCCTGGACCTGGACACGGGACGGCTCGCGATGGTCCGGCGCTCCGTGGAGGAGCTGCCCGACCCCGGGGCTCTGCCGACCGGCCGGGCCATGCAGTTCCCGGCGGCCGGCGGCACCGTCGTGCACGCCAACGTCTACGAACCGTCCCTGGCCGGGTACGCCGGGCCCGCGGGCGAAAAGCCACCGTTCGTCGCCTTCGTCCACGGCGGGCCCACCGGACAGGCCCGCATCGGCCTCTCCCTGGCCATCGCCTACTACACCAGCCGCGGCCTGGGCGTCGTGGACGTTAACTACGGCGGCTCCAGCGGTTTCGGGCGGGCCTACCGCGACCGGCTGAAGGGCCAATGGGGCGTGGTCGACGTGGCGGACACCGTCGCCGTCCTGCGGGGGCTGGCCGACGCGGGCCTGGCGGACCCGGACCGGCTGGCGATCGAGGGCGGCTCCGCCGGCGGGTGGACCGCCCTGGCCTGCCTGGTGGGCACCGATGTGTTCGCCGCCGGCATCTCCCGCTACGGCGTCGCCGACCTCGAGGCGCTGGTCGCCGACACGCACGACTTCGAGGCGCACTACATGGAATCCCTGGTCGGACCCTGGCCGGCGGCCCGCGACCTCTACGCCGAACGGGCCCCGATCAACCACGTGGACCGGCTCGACTGCCCGGTGTTGTTGCTGCAGGGCGACGAGGACCGGGTGGTCCCGCCAAACCAGTCACAGGCCTTCGCCGACGCCCTGGCCGCCAAGGGCATCGAGCACGCCTACGTGCTCTTCGCCGGCGAGCAGCACGGCTTCCGGCAGGCGGCGAACATCGTGCGCGCCCAGGAACTCTCGCTCGCGTTCTACGCCCGCGTCTTCGGATTCACCGCCGACGTGGAGCCGATCCAGCTCACCCGCGGGGCGGAGGCCACGGCATGAGCCCCACCGGCACCCCGCAGGACGACGGCGGCGCCGCCGCCATCGAGGCGACGGCCACCGGGACGGTGCAGGGGGTCGGCTTCCGCTACCGCACCCGGCAGCGGGCCGAGGCCCTGGGGCTGGCAGGATCGGCGGTGAACCGCCCGGATGGCAGCGTGCGGATCACCGCCCAGGGGACCCGGCGCGCGGTCGATGCCCTCGTCGAGTGGCTGCGCTCGCCGCAGGCCCCGGGCCGGGTGGAGCACCTCGGGGTCCGGCCCATCGAGCCGGACCCCGAGGCCACCGGGTTCGAGGTGGGCTAGCGCGTGCGGATGAGTTTGCGGTTGACGAACTCGTCCATCCCGTACTTGCCCAGCTCACGGCCCACGCCGGAGCGCTTGACGCCGCCGAAGGGCAGCTCGGCCGCGGTCCCGGAGGGCTCGTTGATGTAGACCATGCCGGCATCGATCTGGTGGGCCACCCGCTGGGCCCGCTGCGGGTCCTCGGTGAAGATCGAGGATCCCAGTCCGAACGGGGTGTCGTTGGCCAGGGCGACGGCGTCCTCCTCGCTGGAGACCTTGAAGATCATCGCCACGGGGCCGAAGAGCTCCTGGTGGAAGGCCTCCATGTCCGGGGTGACGCCGGTGAGCACGGTGGGCTGGAAGAAGGCGGAGTCCTCTGCCACCTTGGAGCCGCCGACCAGGGCCGTGGCGCCCTCGGCGATGGCCGACTTCACCTGCTGCTCCAGGTTGTCCGCCGCGGCCTGCGAGGACAGCGGCCCCAGGAACGTCTTCTCGTCGGAGGGGTCCGAGGGCTCGATCGCGGACAGCGCCGAGGTGAACTTCTCCACGAAGTCGTCGTAGAGGTCCTCCATGACCACGAACCGCTTGGCCGCGTTGCAGGCCTGGCCGCCGTTGCCCATGCGCCCGTTGACCGCCCGCTTGACCGTCTTGTCCAGGTTCGCGGTGTCCAGCAGGATGAACGGGTCCGACCCGCCGAGTTCGAGCACCACCTTCTTCAGGTTCCGCCCGGCGACCTCGGCCACCGCGGAACCGGCACGCTCCGAGCCGGTGAGCGAGACGCCGGCGATCCGCGGGTCCGCGATCAGCTCGGCGATCTGCTCGTTGGTGGCGAAGATGTTCACGTACGCACCCTCCGGCGCGCCGGCATCGCGGAAGATCTGCTCCATGGCCAGCGCCGATTCCGGGCACTGCGGGGCGTGCTTGAGCAGGATGGTGTTGCCGTTCATCAGGTTCGGCGCCGCGAACCGGGCCACCTGGTAGTACGGGAAGTTCCACGGCATGATGCCCAGCAGCACGCCTAGCCCCTCCTTGCGCACGACGGCGGTGCCACCGGCTGCGACGTCGAGTTCCTCGTCCTGGAGGTACTGGGGGCCGTTCTCGGCGTAGTAGCGGTAGATGGACACGACGATGTCGATCTCCCCCCGGGCTTGCAGCACCGGCTTGCCCATTTCACGGGTGATGATCGCCGCGAGCTCGTTCTTGCGCTCGGCGTAGAGGTCGGCGACCCGGCCCAAAAGGGCGACCCGGTCGTCGACGGCGCTCGTGCGCCAGGTGGTGAAGGCGGCGTGGGCCGCGGCGGTGGCGTCCTGCAGCGCGGCGTCGGTGATGGTGTCGAATTCCTGCTCGACCTGGCCGGTCGCGGGATTGGTGACGGCGTAGATGCCCATGGTGGCTCCTTCGATGGGGGACGAGCTGTCGTGGCCATTCTGCCTGAGAGGGCCACGTCTGGGGCACAGCGTCCTACCCCGGCCCGCTTATTCCCGGCTCAGCGGGCGCGGTCCACCCGCGCCTCGTCCCAGACCGGCTCCTCGGACTCGTAGACCCGCCCATCGGACCCGAAGACCAGGAACCGGTCGAAGGACTTGGCGAACCAGCGGTCGTGCGTGACCGCCAGGACGGTCCCCTCGAACGCGTTGATGGCGCGCTCCAACGCCTCGCCGGAGTGCAGGTCCAGGTTGTCGGTCGGTTCGTCGAGCAGCAGCAGGGTCGCGCCGGAGAGCTGCAGGAGCAGGATCTGGAACCGGGCCTGCTGGCCACCCGAGAGCGAGTCGAAGGCCTGCTCGGCTTGC
The DNA here is from genome assembly GCA_035571895.1 of Arthrobacter sp. Classification (GTDB taxonomy): domain Bacteria; phylum Actinomycetota; class Actinomycetes; order Actinomycetales; family Micrococcaceae; genus Arthrobacter_H. The sequence continues at coordinate 12,149 of DATNBS010000155.1, read as the reverse complement.
CCGGCCAGTCCGTAGCCGTCCAGCGCCCCGGAGGCGGCCTCCCGGCCCAGCCCGGAGCGGTGTTCGTCGCCGCGGTGCAGGATGTCCAGCAGGCTCCGGTGCCCCAGATCCGGGCGGACGTGCGTCTGGGCGAAGTAGCCGGGGCGGATGCGCGCCCCGAGCTTCACCGTCCCCGCATGGGGGACTTCCGCCAGCACGATGTCGGACACCGGCAGGTGTTCCCGCTCCGGGTCCGTGCCGCCGGCGGCGAGCAGCCGCAGGAAGTGGGACTTGCCCGAGCCGTTGGACCCGAGCACGCCCACCCGGTCCCCGAACCAGATCTCGGTGGAGAACGGCTTCATCAACCCCGTCAGTTCGAGCCTCTCGGCGACCACCGCGCGCTTGGCGGTCCGTCCCCCGCGCAGCCGCATGGTCACGTTCTGCTCGATCGGCAGGGCCTCCGGTGGTCCGGCTTCCAGGAACTTCGCCAGCCGGGTCTGGGCGGCGTGGTACCGGTTGGCCATGTCGGACCGGAAGGCGGCCTTGTTCTTGTACATGTTCACCAGCTCCTTGAGCTTGGCGTGCTCCTCGTCCCAGCGCTTGCGCAGTTCCTCGAAGCGGGCATTGCGGTCGGCCCGGGCCTCCACGTAGCTGCCGAACGAGCCGCCGTGGATCCACGCCGAGGCGCCGTTGATGCCCGGCTCGAGGGTGACGATGCGCTCGGCGGCCTGGTTGAGCAGTTCGCGGTCGTGGCTGATGAACAGGACGGCCTTATCGGTGGCGCGCAGCTTGGCCTCGAGCCAGCGCTTGCCGGGCACGTCGAGGTAGTTGTCCGGCTCGTCGAGCAGCAGCACCTCGTCGGGCCCGGAGAACAGCGCCTCCAGGACCACGCGCTTCTGCTCCCCGCCGGACAGCGTGGAGGCCGCACGATGTGCGGCGCGCTCGAAGGGGATCCCGAGCGCGGCCATGCAGACCTCGTCCCAGACGGTCTCGATCTCGTACCCTCCGGCATCGCCCCAGTCCACGATGGCCTGCGCGTAGCGCATCTGCGTCTTCTCCTCCGCGGCCGGATCGGCGTGGTCGGCGAGCATGGCGTCCTCGGAGGCCGCCAGTTCCGCGGCGGCGGCGGCCAGCGCCGGGGGAGCGGCGGAGACCAGCAGGTCGTGCACCGTCGACTCATCGCGGACCTGGCCGACGAATTGGCGCATGATGCCCATCGTCCCGGAGAGCCCGATCGTCCCGCCATCGGGGACCAGGTCCCCGGCGATGATCTTGAACAGGGTGGTCTTGCCGGTGCCGTTCGGGCCGATCAGCGCGGTCTTGCTGCCGGTTCCGACCTTGAAGGAGACCTCGTTCAGCAACTGCGTGCCGTCGGAAAGGAAGTAGTCGATCCCGGCAACATCGATATGACCCATCCGGCCAGTCTAGGTGGGGATCGAAGCAGGCGGGGTCAGAGCCGCTGGGATCGGATCAGCTGGGATCGGACCAGTTGGGATCAGGCATGGCTTCCCAACCCCGCGGAGCCGGCGTCACGCCGTCGTTCGCTATTGCCCCGGGGCCCGGGTCAGTTAGGCCAAACTCCGGTGACAGGCCCGGAAATCCGCCGTAGATTGAACGCCATGAAACTCACCGGAGCACTCGAACAGGCATTCAATGACCAAGTCACCCTGGAGCTGGAGGCGTCCGTGGTGTACCGCCAGCTGGCCATCGACATGGATGTCCAGGACCTGCCGGGCATCGCCGGATGGTTCCGTGCCCAGTCACAGGAGGAGATCGTCCACGCCGAGAAGTTCATCTCCCACATGACAGACCGCGACTCGAGCCCGTCCATCGGGGCCATCAAGGCCCCCGCGGTGAAATCCGGTTCGGTCCGGGACGCCTTCGAGGCCTCGCTCGCCCATGAGGTCAAGGTCTCGGAGGCCATCCGCCACCTCTACCGGCTGGCCCAGCAGGAGGGCGACATCGACGCGTTGCCGCTGCTGAGCTGGTTCGTCTCCGAGCAGCTCGAGGAGGAGGCGACCGTCAGCGAGATCATCGGCCGCGTCCGGCTCATCGGCGACGACGGCCCCGGCCTGCTGCGCCTGGACGCCGAGCTGGGCTCCCGTCCCGGCACCGACGAGGAGGACTAGCCGGGTCTCGACCGGGTCTAGCCGCCCAGTTCGCGGCGCAGCCGCTCCAGTTCCCGGCGGTCCCGCTTGGTGGGCCGGCCGGTGCCGCGGTCGCGGACCGGCACCAGCAGGGCGGGCGCCTTCGGCCGGGCCGGGGTGTGGTCGGTGTAGCAGCTGGCCGCCGCCTGGGCCCCCACGCGTTTGACGATGAGCTGCCGGACCTCGAGGATCCGCTCGAAACCGGATTCCCGGATCCCGATGGTGTCTCCGGGCACGACGACCGCCGCGGCCTTGGCCGGGCGGTCGTTCAGTTTCACGTGGCCGGCACGGCATGCCGCCGTGGCCGCGGAGCGGGTCTTGAAGGCGCGTACTCCCCAGAGCCACGCGTCGATGCGGACTGCCTTGTCGAGCGTTTTCATGGTCCTCCGAGCCTAGCGGCACCCGGTGCGCGGCGCCCGTCCCAGCCCCAGCGCGGCACAGGCCTGGGCCGCGGTGTCCTCGATGAGGCGTTCGGCGTCGGCCTGCAGGTCGACCAGTTGCGCCGGCCCCGGTGCGATGGAGAACGCGGCCGTCAACCCGGCCTCCCGACAGGCGGCGGCATCGAGCTGGACGGCCCCGGCGATGACGACGACACGCGCTTGCGGGTCGGCCGTGCGGCGGACGGCGTCAACGACCTTACCGCCCAGGGACTGGGTGTCCAGCCGGCCTTCGCCGGTGAGCACGACGGCTGCACCGGCCAGTGCCCCACGCAAGCCGATGGCCTCGGAGACCAGCTCGGCACCGGGGACCAGCTGCGCCCCCAGCAGGGCGCCCAGGGCCAGCGGCAGGCCCCCGGCGGCACCGCAGCCGGGCTGTCCGGCCAGCTCGTCGGCCCCCAGCACCCGGGCCAGATGCCCCAGACCCGCATCCAGCGCGGCGACATCGTCCGGCGAAGCCCCCTTCTGCGGGCCGAACACGGCGGCGGCCCCGCGCGGACCGCAGAGCGGGTTGTCCACGTCGACGGCGATCCGCCAGGCCACCTCGCACGCCCGCGGATGCAGTCCGGTGTGGTCGACGGTGGCCACGGAGGCCAACGCGCCGCCGCCGGGCGCCACCGGTGTGCCGGAGGCATCGAGGAAGCCCACACCGAGTGCGGTGAGAAGCCCGGCACCGCCGTCCGTGGTGGCCGAGCCGCCGATGCACAACAGGATCTCGTCGACCCCGGCGTCGAGCAGCCGCGCGGCAATCAGGCCCACCCCGTGGGTGTCCGCCACCAGTGGCTGGAGGGGGACATCGGAGACTTGGGGCAAGCCGTTGGCCTCGGCGGCCTCGATGATGCCGCTGGTGCCGTCGTGCGACATGCCGTAGCGCGCGGTGCAGGGGCGTCGGAGCGCGTCGGTGGTCTCGACCGTCAGCGCTTCGGTGCCCCACGTCGCCAGCAGCGCGTCCAGGGTGCCTTCGCCACCGTCGGCCATGGGCAGTTCGAGGACCCGTGCGTCGACTCCGGCAACGGCCCGCGCACCGCGGGCCATGGCGGCGGCGGCCTGCGCCGCACTGGCACTGCCCTTGAAGGAATCGGGGGCGACGACGATGACGGGGGAGGGGGTGCTGGTCATGGATCCACTCTAGGCGGGACGCGAGCGGCAGCCTATGGGTAGTATGCCCATACTCAGAGCCCATGGCTCTATTGAAGATGGGCAGTACGCCTATTGGCGGGCGGCGACGATGGCCAGCTGGAGGGTCGCGGCGTGAGCGGGGACGCGGGGGTCGAGCCCGGTCAGCTCCGTGATGCGGTCCAGCCGCTGGATGGCCGTGTTGCGGTGCAGGTAGAGCCGCCGGGCCGTGGCGGACGTCGAGGAGCCGCAGGCCAGGTAGGCCTCCACGGTGCGGTGGTGCTCGGGACGCAAACCGGCAACGCGGCGGGCCAGGGAGGCCGCCGTCGCCGGCGGCAGGCCGGCAACCGACAACTCGGGTGCCAGGTCGACCAGGTGGAGCGTCCTGCGGCTGTCCGGCGTGGGCAACAGCCAGCGGGCCGAGACCAGGGAACCGAGCGCTTGTGCGGAACCGGCGAGTTCGAGCACGTCGGCGCACATCCCGCCGTCGAGGACCAGAAGCCCCTGCGGGCCTGCAGTGGCTTCCTCCAGGACCGGACCCGGCGACCGGGCGCCGCTGAGGATCCAGAGGACGCCACCGAACCGGGCCCGCCGGTGCGGGCCGGCCGGCTCGGGGCCGCTGGGGGAGTCCACGCTGCCCGTGGGGTGCTCGTCCAGGAACGCCTCGAGGCGCCAGGGTGGCGGCAGTTCGGGCAATCCGGAGTCCAGGGCCGCGGCCAGCGCCGGGCCGTCGAGGTCCCCCGAGACCAGGGCGGCCAGCAACTCGCGGTCGGCGGCGTCCCGGCGGACGGAGTCGTCGAGCTCGCGTTCGCGCTCGAGCAGCAGCGCAGTGGTCAGGACCAGCACCTGGGCCACCGGTGCCACACGCTCGGGCGGACCCGTCACGCCCAGCACGCCGACGATGTCGCCGTGCAGCCGGAGCGGAAGGTTCACCCCGGCGCGCTCGGAGGCCGGCCCGGCCTCGTGCACGATTCCCGGTTCCCCCGCAGCCACCGCCCGCGCCACGGCATGCATCGAGCCGATGCGGGCGGGATCGGTGGAGGCAACGATCCTGCCCAATGGGTCCATCATGTTGATGTTGAATTCCAGAGTCGGGGCGACCTGGTCAATCACGCGTTGGGCCAGTTCGCGGCTCAGGGGCGGGGACATACCGCCATCCTAGGTGCCGGCGTCAACAGGACGGCGTCGATGGCCTGTTCGAGGATCTGTACCGCAGGCAACTGCCCTCCGGCCGGGGACGCGAGAAGGGGCCCCGGCTTTGGGGGGAAAGCCGGAGCCCCGCTTCATCACTCGCACCTTCATGAGGTACTTAAGACTCTAGGAGGCGACCCTTGGCGCTGCCTGTGCGTCGCATGGGGATTGCCTCCGACCTTTCCCCGCCACGGGAGTGCCGTCGTCGCCCGCGGGCCTCGGAGGCGAGGAGCGGCGGGGCCGACGGGCCGTGTGGCCGGTCTGCGGGCGCAGGGCCGGTACTCGGTAATGTGGTCGGTGTCACCCACTCCTTCGTCCCGCGAGGTGTTTTCCGTGCCAAGTCGCATCGACACCGGTAAGCAGGGCACGCCGATTTCCCGTGCCATGCGTCCGGTCAACCAACTGGTCGAAAAATTCATCCCGTCAGCGCTGGTCTTCGCCATCGTACTGACCTTCATCGTCGCCATCCTGGCCCTGTTCCTGACGGGGTCCTCGCCGGTGCTCGTCGTCAAGAGCTGGGGCGATGGCCTGGCCGGGCTGCTGGCCTTCATCACCCAGATGGCCCTGGTCCTCATGCTGGGCCACATCCTGGCCAACACCCGCCCCGTGCGGAAACTGCTGGCCTTCCTGGGAAGCATTCCGCGTACGCCCCTGCAGGCCTACCTGTTCGTGTTCGCCGTCGCCGCCGTGGCCTCGCTGATCACCTGGGGGCTCGGCCTGGTCGTCGGCGCACTGCTGGCCAAGGAAGTCGCCGCGCAGGGCCGGGAGCGGGGCCTGCGACTGCACTTCCCGATGCTGGTCGCTTGCGGCTTCGCCGGTTTCGTCGTCTGGCACATGGGGTATTCGGGTTCCGGGCCGCTGACCGCCGCGACCCCCGACTCCTTCATCGCGAAGCAACTCGGCGCGCCCCTGCCCATTTCCGAGACGACCTTCTCGTCCTGGAACATGATCGCTGCGCTCGCCACCATCGTCGTCGTCGGATTGGCCCTGTTCCTGGTGGCACCCCGGCAGGCCGACAGGATCGTCGAGCTGGAGCGCGACGCACGCGATGCCGGCGTCGTGGTCGAGGAGGACGTCGTCACCCCCGCCGACCGCGTGGACGCCAGCCGGCTGCCCACGCTGCTGCTGGGCCTGATGCTGGCCGCCTACCTGGTGATCCACTTCGTGCAGGGCGGAACCATCACGCTGGACATCGTGAACTGGACGTTCCTTGCGCTGATCCTGCTGCTGGTGCGCAACCCCTTCGAACTCGTCGCCCTGACCAAGGACGCGGCATCCAACGTCGGGGAGATCCTGCTGCAGTTCCCGCTCTATGCGGGCATCTTGGGCATCATGGAGGGCACCGGGCTGATCCAGGTGTTCTCGGATGCGTTCGTGGCCATTTCGACGCCGCAGACCTTCGGCGTCCTGGCCCTGCTGTCGGCCGGCCTGGTGAATTTCTTCGTCCCCTCCGGTGGCGGGCAGTTCGCCGTCCAGGCACCGATCATGCTCACAGCCGCGGAACAACTAGGGGTGGATCCCTCGATCCCGATCATGGCCGTGGCCTACGGCGACCAGTGGACGAACATGATCCAGCCGTTCTGGGCCCTGCCGTTGCTCGCCATCGCGGGGTTGAAGATGCGCGACATCCTGGGCTACACGACGATCGTGCTGGTGGCCTCCGGGCTGGTCTTCGCCGCGACGCTGCTCGTCGTCTCGCTGTAGCCGGCTGGGACCGGACATGATGAGGGCCCCGGCTTGGGGAAAGCCGGGGCCCGATTCATCACTCGCACCTTTGAGGTAGTCACCATTCTAGGAAGCGAACCTTGGATGTTGCTGTGCACCGGGTGGGGGTTCGCTGTCAGCCCCCTCGGCTTCACGCCAGCAGCAGTGCAATGAGACCGACCGCGGGCAGGGAAAGCAGCGAGGACAGGAAGATGACGTCGCGGGCCGCGGCCGTGGGCATGCGGAACTGGCTGGCAAAGAGGTAGACGTTCTGGGCCGTCGGCAGCGCGGCCATCACCACGACCCCGAAGAGCGCGGTACCCGAAACGCCGAACCCCAGCCGGCCGATGGCCCACGCCGTACACGGCATGAGCACGAGCTTGACCACCAGGGACAGCACGACGTCGGGGCGCGCCGACCGCTCGGCGAACGGCTTCTGCCCGTACATGCCCATGCCGAAGAGCATCAGCAGCAAGGGGATGGACGAATGGCCGAGCATTTCCAGCGGTGTCCAGACGATGTCGGGAAGCCCCCAACCGGTCAGGGCGAACACGGCACCAAGGGCCGTGGCCACCGTGACCGGGTTGGCGAAGGAGCGCACGATGCCGCTGACCCATCCCAGGCGGCTCCCGGACGCCGCCGGGGCGTTCGGGCGGCTGCACCAGGAGAACACGGCCAGGTAGATGGGCGCCACCACCAGCAGCTGGGCCAGGAGCACCGAGACGACCGGTGCCGAGCTGCCCACGGCGTAGAGGGCGATCGGCAGCCCGATGTTGCCGGCGTTGACGTACGAGGAGGACATCGCCCCGACCGCCGCGCGGGCGGTCCCACGGCGCAGTACGAAGCGGCTGAGCAGGGCGAAGACGGCTCCGGACACGGCAGCGGTGATGAGTGCAATCGGCGTGTAGACCCCGAGGACTGCCCCCAGGTCCGTCTCCGCGAGCAGGATGAACATCAAGGCGGGGTTGGTCAGGTAGTAGATCGCCGGGGTCAGGCCCTTCTGCATCGCCGGGGCGTGCCCGGGCAGGAAGGCGGCCGCGCCGAAGCCCACGGCGATCAGCACCAGTACGATCCCGAAGCCCATCAATACGCCGTCCACCGGCAACCTCCACAGGGGTGGGGCCGGCGGCACGCATGCCGCCGGCCCCGTCGTCGATCCGGGATCAGCGCACGAGACAGGGGCGCTTGGGGTCGAACTCCCAGTCCCGGATCAGGAACTGCATGGCCACCGCGTCGTCCCGCGACCCGAGCCCGTGCTCCAGGTACAGCTGGTGGGCTTCGTCCAGGCGGCCACGATGCAGTTCGACGCCCAGGCCCGGGCGGTCTGGGACCTTGACTTCGCCCTGGCGGATCAGCAGGGGCTCGCGGGTCAGTCCCTGCCCGTCCTGCCAGATCCAATGGGTGTCCAGTGCGGTGATGTCCCCGGGAGCGGCCGCACCGACCTGGGTGAACATGGCCAGGGAGATGTCGAAGTGGTTGTTGGAATGCGAACCCCAGGTCAGCCCGAACTCGTTGCACAACTGGGCCACCCGGACCGAACCGGCCATGGTCCAGAAGTGCGGGTCCGCCAGGGGGATGTCCACCGCGTTGGTGCGGATGGCGTGGGCCATCTCCCGCCAGTCCGTGGCGATCATGTTGGTCGCCGTGCGCAAGCCGGTGGCGCGGCGGAACTCGGACATCACCTCCCGGCCGGAGAACCGGCCCTCCGGCCCGCAGGGGTCCTCCGCATAGGCGACGACACCTTGCATCCGTCGGCCGAGGCGGATGGCCTCCTCGAGCAGCCAGCCGCCGTTGGGATCCAGGGTGATCCGGGCGTCGGGGAAGCGCTCCTTCAGGGCGGTGACCGCGTCGACTTCCGCGTCACCCGAGAGCACGCCGCCCTTCAGCTTGAAGTCGGCGAAGCCGTAACGGGCCTGCGCAGCTTCGGCGAGCCGGACGATGGCTTCCGGTGTCATTGCCTCCTCGCGACGCAGCCGCTCCCAGTCGTCGACGCCGTCCGGCTCGCGCAGGTACGGCAGGCTGGTGGCATCCGGGTTGCCGACGTAGAACAGGTAGCCCAGCATCGGGACGGCGTCGCGCTGTTGGCCGTCGCCGAGCAGCTCGGCCACCGGGACGCCCAGGATCTGGCCCTGCAGGTCCAGCAGCGCTGATTCGACGCCGGTGACGGCATGGACCGTGGTGCGCAGGTCGAAGGTCTGCACGCCACGGCCACCGGCATCGCGATCTGCGAATTCGGCAGCGATGGTGCGCAGGAGGGAGCGGTAGCGGGCCACGGGCTGGCCGTGGATGAGGCGGCCCGCTTCCTCGATGGTTGCCCGGATCTTCTCGCCTCCGGGAACTTCGCCCAGGCCGGTCCGTCCGTCGGAATCGGTGACGATGACGATGTTGCGGGTGAAGAACGGCCCGTGCGCCCCGGAGAGGTTCAATAGCATCGAATCGTGCCCCGCGACCGGGACGACCTCGAGACCGGCGATGGTCGGGGAGCTGCTCATGCCTTGCCTCCGGCGAGTTCGATCCGGCCGTCGATCCGGCGGTTGAGGTTCCAGGGGTTGTCCTGCCGGAGCGGTTGCGGCAGGAGGGCATCGGGCAGGTTCTGGTAGGCGACTGGGCGCAGGAAGCGTTCAATGGCGAGGCTGCCCACCGACGTGGTGCGTGCATCGGAGGTCGCCGGGGAGGGGCCGCCGTGCACCATCGCATGGCCGACCTCGACTCCCGTGGGCCACCCGTTGGCCAGGATGCGCCCGACCTTGCGCTCCAGCACCGGCATGAGCTCCGTGGCGAGGTGGTGGTCGGCATCGCGCAGCTGGAGGGTGGCGGTGAGTTGGCCCTCGAGCCGTTCGGCGGCAGCGGTGAGTTCTGCGGCGTCGGCATAGCGGATCACCAGGGATGCCGCCCCGAAGATCTCCTCGTGGAGGACCTCGTTGGCCAGAAAGGTGTCGACGCTGGTACCGAAGACCGTCGGCGCAGGTGCGTTCTCCGTGGCACCCCGCTGGCCCCGTCCGACGAGATCAACTCCGGCCTGGGCCGCCAGGGCGTCGACGCCGCTGTGCCAGGAGCCGGCGATCCCGCTGGTGAGCATGGTCTGCCCGGGGGTCCCGGCGACGGCGCCGGAGATGGCGGCGACGAAGCGGTCACCGGCCTCTCCCGTGGGGACGAAGACCAGTCCGGGTGCGGTGCACAGCTGTCCCGAGGATCCGGTCACCGAGGTGACGTAGGCGGCGGCGAGGGCATCGACGTCGTCCTCGAGGGCGCCGGGGAAGACGAACACCGGGTTGATCGAGCTCATCTCGGCGTAGACCGGGATGGGCTCCCGACGGGCGGCTGCGGTGGCGACCAACGCGAGGCCGCCGGCCCGCGACCCCGTGAAGCCGACGGCCTTGATGTTCGGATCGGAGACCAGGGCCTGGCCGATGGTGCGCCCGGGACCGTAGACGAGGGAGAACGTCCCCGGGTGCAGGTCGAAGGCCTTCACCGCCGAGACGATGGCCTGACCGACCAGTTCGCTGGTGCCCGGGTGGGCGTTGTGCGCCTTGAAGACGACGGGGCAGCCGGCGGCGAGGGCCGAGGCGGTATCGCCGCCGGCCGTCGAGAATGCCAGCGGGAAGTTGCTGGCGCCGAAGACGGCGACCGGCCCCAATGGCAGCTGCCGCTGGCGGATGTCGACGCGCGGCAGCGGCGTGCGCTCGGGTTGGGCGGGATCGATCCGCACGCCTCGGTGGTCGCCGAGGCGCACCACCGAGGCGAAGAGGCGCAGCTGGTTGCAGGTGCGGGCGACCTCGCCGGTCAGGCGGGGCCGAGGGAGCCCCGACTCGGCCATCGCCCGGTCGATGATGGCCTCCGAGTTGGCCTCGATGTTCGCTGCGATTTGTTCGAGGAACGCCGCGTGGACCCCGGGCTCCAGGGTGCTGAACGTGGGGAAGGCCTCGGAGGCGGCGCCGGTGGCGGCGGCCAGCTGGTGGGCGTCGATCAGGCTGTAGGCCGGGTCGAGGGGTGCGTTCGTGGCGGGGTTGAAGCCGTTGATGGTCCCGCTGGTGCCGGGTGTGGGGTCCCCGGCGACAAGCGAATGGCCGTGGAGTGCGCTGGTTTGTGTGGGCATCGGCTGTGCTCCTTTGCTGGTGGGGTGGCGCGGGCTGGACGGTTCAGGCGGACTGGGCGACCGCGGCCGCGGGCCGGACGCCGGCAGCGGTGATCAAGGCACCCAGGTCCGCGAGATCGCGGTCGGTCAGGTCCTGCAAGGGAGTGCGGACCGGCCCGTTGTCGCGGCCGATGGCCTTGAGCCCGCCCTTGACGATGGAGACGCCGTAGCCGGCCGCGCGGTCGCGGATGTCGATGTAGGGCAGGACGAAGCGGTTGAGCTTTTCGGTCACCGCCGCGTGGTCCAGGTTCCGGACGTCGCGGTAGAACTCCAGGGCGAACTCAGGGACGAAGTTGTACATGGCCGAGGAATAGGTGCTCATGCCCAGTTGCAGCAGCGGCAAGGCAAAGGTCTCTGCCGTGGGCAGGCCACCGAGGTAGAACAGGCGGTCGCCGTTGCGCGAGTAGACGCGGGTCAGGTGCTCGATGTCGCCGGTCGCGTCCTTGAACCCGATGAAGTTCTCGTGGCGGGCTGCCAGCCGGGCGATCGTCTCCGCGGAGTAGATCGCGTTGGCGCGGTTGTAGACGATGACGCCGATCTTCGTCGCGGCGCAAACCCGCGACACGTGGGCCTCCAGACCCGCCTGGTCGCTTTCGGTCAAGTATGGCGGCAGGAGGAGCAGCCCTTCGGCGCCGGCAGCTTCGGCGTCCTGCGCATTGCGGATTGCCTGTGCGGTGGATCCCCCGGCGGAGGCCAGGACGGGGACGCGGGAACCGGCCTCCTCGACGGCCATCCGCACGACGCGGGCTGCTTCCTCGACTGTCAGGCTGAAGCCCTCTCCCGTACCCCCCGCGGCGAAGAGGCCGGCGACCCCGAAACTCGACTGCCAGGAGAGGTGCTCGCGGTATTTCGCCTCATCCACCTCGAAATCGGAATCAAAGGCGGTGACGGGAAAGGACAGCAGCCCGTCCTTCAGGGCGGACGCCAGTTCGTGGGGGGTGTACGTAGCCATCGGTATCTTCCTTTGGTGGAGCCGCTGATGCGGTGCAGGTGGGGTATTGGTTCCACCCTAGGGAGGGCCGATGATGCCTGTCCAAGCCCTATTTTGTATTGATTGATGCACTACGGGCATGGTGCCGTGAGCGTGGCGATCTGTCCAGGCGGGTGCCCTCCAGGAGCCGGTGGAGCGCCGGATTGGGCGAATCCCGGGTCCAGATGGCATGCAGTTCCACGATGTCCGGGGCGACGCCGGCCAGGTCCAGATGGGCCACTCCGTCGATGCCGAGCAGGCGAGAGGACTCCGGGACGAAGGCGACGCCTCGTCCGGCACCCACGAGGGCCACCATGGTGAGAATCTGGCTCACGGTGTGCACCACATTGGCGTGGGAAACGGGGACATGCCGGACCGCCAGGTCGTAGAAGTACCGAGCCGTGGTCGGCGAGTGCATGACCAGCGGGACGTCCTTCAGGTCTTCGGTGGCGATCGGGCGCTTGAGGGCG
>DATNBS010000154.1:0-4015 GCA_035571895.1 Arthrobacter sp. | reverse complement strand
CAGCCTCGCCCCGGATGTCTGGGTCCTGGGGGCCTGGGTGCTCTCGATTGGCGGCGCCGAACAATCGCATGTGAACCTGGCCGACCCATCGGACATCTTCTACGAGTACCTGCGGCGGCTGGCCAACCACCTGGATCTGCTCGCCGAGCCGGGCGCGCCCGTGGACGTGCTGCACCTCGGTGCCGGCGCCTTGACGCTGGCACGCTATGTCGAGTCGACGCGGCCGGGCAGCGCCCAAGTGGCTGTGGACTCCGAACGCGAGTTGTTGGGGTTCGTCACCTCGAACCTGCCCGTGCCGGGGTCGGCCCGGCTGCGCCTGGTCATCGACGACGCCCGTGACGTCCTGGCCTCCCAGCTGCGCGGCGAATACTTCGACGCCATCGTCCTGGACGTCTTCGCCGGAGCCGACGCCCCGGCCCACCTGCGCGAGCAGTCCTTCCACGAGGAAATCCGGACGCATCTGCACCCCGACGGCATTGCCCTGGTCAATGTGGGCGATGACCCCCCGCTGGCCTTCGTGCGGGAACAGCTGCGGACCATGGAGGCCGTCTACCGGCAGGTCACCGTCGCCGCACCGGCCGACCTGTTCGGCGGCCGGTTCCCCGGCAACTTCATCCTCATGGGCACCGACGCCCCGTGGGACGATGAACGGTTGGAGGCCCTGCGCGCCCTCGGCCCGCATCCTGGGCGCGTGTTATCCGGCGTCGGCCTCGACGGGTTCCGCAAACCATAGGGTCGTTTCGCCGTACTTCTTCGACGAGGTCGCCGACAAGCCTGCCGGCCAGGCAGGTTCGGGGGAACGGGTGGACCGCTCCAACACGACAAGGGCCTCCTCGGTCAGCACCGGGACGAGGGACAGCAGGGTCGCGGCCAGTTCGTCCTCGGACAACGGGTAGGGCGGATCCATAAACACGAGATCCCATCCGCGCCCGGACTCCGACTCGGCGGACAGGAAGGCATTCACCGACCCGCGCCGGACCGTTACCGTGTCGTGGCGCAGGTGCCGGTTGACCACTGCCGCGTTGGCCTGGCAGGTCGCCAGTGCCTTGGGGGCCTGCTCCACGAGGACGACGGCGCGCGCCCCCCGGCTGGCTGCCTCCACTCCGAGGGCGCCCGAACCGGCGTAGAGGTCCAGGACACGGGCCCCCTCCAGCTCGTCGCGGCTGTCCAGCCGGGAGAAGAGTGCTTCCTTGACCCGGTCGGTGGTGGGGCGGGTGGCGTCCCCCGGTACCGACTTGAGTCCCAGTCCGCCGGCGGTCCCGGCAATGATGCGTCCCATATCCCCTATCCCCGTTCCAGAAATGCCTGCATGTCATCGTCCACCCAGTCGTGCACCATCTGCCGCAATTCCGGGTACGCGGCCAAGCCGCCGAGGCTGGCCACGATCTCCTCGGCATCGGTGCGGGCCGCCTCAATGACCTTGCGGTCCCGGACCACCCGGAGGACCTTCAAGGTGTTCTGGCCACCGGACTGGCGAGCCCCCAGGACGTCACCCTCCCGGCGTTCCGCCAGATCGAGTTCGGCCAGCTGGAAGCCGTCGGTGGTTGCGGCAACTGCCTGAAGCCGCTCCAACGCCGGGTGGCCGGCCGGGAGCCAGGTCGCCAGCAGGCACGTACCGGGCAGCCCACCGCGTCCCACGCGGCCGCGCAGTTGGTGCAGCTGCGACACGCCGAACGACTCGGCGTCCAGGATCACCATGGCCGTGGCATTGGCGACATCCACCCCCACTTCGATGACGGTCGTGGATACCAGGATCTGGGTTTCCCCCGATTCGAAGCCGGACATGGCTGCGGCCTTCTCCTCGGCGGACATGCGCCCGTGCAGCATGCCGATGCTGATCCCGGAGAACAGGCCCATGCCGGTGACGTGCCGGTACATCTGCTCCACGGTCGTCCTGGACGGGCCGGATGGCCCCGACGTGCCGGCGGGTTCGTCCCAAACGCCCCGCGCCGTGGCTTCTTCGGCCTGCAGCCACGGTGAGTCCATGCCGTCTTCCGTGGCCTGCTCGGTGATCCGCGGGCAGACCAGGTATACCTGGTGGCCCTTGTCCGCTTCCTCTCGCATCATGGCAAACAGCCGTTTGAAGTACCGTTCGTTGTTCAGGTTCGCCACGTAGGTGCTGATGGGTGCCCGGCCGGCGGGAAGTTCGGCCAGGCTGCTGATTTCCAGGTCGCCGAAGGCGGTGATGGCCACGGTCCGGGGAATCGGCGTGGCGGTCATGACCAGCATGTGGGGCTGCAGCTTGCCCTTGGCCCGTAGCGTATCGCGCTGTTCGACGCCGAAACGGTGCTGCTCGTCGACGACGACCAGCCCGAGCTCGGCGAAGATGACATTCTCGGACAGCAATGCGTGGGTGCCGATGACGATGCCGGTTTCGCCGGAGGCGACCCGCAGGAGGACCTCTTTGCGGCGCGCTGCCGGCATGGAACCCGTGAGCAGGTCCACGCGCGTGCCCTCGGGGTCCCCGTCCAGCTGGCCGCCCCGGCCCAGGGCCCCCAGCATGCGGGAGATCGAGGCATAGTGTTGTTGCGCGAGGACTTCGGTCGGCGCCATGAGGGCGGTCTGGGCACCGGAATCGATCACCTGGAGCATCGCCCGCAGGGCAACCACGGTCTTGCCGGAGCCGACTTCACCTTGCAGCAGCCGGTTCATCGGGCGATCTCGGGCCAGGTCAGCGGAGATCTCCAGGCCCGCGGTCACCTGCCCTTCGGTGAGGGTGAAGGGCAAGGACTCCTCGAACCGGTTGAGGATGCCGTCCACGCCACCGACGCGCGCCATGGCCGGCTGCCGAAATCGGTGGGCCCGGCGTTCGGCCAGGGCCAGTTGCAGCACGAGCGCCTCGTCATAGCGGAAGCGCCTCTTCGCCGCTTCCCCGTGGGCCACGGTCTCCGGTGCGTGGACGGCGTGGAGCGCGCGGGCCAGCCCCGGTAGCTGGTGCCGTGCCCTCAGCGAACCGGGCAGCGGGTCGGGATAGGCCTCGGTTGTGACGCCGGCCAGGACGAGGTCCATCATGGCGCGGATGGCCTGGCTGGGAACGGCCGCCGTGGCCGGATAGATGGGGATGGGCCGTGGTTCGGCTTCTTCGGCCTGTTCGAGCAGCGCGTATTCGGGCTGTGCCAGCTGGAGGGCCCGCCGGTAGACGCCGACCTTGCCGCTGAACATGGCCACGGTACCGGGAGCGAGCTCCTTGGCCGCCTTGTAGCCGTTGAAGAAGGTCATGGTCAAGCGGCCGTGGGTGTCGCCGAGCTCGTCCTCGACGGTGACCTGCAACAGCATGCCCTTGCGGCGTTGCATCCTGCGCTGTTCGGAGGACACCACACGGGCGACGATGGTGACGGGCTCGTCGAAGGGGAGTTCGTCGATGCGGGTCAATTCCCCGACGTCCAGGTAGCGGCGGGGGAAATGGTGCAGCAGGTCCCCGCACGTCGCATAGGAGAATGCCTTTTCCAAGGCGGCGGCCGGCTTGTCCCCCACGGCGTTGCGCAGTGGGGTCTCGGGGCCAAACGAGGTCGAGTCAGGCATCGTGGGTGCAGAGGTCCGTGATGGAGACGTTCACCGGGTCCCCTGCCTCACGGATAGCCCGCAAGGCGTCCTCGGCTTCGGCGACGTGGACGTGGACGCGCCACCGGTACCCCTCGGCCCCGTCGTTGACGGCGCTCATCACCACCGAGGAACCGATCGAGTCGAGCTTCGCCCGCAGGGTGGCGGCGTCCAGTGCATCCAGGGCAATGGTGCACATCACCTCGACGCCTTCTTCCGCCGGCGAGTCGGCATGGATGTGCGGGTCCTGGATCCCGTAACCGTGCAGGGGGGTGTACCGGGATTCGTCGACCGGGTCCCCGGTGACGGCAGCGACGAGTGTGTCGAGCACCAGCATCATCCCCACGGCCCCGGCATCGACCACCCGGGCGTTCGCCAACGCGCCGAGCTGGTTCTCGGTGCTGACCACAGACACCCGGGTAGCCGCCTGCATGGCGTCAAGGACTTCACGTAATTGGGCACGGCTGGACGCGTC
>DATNBS010000153.1:0-2998 GCA_035571895.1 Arthrobacter sp. | reverse complement strand
ATCCCCGAGGTGGACTGCGACTTCCTGGTCGTCGAGCAGTCCTCCTACTCGCGGGAGTTCCTGCGCCAGGCCCGCGCCGCCGGCAAACCCGTCTACGTCTGGACCGTCAACCGCCCCGAACGCATCCGCGGCTACCTCTACGACGGCGTGGACGGGGTCGTCACCGACCACCCGGACCTGGCCCGCCGGATCCGCTCCGAGATGGCCACCGCACCCCATGCCTCGGTGCCGCTGCGCGATGCGATGCGGATGCTGGGCACCTTTGTCCCGGCACCGGTCTGGTCAGGGTCCGCCCCAGCGGCGGCCGTCCCCGCAGCCTGACGGCTCTGCGGTCCCCCTGACCGCAGGCCCGGGTACAGCCTCAGGGGCGGGCGTCCGCCGTCGTCCCTTCGCCGACCGGAACCCCGTCGGGCACCGGCACCCGGCGCTGCCCCGTCCGCGTGGCGCCGATGCCCGCGGCGACGACCAGGACGATCCCGACCAGGGCGGCCGGACGCGGTACCTGGTGCAGGATCGCGAAACCGACCAGGACCGCGATCGCCGGTTCCAGGCACATCAGCGTCCCGAAAGCGGCCGTGGTGAGCTTGCGCAGGGCGAGCATTTCCAGGCTGAAGGGGATGACCGGCAGCAGCAGGGCCAACCCGAAGCCGACCAGGAGCACCTGCCAGTCCAGCCGCCCGAGGATCGAGGGGCCGACCACCAGGGTCGCGGCGATCGCCGCCACCGGCATGGAGATGCCCAGCGCGCTGATCCCGGAGGCCGTGTCGCCGGCCTTCTGCGTGAAGAGCACATAGCCGGCCCAGCAGGCTGCGGCGGCCAGCGCGAACAGGATCCCCACGACGTCGGTGGCCCCGGTCCACGGCTCGGTCAGGCCGAGCACCCCGGCAGCGGCGACCAGCGCCCACCACCGCGCGGCGCCCCGGCCCTGGACGACCGCCACCGACAGCGGCCCCAGGAACTCCAGCGCGCTGGCGGTCCCCAGCGGGATGCGCTCGACGGCCAGCATGAAGAAGATGGTGACCCCACCGGTCACCACGCCCAGCATCACGCTGGCCAGCAGTGCGGCGCGGCTGAAGCGAACCCGCCAAGGCCGCCCGATGGCCACGAGGATGACGGCAGCCCAGGCGAGCCGCAGCCAGGCCACCCCTTCGGGCCCGAGGACGCCGATCAGCCCGACGGAGACGGCCAGGCCCAGCTGCACGCAGGTCATCGAGGCCAGCGCCATGAGCGATCCGGCTCCCGCGGAGTTGCGCGCCACGCGCGGTGAGGAAGTCATGCCCCCATTGGACCGCACGGGTTCCATCCGCGTCCACGTGACAATCGACAACGAACCGTTCGGCAATCCTGTACGGTTTTGGCGCACAATGGGACCCATGGAAACCCGTCGCCTGCAGTACCTGTACGAGCTCTCCCGCATGGGGTCGATGCGCGGCGTCGCCGACCTGCTGGGCACGACGACGTCGACCGTCTCCCAGCAGATCGCCCTCCTGGCCCGGGAGACCGGGGCCCGGCTGCTCGAGCCCGACGGGCGTGGAGTGCGCCTCACCCCGGCAGGCCGCCGGCTGGCCGACCACGCCGAGGACATCCTGGCCTCCGTCGACGCGGCCCGGCTCGACCTGGATCCCGGGGCCGAACCGTCCGGCACCTTGCGGGTGGCCGGCTTCGCCACGGCGATCCGCGCCACGCTCATGCCCATCATCGACGACTTGGCCCGGCACCACCCCAAGGTCGGGATCGTGGTACTCGAGCACGAGCCGGCCGAGGCGCAGAAGCAGCTCGCCGTCGACGCCATCGACCTGGCCCTCACCTACGACTACAACCTCGCCCCGGACCCGGCCGGACCGGGCCTGGACACGCTGCCACTCTGGAGCACCCCCTGGGGACTCGGCGTCCCCACGGCGGACGCGCGGCGGTTCGCCGGCGCACACCGCGGAACCGGCAGGTCCGATGCAGCGACCATCTTCGCCGCCTTCGAGGACCACGACTGGATCGGGAACTCCCGCAACATCGCCGACGAGACGGTGCTGCGCATGATCTCCGCGATGGCCGGGTTCACCCCGCGCCTGCGGCACCAGTCGGACAGCCTGGACCTGGTCGAGGACCTCATCCTCGCCGGCCTGGGCATCGGCCTCCTGCCCGGGAACCGGCCCGAGCGGGAGGGCATCACCATCCTGCCGCTGCACGACCCGGAGGTCCGCCTCCGCGCCTTCGCCCGGACGCGCCGCGGACGCAGCGCCTGGCCGGCACTCGCGCTGGTCCTCGACCGGTTGGCGGCCAGCGCAACAGCATTAGGACGCGTAGACTCTGAATAGGCGTCGAATAGGTATTTCCCCCTCCGAGCGGCCCCGCCTAGAGTTCTGACGAGACGCCACCGCGGCCACCGCCCGGACCGGATCATCGGAGCCCCATGGAAACCAGACACCTGCGCTACTTCGTCGCCGTCGCCGAAGAACGCCACTTCGGACGCGCCGCCGCGCGCCTGCACATGGCCCAGCCCCCGCTCTCCCAGCAGATCAAGCAGCTCGAGGAACAACTCGGCACCCCGCTGCTCACCCGCACCACCCGCCGGGTCGACCTGACCCCGGCCGGCGAGATGTTCCTGGGCCGGGCCCGCACCCTGCTCGCCGAACTCGAGCAGCTGGCCCAGGACGTGCGCACCGTCGGCGAGGGCGCCACCGGCGTGCTGCGCATCGGCTTCACCGGCACGGCCACCTACCGCCTGATGCCCGGCATCGTGGCCTCGGCCCGCGAACGCATGCCCGGGCTGCAGCTGAACGTCCAGGGAGAGATGCTCACCCCGGAAATGGAAGAGGCCCTGGCGGAGGGTCGCCTCGACGTCGCCGTCCTGCGTCCGCCGGTGCGCTCCGATGCCGTGGAGCTGAAGTTCCTGGAACAGGACCGCCTCAGCGTGGCCCTGCCGGAAAACCACCGGCTCGCCGCCCGCGCGGAACTGGACCTCTCCGAGCTGGCCGACGAACCCTTCATCTGCTATCCGGCC
>DATNBS010000152.1:0-4377 GCA_035571895.1 Arthrobacter sp. | reverse complement strand
CAGTCGCTGACCGGCCTGCTCATGGGCATGTTCGTCTCGATCCTCGCCGGCACCGTCGTGTCGACCTCGCTTCCGGTCATCCTCTCCGACCTCAACGGAACGCAGACCGCCTACACCTGGGTCGTCACCGCCACCCTCCTGGCCACCACCATTTCCACGCCCATCTGGGGCAAGCTCGCCGACCTGACCAACCGCAAGGTCCTGCTCCAGCTCTCGCTGCTGGTCTTCGTGGTCTCCTCGGCCATCGCCGGCTTCTCGCAGGACACGACGATGCTCATCACCATGCGCGTCTTCCAGGGCCTGGGTGCCGGCGGTTTGACCGCGCTGAGCCAGATCGTCATGGCCGACATCATCTCCCCGCGCGAACGCGGCAAGTACATGGGTCTGTTCGGTGCCGTCATGGCGCTGGGCACCGTGGGCGGCCCGCTGATCGGCGGGTTCATCACCGACTCGATCAACTGGCGCTGGAACTTCTTCATCGCCTTGCCGTTCGCCGCCGTGGCCATCTTCCTGATCCAGAAGACCCTGCACCTGCCCGCCCTGGCCAAGCGCAAGGTCAGCATCGACTACGCCGGAATCGTCCTGCTCTCCGCCGGCGTCGCCCTGCTGCTGATCTGGGTCTCGCTGGCCGGCAAGGACTTCGAGTGGGCGGGCGCGACCACAGCCTGGATGGTCGGCGGCGCCGTCGTCGCCCTGGCCGCGTTCGTCATCGCCGAGTTCAAGGCCAGCGAGCCGATCATTCCGCTGACCATGTTCAAGAACCGCAGCTTCACCCTCAGCGTGGTCGGGTCCATCTCCGTGGGCGTCTCGATGTTCGGCACCTCGGTCTTCCTGGCCCAGTACATGCAGCTGGCCCGCGGCGCCAACGCCACCCAGTCCGGCCTGATGACCATCCCGATGATGGCAGGCCTGCTGCTCATCTCCACCATCGTGGGAGCCCTGATTTCCCGCCGTGGCAAGTGGAAGGCGTACATGGTCATCGGCTCGGTGCTCCAGCTTGCCGGGCTGTACCTGCTGGGAACCATCCACTACGACACCGACTTCGTGCTCGTCTCGGCCTACATGTTCCTCCTCGGCGCGGGCCTGGGCATGGTGATGCAAAACCTCGTCCTCGTCGTGCAGAACGCCGTCGTCCCCGCCGAGATCGGAGTCGCCTCCTCCGGCATCGCGTTCTTCCGCTCCCTCGGCGGCACCATCGGCGTCTCGGTCCTCGGAGCGATCATGGCCACCAAGGTCACGGACCTGATGGGCGAACGCGCCGCCGACCTGAAGGCCGCCATCGCCTCCCTCGGCGCCGGGGGCAAGGACGTCGCCGCCGCCCTGGCCAGTGGCAACATCCCGGCCGTCCACGCCCTGCCGGACCCGGTGCGCATCGTCATCGAATCCGCCTACGGCGATGCCGTGGCGCACATCTTCGCCGTCGCCGCGCCGCTGAGCATCCTGACGATCCTCGCGATCGTGTTCCTGCCCAACCTGGAGCTCAGCACCCAGACGCGCCACCAGCGGGCCGAGGCCGAGGCGACGGGCACCAGTGCCGCGGACGCAGCGGCCAACCCGGAACTCGAGGCCGCCGAACTGCGCCTCGCCGAGGTCAGCGAGGCCACGATCGCGGTGACCCCGACGCTGGATACGGACGCGATTCCACTCGTCCGCTCCACCCCCGAGGGGCACGACGGCGAAGCGCCGGTCGCCGCGGATGCGGGGGTTGCCGACACTGGCGGGGGCCGGGGCTGAGATGACGCAACTGCCCGATCCCTTCACGGCAGTGGCGCCTGCCGACCCGGTGCCGGCCGATAGTCCGGTGCACGAGCCGGCAGGCAACCGGGCGACCGGCACCGACGGGTTGGACGCCGCGATCAGCGACGTCGAACGCCAGTTCGGCCTGCTGGTGATCTCCGCCCGGAGGAGCATCCGGAACCGGGCGGCAGACATCCATCCGGACCTGCCGCCCCTGGGCTACAAGGTCCTGACCCTGCTCAACCACTCCGCCGGACGCCAGCAGGTCGACCTGGCCGAGGAACTGCAGGCCGACAAGGCGATGATGAGCCGGACCATCAAGCAGATGGCCGCCTCCGGCCTGGTCACATGCGCCTCGGATCCGGCCGATGGCCGGGCCAAACTGGTCAGCATCACCGACGCAGCCCGCGAGCGCTACGAACAAAGCATCGCCGAATCCCGGCAGCTTCTCCACGACCGCCTCTCCACCTGGGGGCAGGACGAGGTCGAGCGCTTCGCCGAACTGCTGGCGCGGCTGAATGAAACCGGCGGCTCCGGAAGCTTCCCGGCATAGCCCTGCCGCCACCACGACAACGGGCCGTGGAACGGGCAACCCCCGTTCCACGGCCCATGTCATCTGCCACCTATCCGCCCCCGGCCACGAAATCTTCGAGTTCTGCCTCCACCCGGTCCCGGGCGCGCAGGACCTCGCCGGGCAGCCCGCCGTCGAAGACCCGGCGGAAGCGCTGCTGCGGCCCCGCGACGGTCAGCCCTGCCACGAGTTCCCCGACGCCGTCGTGGAGGGCGACGCCGAGGGCACTCACGCCGTCCTCGGTCCCCTCGAAGTTGGCGGCGAATCCGGTTGACCGGATGCCGGCCAACTCGGCAGCCAGGGCGGCGAACCACACCTCGTCGAGGGCGGTTCCCGCCATCGACGCCTCCGCCCGGTAGAGCTGTTCGACCTTCGCGGGATCCATCGCCGCCAGGATGGCCTTGCCGCCCGACGCCCGATCGGCGGGCATGACCGCTCCCCGCCGGTCCCCCACGCGAAGCGGCCGGGTCCCCTCGACGGTCGCCAGGAACCGCACTTCCGTCCCGGCCCGGACCACCAGGTTCACCGCCTCGTCCAACCGCCCGGCCAACAGGTCCAGGTGCGGCTGGACGCGGCGCCGCAATTCCGCCGTCCAGGAGACCCCTGCCGGGGCGACGCCGAGCGAGGGGCCCGGGACATAGTGCCGGCTGGCGTCCTGCTCCGCGAATCCGCTGTAGACGAGCATGGCCATCAGGCGGTGGGCCGTCGACCTCGACACCCCCAATTCGGCGGCCGCCGTGCCCAACCGCACCGTGCCGAAATCGCGCAGCATCTCGACCAGCGCCAGGGCATGGTCGACCGATTCCACCGGATAGGCGGGTTTCTTGCGGTGGATCCGCTGCTTCGGCACCCTCGTCCCCTGCGGTGGACCGGTCAGGCGGCGGACGGCGCGTCGTTGCACAGCAGCTGGAACCACGAATCGGTCATGGTCTCCAGCGCGGCATCGCGGTCAACGATCCAGCCCAGCCGCATCCAGCGCCGTGAAAAGAACTCCAGCTCCCCGAAGGCCAGCGAGCAGCGGGTACGCCGGCTGGCGGCTTCGAACCGGCCCTCCCGGTCCAGGCCGGCCTGCATGGCATCGATGGCGTGGTCGAACCACTGGTCGATGGTCGTCTGGATGTCGGGTTCGGCGGCGGCCGCCTGGTGGGAGACGGTGATGTACGGCTTGATCTCCGGCCACTGGTCGAACTTACGGGCCAGGAAGGCCTTGACCACGTCCCGGTCCCCGGAGGCGACGACCTCCGTCAGCGGCGGCTTGTCGGTGCTGGTGAGCATCTCGTCGGTGCGGTCCACGAGCGACCGGACCAGATCGGCCTTGGAGGAGGAGTGCAGGTAGAACGTCGCGCGCGTCGCCCCCGCCGCCACGGCGATCTCGTCGATGGTCGTCGCGGCATACCCCTTCGCCATTAACAACCCGAGCCCCTGCTCCAGCAGCGCCGTCCTGGTCATTCTCTTCTGGGTATCCCTCAATGTGGCCATGCGTTTCAGACTAGCCGAGCGTCCACTCCTGCCCGCGACGCGCCGCCGCCGCCCGCGGAACATGTTCTGGTCTGCAGAACTTCGTGGCCCCGCCGCGCACGACGACCTAGCGTCGCTGTGAGGCGGGCGACACTACCACCCACTCACCACCACCGACGACCATCAGGAGCACCACCAGCATGCAGTTCTACGAAGACGGTTACCGCACCGGCGACCCGGAACTGCGCCCCGCCGCAGCGGGACGCCCGGCCCCGTTCGGCGCACAGTCCCCGGTTGACGTCGACGTGTTGGTGGTCGGAACGGGTCCGGCCGGCCTGGTGCTCGCCGCCCAGCTCGCGGAATTCCCGGAGATCACCACGCTGGTGGCCGAACGCGATGCCGGCCCCCTGCGGCTGGGACATGCCGACGGCGTGGCGTGCCGGACCCTCGAGACGTTCAACGCATTCGGTTTGGCCGACCGGCTCATCCGCGAGGGGTACTGGGTCAACGAGGCGGTCTTCTGGCGCCCCGACGAGACCGACCGCAGCCGGATCGCCCGCAGCGGCCGGGTCCAGGACGTCGCCGACGGCCTCTCCGAATACCCCCACGTC
>DATNBS010000151.1:0-9145 GCA_035571895.1 Arthrobacter sp. | reverse complement strand
ACAGCGACCCGGCCACGGCCCCGGCGGCGGTGGAGGCCAGCAGCAGCCCGTAGGCGCCGCCATCCAGGTGGAGCACGGACACCGGTCCGACCGCATAGAGCACGAAGACCGCGAAGGCGGCACTGGTGGCCAGATTGAAGGCCCCGGTCATGGCCGCCAGCACGCGCAGGACGGGGTTGGACCACAGGAAGCGCAGCCCCTCGGCGATGTCCCCGCGCAACGTGACCGGAGGCCCGGTGCGGACGATGCGGAAGTTCCCGCGCACCATCCACAGGGCCCCCACGGCCACGAGCCACAGCCCGGCCGGCGTCGCGAAGGTCACCGCGGCGCCGCCGGCGGCGAGCAGGCCGCCCAACGGTGGGCCGATGAACTGGTTGGTGGTCAGCTCCGCGGCCTGCAGGCGGCCATTGGCCCGGTCCAGGGCAGCGGCGGGGACCATCTGCGGAAGGATCGATTGTGCCGAGGTGTCATAGAGGGTCTCGGTGCTGCCGATGATGACCGCGGCGACGTAGAGCATCCAGAGGCTTCCGGCCCCGGCGGCGAAGCCGATGCCCAACGCCACCACGACGCCGCTGCGGACCAGGTTCGCGGCGAGCATGCTGCGGCGCCGGTCCCAGCGGTCCGCCAGGGCACCGGCCGGCAGGGAGAAGACCAGCCACGGCAGGCTCAACGCCACCCCGAGCCCGGCGATCAACGTCGGGGAATCGGTGTACCGCAGCGCCACCAGCGGCAGGGCGACCTTCAGGACGCCGTCGGCGAGGTTGGACAACGCGGACGAGGTCCACAACCAGGCGTAGGCCCGGCCCAACGGCGCGCCGCCGCTCCCCCGGGCCACGGCCGCTACCGGGCCGCCACGAACGCCTGCACGCAGGCCTCGATGTCAGCGGCCGAGTGGGCGGCGGAGAGCTGGACGCGGATGCGGGCCGCGTCGCGCGGGACCACCGGGTAGCTGAAGGCGGTGACGTAGACCCCGTGCTCGAGCATCGCGTCGGCGACCTGGGCCGCCTTGGCGGCATCGCCGAACATCACCGGGATGATGGCGTGTTCGCCGTCGAGCAGTTCGAAGCCCTCCTCGGTCATCCGCCGGCGGAACAGGGCTGCATTCTCGAACAGCTGCGTGCGCAGCTCGCCGGATTCGACGACCAGTTCGAGGGCCTTGAGCGTGGCGGCGACGATGGCCGGGGCCAGCGAGTTGGAGAACAGGTAGGGGCGGGCCTTCTGGCGCAGCAGGGCGACGATCTCCGCCCGTCCGGAGACGTAGCCGCCGGAGGCCCCGCCCAGGGCCTTGCCGAAGGTCCCGGTGTAGATGTCCACGCGGTCGGCGACGCCGGCGTGCTCCGGGGTGCCGGCACCGCTGGCGCCCATGAACCCGACGGCGTGGGAGTCATCGACCATGACCAGGGCGCCGAATTCGTCGGCCAGGTCGCAGATCGCGGCCAGCGGGGCCAGGTAGCCGTCCATGGAGAAGACCCCGTCGGTGACGATCACCGAGCGGCGCGGCCCGGCGCCGTCGTTCATCTCCTGCGCCGTGGTCAGCTGGGTGCGCAGGTCCTCCATGTCCTGGTTGGCGTAGCGGAAGCGCTTCGCCTTGGAGAGGCGGATGCCGTCGATGATGGAGGCGTGGTTCAGCGCGTCGGATATGATCGCGTCCTCGGGGCCGAAGAGCGATTCGAAGACGCCGCCGTTGGCGTCGAAGCAGCTGGAGAACAGGATGGTGTCCTCGGTGCCCAGGAACGCCGAGACGCGCCGTTCGAGCTCGAGGTGCAGGTCCTGGGTGCCGCAGATGAAGCGCACGGAGGCCATGCCGAACCCGCGTTCGTCCAGGGCCGCCTTGGCGGCCTCGATCAGGCGCGGGTCGTCGGCCAGGCCGAGGTAGTTGTTGGCGCAGAAGTTCAGCACGTCGCGGGCCGGGGCACCGAGGGCGCCGGCGGCGATGTGGCTGGACTGGGCGGAGTCGATGCGGCGTTCGTGCTTGTAGGTGCCGGCGTCCGCGATCGCCGCCAGGTCGGCGGTGAGCTGGTCCTTGAGGCTGGAGTACATGGGTGCTTCCTTTCGGACGGCGGGGTTAGTGGAAGACGGTCCAGTCGAGGACGACCTTGCCGCCCTGGCCGGCGCGGGCGGCTGCGAAGCCTGCCTCCCACTCGGTGGCGGGCAGCCGGTCGGTGACGATGGAGGAGATGCGTTCGCGCAGCTGCGAGTTGGAGGCGAGCATGGCGGACATGGCGTACCAGGTCTCGTACATCTCGCGCCCGTAGATGCCCTTGAGCGTGAGCATGTGGGTGACGACCTTGCCCCAGTTGATGTCGATCGGCGTGCTGGGCAGCCCCAGCATGGCGATCTTGCCGCCATGGTTCATGTTGTCGATCATCTCCGGCAGGGCGCTGGCATGGCCGGACATCTCCAGGCCGATGTCGAAGCCCTCGACCATGCCCATCTCCTGCTGGGCCTCGCGGATGCGGGAGGACGAGACGTCGATGGCCAGGTCCACGCCCATGGTGCGGGCCAGTTCGAGGCGGGGGGCCGAGATGTCGGTGATGACGATCTTCCGGGCGCCGGCGTGGCGGGCGACCTCGGCGGCCATCAGCCCGATGGGCCCGGCTCCGGTGATCAGCACGTCCTCGCCGACCATCGGGTAGGCCAGGGCGGTGTGCACGGCGTTGCCGAAGGGGTCGAAGATCGCGCCGAGGTCCGGGGTGATGGCCGCGTCGCGGTGGACCCAGACGTTGGATTCGGGGATGACGACGTATTCGGCGAAGGCCCCGTCGCGCTGCACGCCGACCGAGACGGTGTTGATGCACATCTGCCGCCGGCCCGCCCGGCAGTTGCGGCACATCCCGCAGACCACGTGCCCCTCACCGGAGACCCGGTCGCCGACGGCGACATGGGTGGCCAGCTCGCCGACCTCGACGACCTCGCCGTAGAACTCGTGGCCGGGCACCAGCGGGGCGTTGATCATGGCCTGGGCGGCCTCGTCGTACGCGAGGATGTGCAGGTCGGTCCCGCAGATCCCGGCGGTCATGACGCGGATCTTGACCTCGTGGGGGCCGGTGACCGGTTCGGGGCGGTCGACGAGTTCGAGCCCGGCCTGCGGGCCGGATTTGTACAGGGCCTTCATGGGTTCCTCACTGTGCTGCCTGCGGGGCGCGGGGGCGCGCCGCCTGCCACCAGTGTGGCATCAGGCACGGCCGGGAAACAGTTAAGAAAATGTACGAGTATCTCAACGGACGATTTAGGATGGGCTTATGGAAGTCCACCAGTTGCAGGTCCTCCGCGAACTCGGGGACCTCGGCAGCGTCCGCGCCGTCGCCGAGGCGATGTTCGTGACCCCCTCCGCGGTGTCGCAGCAGCTGGCCCTGCTCCAACGCGGCGTGGACGTCCCGCTCACCCGCAAGGAGGGCAGGACCCTGGTGCTCACCGACGCCGGCCGGATCCTGGCCAATGCCGGGGCCGCCGTCATCGCGTCCCTGGCCGAGGCCCGGGCGGCCATCGGCAACTACCAGAACGACGCCGATGCCCCGGTCACGCTCGCGGGCTTCCACTCGGTGGGCCAGTCCCTGTTCGCCCCGCTGCTGGCCCGGCTGAAGGAGTCCGGGGGCCCGCAGCCGCTGTTCTCCGACGAGGACGTCGCCCAGCATGACTTCCCGGCCCTGGCCGCGCGCTACGACCTGGTCCTGGCCCACCGGATGGACCACACCCCGCCCTGGCCCGAGCACCAGGTGGTGGTCCTGCCCCTGGCCGACGAGCCCCTGGACATCGCCGTCCCCGCCGGGCACCGGCTGGCCGGCCGCGCCGCCGTCGAACCGGCGGACCTGGTCGGCGAGCGCTGGGCGGTCAGCCGCGAGGGCTACTCCCCGGCCGACATCCTCGCCGCCGTAGCCGCCGTCTCCGGCGGCGCCCCGCAGATCATCCACCGCATCAACGACTACGCCACGGTGGCCACCCTCGTCTCCACCGGCAACGTCCTGGGCGTCATCCCGCGCTATACGGCGGGCGCGTCGGTGGGGCCGGGGGTCGTGCTGCTGCCGTTGGAGGGGATCGCCAACCGCCGGCGCATCGACCTGCTGGCCCGGCCCGAGTCGATGCGCCGCGTCTCGGTGCGCCGCGTGGCCGAGGCCCTGCGGGCGACCATGGCCGAACGGACCACCGGGTAGCCGTCCTCGCCGCCACGGACACGGGGTGGCAGAATCGGTGCCATGCGCGAACTCGTGGTCCTGGGCACGGCCTCCCAGGTCCCCACGCGCCAGCGCAACCACAACGGGTACCTGCTGCTGTGGGACGGGCAGGGCGTGCTTTTCGATCCCGGCGAGGGGACGCAGCGCCAAATGCTCCTGGCCGGCGTCTCCGCCAGCAAGATCACCCGGATCTGCCTCACCCACGTCCACGGCGACCACTGCTACGGACTTCCCGGTGTGCTGTCCCGGATGGTGCTGGACGGCGTCCGGCATCGGGTGGATCTCCACTACCCGGCCTCCGGCGACGACGTCGTCCGCGCCCTGGTCTCGCTGGCCACCCCGGGACTCGACCTGCGGCTGCTCCCCCACTCCGGTCCCGGCCCGGTGGCACCCGGGCTCGTCGTACAACCGCTGGACCACCGCGTCGAGGCCTACGGGTACCGCCTGGACGAGCCCGACGGCAGGACGCTGCTGCCGGACCGGCTCGCCGCCGCGGGGATCTCGGGCCCGGACATCGGGCGCCTGCAGCGCGAGGGGAGCCTCGCCGGTACCGACCTCGAAGAGGTCAGTGTCCCCCGGCC
This sequence comes from Arthrobacter sp., assembly GCA_035571895.1. GTDB lineage: Bacteria > Actinomycetota > Actinomycetes > Actinomycetales > Micrococcaceae > Arthrobacter_H. The sequence goes on along the minus strand of DATNBS010000151.1, from coordinate 4,392 downwards.
GGGCCAGGGCTTCGCCTTCGTCATGGACACGGCCCCGTGCCCAGGAGCGGACATGCTGGCCGACGGCGCGGACGTGCTGGTGGCCGAATGCACCTTCAGCGACGACGACGCCGACCTCGCCGACCGCTACCGGCACCTCACGGCCGGGCAGGCCGGTGCACTGGCCGGATCGGCCGGTGTCGGCCTGCTGGTCCTCGCCCACTTCTCCTCACGATATGCCGATGCGGGACCGCTGGCAGCCCAGGCCCGGGCGCAGGCAGGGGATGCGCAGGTGGTCGCCGCCCACGACCTGGACCGGATCCCGCTGCCCCGCCGCCGGGCCACGGCTGGCCGGTGAGCCGGCAGCCGGACCACGACATGGCCGCGGCCGGGCTCAGCCCTCGTCGGCAGCGGCCTTCCCGGCGTCCTTCTCGGCGCGCAGGGCCTCCGCCTCGCTTTGCTCCTGCGCCTTCTCGCGGTGGATGGCGTCGGCCAGGATCTTCTCCATCTCCTTGGCCACCCCGGCGGCGGAGGCGGGGTTCTGGCCGGTCACGAGGCGCTCGTCGACGACCACCTTCTCCTCGAAGACGTCGGCGGAGACATGGGTGGCGCCCTGCTCCTCGAGGCGGTCGGCCAGGTAGAAGGGGATGACCTTGTCCTTGCCCGCGGCGATTTCCTCGTCGTTGGTGAAGGCGGCGACCTTGCGTCCCTCGACCAGCCGGAGCCCGTTGGCCAGTTCCACGTCGAGCAGCCCCGCAGGCCCGTGGCAGACGGCCCCGACGACGCCGCCGGCATCGTAGACCCCGGCCACGAGGTCCTTCAGGCCCTTGCTGTCCGGGAAATCCCACATGGTGCCGTGCCCGCCCACCAGGAAGACGGCGTCGTACTGGTCGGGATCGACCACCTCGACGCGGGCCGTGTTGTAGAGGCCGGCCCGCGTGGTCTCGTCCTCGGTGAAGGCCACCTGGATCGGGTCGGAGGTATCGACGGCATCCCGCGGGGGCTGCCCGCCCTGGATGGAGGCGAAGTCCACGAAATGGCCGGAATCCTTGAAGACCTTCCACGGATGGGCGGCCTCGGCCACGTTGTAACCGGTTGCCTCGTCGGTGTCGCCGAGCGTGTCGACGCTGGTCAGGACCATCAGGATCTTCTTCATGAAGCACACCTTTCCTCGGGGTTCCCACCCTAGGACAGGGATCCCGCCCTGCACAGGAAGCCTGTTTTCCGGGGGGCCGGCGGATTCGCCGACACACACTACCCCGGCGGCCCGTCTGCCCTTACGCTATCTACATGTCGCGGGAAGACGCGTCCCGCACGGGCGCCGTGACGGCCGTGGGAAAGCTGTCCCCGACCACGGGGAACGGCACGTTCCTCCACGTCCTGGTCAACACCGCCGTCGCCAACGTCACCACGAGCTTCCTCTGGTTCGCGTTGACCTTCTGGGTCTACCTCGAAACGCGCTCGGTTCTGGCCACGGGCCTCATCGGCGGCGCGTACATGCTGTTGGTCGCGTTCTTCGGGCTGTACTTCGGAATCCTCGTGGACCGGTACCGCAAGCAGGCCGTGATGATCGGCGCGACGGCGTTCACCGTCGCGTGCTTTGCCGCGGCGGGGCTGATATTCCTCCTCCTTCCCGAGTCCTCGCTCGTGGACCTCTCCCGACCCTGGTTTTGGGTCTTCGCCGTCGTGGTGCTCATCGGAGCCGTCGTGGAGCAGCTGCGCAACGTGGCGCTCTCGACGACGGTGACCCTGCTCATCCCGGTCGAGCGCCGGGCACACGCCAACGGTCTGGTGGGCACCGTGCAGGGCCTCGCCTTCCTCGTCACCAGTGCCCTGAGCGGGCTGGCCATCGCCCTGGTGGGCATGGGCGGGACCATTGCCCTTGCGCTGGCCCTGTGCGCCGCCGTGCTTGTCCACCTCGTCTGGATCTCGATCCCGGAGGCCCGCGTCCTGCGCACCGGAACCGGTGGTGGCATGGTCGAACTGCGCCAGGGCATTGCGGCGGTCCGTGCCGCCCCCAGCCTCTTTGCCCTGATCCTGTTCACCACGTTCAACAACCTGACCGGCGGGGTCTTCATGGCGCTCATGGACCCCTATGGGTTGACCTTGTTCCCCGTGGAGATCTGGGGTGCGGTCCTTGCGGTGACGTCGACCGGCTTCATCATCGGCGGCGGCGTCGTGGCAAGGTTCGGGCTCGGGAAGAACCCGCTACGGACCATGCTCATCCTCGCGGCCTGCGCCGGAGTCGTCGGTGCGGGGTTCACCCTGCGCGATTGGTGGTGGCTCTACGCGGCAGGCATCTGGGTCTACATGATGCTCATGCCGGCCGTTGAGGCGGCCGAACAGACGGTGATCCAACGGGTGGTGCCCTATGCCGTCCAGGGGAGGGTTTTCGGCTTCGCCATGACCTGTGAAGCCGCGGCGGCTCCCATCACGGCCTTCCTCATCGCCCCCGTGGCGGAATTCTGGATCATCCCGTACCTGGAGTCCCCGAACGGTCGGGGGCAGTGGGCCTGGCTGCTGGGCGACGGAGAGGGACGGGGCATCGCCCTGGTCTTCCTGGTCGCCGGGGCGGCCGGGGTCCTGCTGGCACTCGGGGCGCTGTTCACCCGGTCCTACCGTCGGTTGAGCACGTCGTACGCCAGCTCCGCGGACCCCGTCGCGGGGCCGGACAACGGCGCATCCGCCACAGCGGCAGGAGCGGGTTGATGCCCTGCGGCCTCACGCACCGTTGGCCAGGTCCTCCAACGCGTGCACCCCGACGGCGTGCAGCGGGTCCCCGTCCGGCAACAGGGCCATGAGCAACGCATAGTGCACGGCCCAGCCGCGGGCGCGCAACCAGGTGGCGTCGTCGTGCCGCAATTCCTCCCGGAAGGCCTCGCGGCCCGCCGCGCCGAAATGCAGCCAGGCCACGGCCAGGTCGCTGGCGGGGTCCCCCGCCGTCAGATCCCCGAAGTCCACGACGGCGGCGATCCGGGCGGGACCGGATCCGGAGGCGGCCACCACGTTGTGCGGGTGCGGGTCGCCATGCAGCCAGAGCGGCGGCCCCTGGTACGGCGCTGCCTCGGCTCCCGCGCGGAAGACCTCCTCCCAGGGGCCCTGGACCGGGACCGCGGCCCCGGAGAGGCGTGCGGCAAAGGCTGCCGAGCGGGTGGCCAGGGGGACGCCGCGGACCGGGTTGCGCGGGGCATCGGCCGGGGCGGGAACATGCAGGGCCCGCAGGAAGCGACCGAGTTCGCCGGCATAGTGATCTCGTTCGCCAGCGGTCAGCTCCGCGGCGCTGGCACCATCGAACCACGGGACCACGGCCCAGTGATAGGGGTACGCGGCGTTCGGCCGGCCGCGCCGCAGGGCCGCCGGGATGGGCAACGGCAACCGGGGTGCCAGGAAGGGCAGCCAGCGCACCTCGTGGAGCAGCAGCTGGTGCGCCGCCTTCCGGCGCGGCAGGCGCAGCGCCAGGTCGTCGCCGAGGCGGTAGACGACGTTGTCCCACCCGTTGGCGATCCGGCGCAGGGGCAGGTCCGCGAGGTCCGGATGTTGTGCGGACAGCAGCGAGCGGGCCAGGGTGTCGGTGATCTCCACGTCGTGCGCGGGGATGTCGGTTCCTGCGGGGGCCTTGGGCTGCTCACCGGTCATGGAGCCACGGTACACACCCGGAAGACGCCGCGGGGCGGCGGATCGCGGTGATCCATCCGCCCCGGGCGCGCGGTGCGCGGGCTCAGCCCTCGACGCCGAGTTTCTCCAGCACGATCGCGCGCACGCGGCCGGCATCGGCCTGGCCGCGGGTGGCCTTCATGACCGGGCCGATCAGGGCGCCGATGGCCTGGACCTTGCCGCCCTTGATCTTCTCGACGACATCGGGCATGGAGGCCATGGCCTCGTCGATGGCGGCACCGAGTGCGGAATCGTCGTTCACGACGGCCAGGGAGCGCTTCTCGACGACCTCGGTCGGCGTCCCCTCCCCCGCGACGACGTACTCGAGCACCTGGCGGGCGATCTTGTCGTTGATCTTCTTGGCCTCGATCAGCGAGTTCAGCTCGATGATCGTCGCCGGGGTCACGCCCAGGTCGAGGGGCTCGACGTCGGCGTTCTTGGCCAGGCGGGAAATCTCGCCCATCCACCACTTGCGGGCCACGGCCGGGCTCGCGCCGGCGGCGATGGTCTCCTCGATGGCATCGAGGAAGCCGGCGTTGACGACGTCGCGGAATTCGGCGTCGGCGTAGCCCCAGTCGGCCTGGAGGCGCTTGCGGCGCTCCGCCGGCGGCTCGGGCAGCTGGGCGCGCAGTTCCTCGATCCACTCCTTCGTCGTCACGATCGGCACCAGGTCCGGTTCGGGGAAGTAGCGGTAGTCGTCGGCGTCGGACTTGGGGCGGCCGGAAGTGGTGGTCCGGGTGTCCTCGTGCCAGTGCCGGG
>DATNBS010000150.1:0-20920 GCA_035571895.1 Arthrobacter sp. | reverse complement strand
CAAGAGGTCGCGATGCCGTTCCAGGAACGGGCGGAAGGACGGCGATCCGGCCTCCTCCTCGCCCTCGAAGAAGTAGGTGACCCCGACGCCGAAGTCCTCCACGGCGTCCAGCACCGCACGCACGGAGGCGATGTGGACCATGATGCCCGCCTTGTCGTCGGCGGCGCCGCGGCCGAACAACCGGCCCTCGATCTCCGTGGCCTCGAAGGGCCTGGTCCGCCACAGGTCCTCGTCCCCGGGGGGCTGGACGTCGTGGTGGGCGTAGAGCAGGATCGTCGGCTTGCCGGGTTGGGCCGGGCGGCGTCCCACCACGGCCGGGGCCCCGGGGACGCCCTCGGGCGTGTCGACGGAGAGGATCTGGACGTCCTCCATGCCGGTGGAGCGGACGAGTGCTGCGACGGCTTCGGCGCTGCGGTCCAGTTCGGCGGCGTCGAAGGCCTCCCAGGCGATGCCGGGGATGGCGACGAGCGATTTCAGGTCGGAGACGGTCTGGTCGAAAGCGCGGTTCACGCGCTCGGTGATCGCGGCCAGGTCGACGCCGTGGTCGACGGCGCCGGTGGTGGAATCGGAGGTAGTCATGCCTTCACCCTACAACTGGCCGGCGTTTCGGCAGGGGGCCGGCCCCGGCTAGACTGGGAGCGTGTTTGGAAGCAAAAAAGCCGATGCCGCACCGCCGCCGGCCACCCCGCCAGAGCCCGAACGTCCGACCACGGGCAAGGGTGCCCCGACCCCGCGCCGCAACGCCCAGCAGGCGCAGAACAAGCGCCCCCTGGTGCCCAGCGACCGGAAGGTGGCCAAGGCGCAGGCGCGTGAGCAGCGCCTGGCCGCCCAGGACCGGATGCGGCTGGCCAACGAGACCGGCGACGAGCGCTATCTGGCCGCCCGGGACAAGGGCCCGCAGAAGCGCTTTGCCCGCAACTTCGTCGACGCGCGCTGGATGGTCGGCGAGTTCCTGATGGTCTTCATCCTGGTCTTCCTCGTCGTGGCGTTCACGATGACCCAGAACCTGCAGGTCCAGGCCTACATCACCATGGGCCTGTGGATCGTCCTGGGCATCACGATCATCGACTCGTTCATCATGACCCGCCAGCTCAAGAAGCGCCTGGTGGCCAAGTTCGGGCACAACGACCGCGGCGTGCTCTGGTACGCCTCCATGCGCGGCTTGCAGTTCCGCCGCCTGCGCCTGCCCAAGCCGCAGGTCGCCCGCGGCGAGGCGATCGACTAGGAAGATCGCCTGGCGGGGTCCTTCCCCCCCATGACGACGACGGCGGGTCCCCACCACACGTGGGGGCCCGCCGTCGTCGTCCCCGGTCCGCAAACCGGCCAGGGGCCGGCCCGGTCCCCGGTCTCCCTGCCCGCATTAGCTCCGGGGAAGCGCCTTGCGCAGGCCCCGGTTGATGCGCCAGGCCCAAAACGGGCCCTCGTAGAGGAACGCGGTGTAGCCCTGCACCAGGTCGGCGCCGGCCTCGAGCCGCTCGAGGACATCGGCGGCGTCCTCCACTCCCCCGACGGAGACCACCGCGGTCTCGCGCGGCAACACGGCGCGCAGCCGGCGCAGCACCTCCAGCGACCTGGCCTTCAGGGGCGCCCCGCTGAGCCCGCCGGCGCCGATCTCGCGCACCCGGTCCGGGACGGTGACCAGCCGGGTCCGGGCAATCGTGGTGTTGGTGGCGATGACCCCGTCCAGCCCGAGCTCCAGGACCAGGGCGGCGACGTCGTCGACATCGGCATCGGCCAGGTCCGGGGCGATCTTCACCAGCAGCGGCACGTGGCGTCCGGCGCTGCGGTCGGCCTCCTGCCGGACCGCGGCCAGCAGCGGCCGCAACGAATCGATGCCCTGCAGCAGCCGCAGGCCCGGGGTGTTCGGGGAGCTGACGTTGACGACCAGGTAGTCGGCGTGGCCGGCCAGCTGGCGCGTGCTGGCCAGGTAGTCCCGGACGGCGTCGTCGAGCTCGACGGCCTTCGTCTTGCCGATGTTGATGCCCACCACCGGCGGGACGGCGCCGAACCGCCCGGCCAGCACGGGCCGGGCCGCCTGGACCCGGGGTGCCACCGCGGCGGCGCCGTCGTTGTTGAACCCCATCCGGTTGATGACCGCACGGTCCTCCACGAGGCGGAACAGCCGCGGCCGGGGGTTCCCGGGCTGCGCCTGCCCGGTGATGGTGCCGACCTCGATGTGCCCGAAGCCCAGGTCGGCCAGGGCGGCGATGCCGTGGCCCTCCTTGTCGAATCCGGCGGCAAGGCCGAAGGGCGAGGGGAAGTCGATGCCCATCACGGTGCGGCGCAGCGACGCGTGCGGGCGGGTCATCCGGCGCAGCACGGCCGAGGCCCCGGTGGACTCCGCGAGCCGGATGAGCCGGAAGCCGATGTGATGGGCCCTCTCGGGGTCCATGCCGGAGAAGACGACACGGAAGAAGGCGGGGTAGATGCGCATGGTTCCAGTCTTCCCTGCACGCCGTCCCGCTGCCAACTCGGTCCTCGTTATGCTCGACATATGCGCAGCCAGGAACCCCAGTACGCCCTCGACACCGACCCCGGGCAGTGGGTCGACGACGACCTGGGCCCGGGGTTCAGCTACACGAGCATCTCCCCCGGCCGCGATGAGGAGGGCCCGCTCTGCGCCACCCTGGTGCGCTACGTCCCGCCGGTCCGGGAGAAGCCGCTGTGGCGCGATGCCATGCTCAACCTGCGCCAGGGGCTGGACCGCGCCCGCGGGGCCAGTCCGCACGGGGCCGCTGTCGACGTGGTGCTGGGCCTGCACGGCTGGACCGACTACTTCTACAACCCCGAACTCGCGCGCTACTGGTCCGACCGCGGCTACCGGTTCTACGCGCTGGACCTGCGCCGCTACGGCCGCAGCCTGCGGGCCTGGCAGACCCCGGGCTTTGCCACCGACCTCACCGAGTACGACGACGACATCCAGGCTGCGCTGGAGGCCATCCGGGAGGATGTGGGCAAGCTGGGCCGGGTCGTGGTCATCGCCCATTCCACCGGCGGGCTGACGGCCAGCCTGTGGGCGAACCGGCACCCGGGGGTCCTCTCGGCCCTGGTGTTGAACTCCCCCTGGCTGGAGATGCAGGGCAGCTGGCTGGTGCGCAACGCGGCAGCCGGGCTCCTCGAGCCGTTGGCGCGGGTGCGGCCGAAGGCGCGGATCAAGCTCCCCGAGGTCGACCACTACTGGCAGTCGCTGTCCAACCGGGCCCACGGGGAATGGGAGGTCCACCCCGTGTGGCGTCCCCGCCACGCCTTCCCGGTGACGGCCGGATGGATTTCGGCGGTGTTGGCCGGGCACGCCGAGGTCGCCCGCGGGCTGGACATCCGGTGCCCAGTGCTGGTGATGACCTCGGACAAGACGCACCTGGGCACGGCGTTCGAGCCCGAGATGCTGGTCACCGACACGATCATCGAGGTCGAGACCGTCCGGCAGCGGGCCCTGAAGCTGGGCAACGAGGTCTCGATCGCCCGGATCGAGGGCGGGATGCACGACCTGTTCACCTCGGCCGCCCCTACCCGCCGCAAGGCCTACGATGCGGTGGGCCGCTTCTGCGACGGGTACCTGCCCCGCGGGTGAACCGGGTGCGGGCGGTGGGCCCCGGGGAGCCCGCGCTCAGGCGGTGGGCGCATCCAGCGCGGCGCCGAAGCGCCGGTCCCGGCGCGCGTAGATCTCCACGGCTTCCCACAGGGTCCGCCGGTCCACGTCCGGCCAGAGCACGTCCATGAAGACCAGTTCGGCGTAGGCGGACTGCCAGAGCATGAAGTTCGAGGTCCGCTGTTCGCCCGAGGAGCGCAGGAACAGGTCGACGTCGGGCAGGTCGGGCTCGTCGAGGTACCGGCCGACGGTCTTCTCGGAGATCCCCCGCGGGGAGAGCCGGCCGGCGGCCACGTCCGCGGCGATGGCTGCCACGGCGTCGGCGATCTCGGCCCGTCCCCCGTAGTTCACGCACATCGTCAGGTGGCAGAGGTCGTTGTCCCGGGTCTGCTCCTCGGCCTGCCGCAGTTCGTTCACGACCGAGCGCCAGAGCCGCGGCTGGCGTCCGGCCCAGCGCACGCGGACCCCCCAGGCGTCGAGCTGGTCCCGCTGGCGGTGCAGCACATCCCGGTTGAAGCCCATCAGGAAGCGCACCTCCTCGGGGCTGCGCTTCCAGTTCTCGGTCGAGAAGGCGTAGACGGAGACGTACTTGATGCCCATCTCGATCGCCCCGGCCATCACGTCCAGCAGGGCGGCCTCCCCCGCCTTGTGGCCCTCGGTGCGGGGCAGGCCGCGCTGGTTGGCCCACCGGCCGTTGCCGTCCATGACGATGGCGACGTGCTGCGGCACCAGGTCGGCCGGGATCCGCGGGGGGACGGCGCCGCTGGGGTGCGGCCAGGGCGCCACGGGTGCGGTGCGCTGCGTGCGGGGGCGCTTCATCGATCAGGCTCTTTCCACGTGTTTGAGGGACTTGACGACCCGTTCCAGATGCCATTGCAGGTATCCGGCCACCATACCGGCAGCCTCCTTGCGGGAGGCGGCACCGGCGTCGTGCGCGGTGTCCCAGTCGCCGGTGAGCAGCGCGGCGAGCAGGGCCACGGTCTCGGGGGCCGGCGAGTTGGAGCCGGCGGGCCGGCAGTCGGCGCAGACGACGCCGCCGAGGGGGATGTTCACGGCGGTGTGCGGGCCGGGGGCGCCGCAGCGCACGCAGTCGGTGAAGCTCGGCGCCCATCCCGCGGTGGCCAGCGCCCGCAGCAGGTAGGAGTCCAGCAGCAGCCCGGGGTCCTGGCCGCCGCGCGACATCGCGGCCATGGCCCCGTGGAGGAGGCGGAACTGCGGGGCTGCGGATTCGGTGTCGGCCTCGGTGAGCCGTTCGGCGGTCTCGGCCATGGCGCTGGCGCTCGTGTAGCGGGCGTAGTCCAGGGAGAGGGCCTGGCCGTAGGGGTGGCGCAGCTGTGCCTGGGTGATGATGTCCAGGCTGCGGCCGCGGACCAGCTGCGCGTCGACGAGCATGAACGGTTCGAGCGTCGCGCCCATCTTCGAGCTGGTGCGGCGCACGCCCTTGGCCACGGCGCGGACCTGACCGTGCTCGGGGGTCAGCAGCACGATGATGCGGTCGGCCTCGCCGAGCTTGTGGGTGCGCAGGACCAGGCCGCGGGTGCGGTAGGACTTGGCGGCGAAGCTGGAACGGGGCACGGCTCCAGTATCCCAGAGAACCGGTGCCCCGTGCGTCCGCGCACCGGGCGGCGGCCGGGACGCGGACAGCACGTGGACAGAGCGCGGACGGAGCGCGGACGGGGTCAGGCGCGGGCCGTGGAGTCCTTGATCGCCCGGTTGACCGCCGAGATGACGGCCTTCAGCGAGGCCGTGGTGGTGTTCGCGTCGATGCCCACGCCCCACAACACGCGTTCACCGACGGCGCATTCGACGTAGGCCGCGGCCTGGGCCGAGCCGCCTTCGCTCAGGGCGTGCTCGGTGTAGTCGAGCACCCGCAGGTCCACGCCGTCGGCGGCCAGGATGTTCACCAGGGCGTTGATCGGGCCGTTGCCCGTGCCCGAGCGCTCCTGGACCGACCCGCCGGCCTCCAGTGCGGCCTCCAGGACGAACGCGCCGTCCTCGTCGCTGTGGGTGCGCGTGTTCCCGAGGCGGTAGTGCCCCCAGGCGCCGGCATCGGTGCCCTCGGCCGGCAGGTACTCGTTCTGGAACTCCTGCCAGATGCTGGCCGGGCTGATTTCCCCGCCGTCGCCTTCGGCCTTGCGCTGGATGACCCCGGAGAACTCGATCTGGGCGCGCCGCGGCAGGTCCAGGCTGTGGTCGTGCTTGAGCACGTAGGCGACCCCGCCCTTGCCGGACTGGGAGTTCACCCGGATGACTGCCTCGTAGGAGCGGCCGATGTCCTGCGGGTCGATCGGCAGGTACGGCACGGCCCACGGGATGTCGTTGACGCCCTTGCCGGCGGCGGCGGCATCGCGCTCCATGTGCTCGAAGCCCTTCTTGATGGCGTCCTGGTGCGAGCCGGAGAAGGCGGTGAAGACCAGATCGCCGCCGTAGGGCGAACGTTCGGGCACGGGCAGCTGGTTGCAGTATTCGACCGTGCGGCGGATCTCGTCCATGTCGGAGAAGTCGATCATCGGGTCGATGCCCTGGCCGAAGAGGTTCATGCCCAGCGTGACCAGGTCGACGTTGCCGGTGCGCTCCCCGTTGCCGAACAGGCAGCCCTCGATGCGGTCGGCACCGGCCATGTAGCCCAGCTCGGCGGCGGCGACGCCGGTGCCGCGGTCGTTGTGCGGGTGCAGGGAGAGGATGATCGAGTCGCGGTGTTCGAGGTTGCGGTGCATCCACTCGATCGAGTCGGCGTAGACGTTCGGGGTGGCCATCTCCACCGTGGCCGGCAGGTTCAGGATCATCTTGTTCTCCGGCGAGGCCTCCAGCACCTCGGCCACTGCGTCGGAAATGCGCTTGGCGAAGGCCAGCTCGGTGCCGGTGTAAGACTCCGGGGAGTACTCGTAGGTGATCCTGGTGCCGGTGAGCTGCTCCTCGTACTTCTTGCACAGCCGGGCCCCGGTCAGGGCGATGTCGACGATTCCGTCCTCGTCCTGGTTGAACACGACGCGCCGCTGCAGGACCGAGGTCGAGTTGTACAGGTGCACGATCGCCTGCCGGGCGCCCTCGAGGGCCTCGTAGGTCCGCTCGATGAGGTGCTCGCGGGACTGGGTGAGGACCTGGATGGTCACATCCTCGGGGATGCGGTCGCGCTCGATGAGCTGGCGGACGAAGTCGAAATCCGTCTGCGAGGCGGAGGGGAATCCAACCTCGATCTCCTTGAAGCCCATGCGCACCAGCAGGTCGAACATCTGGTGCTTGCGTTCGGGGCTCATCGGGTCGATCAGCGCCTGGTTGCCGTCCCGCAGGTCCACGGCACACCAGCGCGGGGCCTGGGTGATGACCTGGTCCGGCCAGGTGCGGTCCGGGAGCTCGACGCTGATCTGGTCCTGGAACGGGACGTACTTGTGGATGGGCATTCCGGAGGGCTTTTGCAGGTTCTGCATGGTTCTAGGGGCCTTTTCAGTGGTGGTTGAAAATTCAGGCCGGCAGCACGAAACTCCGCAGCGGGGGGTCGGCCCTAGTGGCTGGTGTCCAGATTCGTCCCGCCGCGGCTGCCTAGTAGAAGGATTCCCGCATGCATGGTCCTCACCCTAGCAGTTGGGGCACACGGTGGCGGAAGCCGGGCCCAATGTTTCGCCGGCGTGACCCCGGGTCCCCCGACCCGGCGGGACGACCCGGCGCCTCCACCGGACCCGCCACCGGCCCGGCCGCCTCAGAAGCCCAGCCGTCCGAGCTGCTTGGGGTCGCGCTGCCATTCCTTGGCGATCTTCACGTGCAGGTCCAGGTAGACCCGGGTGCCCATCAGCGCCTCGATGCCGTGGCGGGCCCGGGTGCCGACCTCGCGCAGCCGCGATCCGGCACGCCCGATGATGATGGCCTTCTGGGAGGGGCGTTCGACGAAGAGGTTCACGTGGATGTCCAGCAGCGGGTTGTCCTCTGGGCGGCCCTCGCGGGGAATGATCTCCTCGACCACGACGGCCAGGGAGTGCGGCAACTCGTCGCGCACGCCCTCGAGGGCGGCCTCGCGGATCAGCTCGGCGATCATGACCGCTTCGGGTTCGTCGGTGAGCTCGCCGTCGGGATACAGCGGCGGGGAGAGCGGCATCTGCTGCACCAGCACCTCGGCGACGGCCTCGACCTGGAAATCCCCGGTGGCCGAGACGGGCACGACGGCGGTGAACCCCTGCTCCCCGAAGGTCTCGGTCCCCAACTCCGCGACCGCGACCAGTTGCCGCGCCAGGGCCGAACGGTCCACCAGGTCCGCCTTGGTCACAATGGCCACGATGGGCTTGCGCTGCAGCTGCCCCAGCTGGCTGGCGATGAACCGGTCCCCCGGTCCGATCTTCTCGTTGGCGGGAAGGCAGAAACCGATGGCGTCGACCTCGGCGAGGGTCTCGGCGACCAGGTCGTTCAGCCGCTGCCCGAGCAGCGTGCGTGGGCGGTGCAGCCCCGGGGTGTCGACCAGCACCAGCTGCGCGTCGTCGCGGTGGACGATGCCACGGATGGTGTGGCGGGTGGTCTGCGGTTTCGCCGACGTGATCGCGATCTTCTGCCCCACCAGCGCGTTGGTCAGCGTCGACTTGCCGGCGTTGGGCCGTCCGACGAAGGAGGTGAACCCGGCGCGGAAGTCCTCCGGCCATTCCCGGGGAAGGGCCGCTCCGCTGCTGGCCGGGCCGACCTGCGGTTCACGGACGGTGCCGTCGGAGGCATGCGCCTTCTGGCCCGGTGGGGAAGCAACGGGCCGGCGATGCTGGCGGCCGCCCTGGTTGCCCTGCCCGCCCTGCTGGCGCTGCCCGCCTTGCTTGCGCTCGTTTCGAGCCGGGGTGGCAGGGGCGTCGCCGAACCGGCCACGGCGCGGCGATCCGCCCTTGCGGGGTTTCTGTTCTGCCATGTCAGTCCTTGCTCTCGCGGGGAACGTCTTCGGCGGACAGCCGGCCCAACGACCCCTCCTCATTGTCTGCGGCTTCCGGGTATTCGTCGACCCAGGCCAGGACGTAGCCGATCCGGTTGCGCCGGCCGGCGAGCCGTTCGGCGTGGATGCGGATACCGTCCACCGTCACCTCGGAGCCGACGATCGGCACCCGGCCGAGGGTCTTGGCCAGCAGGCCCCCGACGGTGTCGACCTCGTCGTCGTCCAGGCGGCGGTCGAAGAGCTCGGCGAAGTCGTCGATGCCCATGCGTGCGCTGACGCGGAAGACGCCGTCCTCGACCTCCTCGGACTCGACGGAGGAGTCGTCGTATTCGTCGTCGATCTCCCCCACGATCTCCTCGATGAGGTCCTCGAGGGTCACCAGGCCCGCCGTTCCCCCGTACTCGTCGATGACGATGGCCACGTGGGTCGATTCGCGCTGCAGTTCCTGCAGGAGCTCGGCAACCGACTTCGATTCCGGGACGTAGCGCACGTCGCGGCAGACCTGCTCGACGGTGTGGTTGTCATCGGCCCGGGCGTGCAGGCGGGCCGCGACGTCCTTGAGGTAGACGATCCCCACGATCTGGTCGGGGTTGTCGCGGATGACCGGGATCCGGGAGCAGCCCGAGCGCAGGAACAGGCTCATGGCATCCTGCAGCGTCGTGCCGTGGTCGACGGTGACCATGTCGGTCCGCGGGACCATCACGGCGCGGACACGGGTGTCGCCGAGTTCGAAGACCGAGTGGATGAGGTCGGCTTCGACGTCCTCGATGATGTCCGCCTCGTGGGCCCGGTCGACCATGTCGCGGAAGAGCTCCTCGGTGAAGAACGCGTCCTCCTGGACCGGGGCCCCCTTGGCGACGCTGCTGCCCAGCCGGACGAGCCAGCCCGGGATGGGGCCGAGCGCCAGGCGCAGGACGCGGACCAGGGGTGCGGTCAGCACCACGACGCTGCTGCTGCGCACCCGGCCGTAGCGGCGGGGCGAGACGCCCACCAGGACGAAGCCGACGGCGGCCATCGTCGCGGTGGCCAGCAGGCCGGCGAGCCAGATGTTCTCCAGCAGGTCGTGGTACAGCAGCGCGATCGCCACCGCGCTGGCGGTCTCGAACCAGATCCGCCAGAAGCGGACAGCGTGGGTGTGCGCGGTGGCATCGGCCAGGATCGCCCGCAGCTGCTTGCGCGGCCGCTCGGCGAGCATGTCCTCGGCCTCCTGGCGCGGCAGGGCCAGGAAGGCGGCTTCGGCGGCGGTCAGGATGGCGGCGCAGCAGACGAAGGACAGCGCCAGGATGAGCAGGAGAGCGGGGATCATTCGGTGGTCTCGCGCGGGGCTTCCCGGCCGAGGAACGTCTCGAGCAGGCGGCGCTGCAACGAGAACATCTCCTCCTTCTCCTCGGGTTCCTCGTGGTCGAAACCGAGCAGGTGGAGCATGCCATGCGTGGCCAGCAGCAGGATCTCGTCGGCCGTGGAGTGGCCACCGCGGGAGGCCTGGAGGGCGGCAACCTGCGGGCAGATCACGATGTCGCCGAGCATCCCGGCCGGGGTGGTCGACCCGGGGGCCCCGGGCCGCAGCTCGTCCATGGGGAAGGACATGACGTCGGTGGGCCCCTCCAGGTCCATCCAGTCGATGTGCAGGCGCTCGATGGCCGCCTCGTCCACGAGGATGATCGACACCTCGGCCTGGGGGTGGACGTAGAGGGCCTCGAGGATGTGGCGGCCCAGCCGCGAGAGGTCCTCGAGGTCAGCCTCGACACCGGATTCGTTGTTGACTTCGACGCCCATGGCCTACAACTCCGATCCGGTGGTGTGCTGCCCGGCGGCCTCTTCCCGTTCGCGCCGGGCCGCCATGCGTGCCCGGGCCGCCTCGTTGCTGTGCTTCGCGGCACGGCGGCGGGCCGCCTCCGGGCTGGTCCCGGCGGAGGCCGACCATTTCTCGTAGGCGGAGACGATGTCCCCCACGAGGCGGTGGCGGACGACGTCGCTGGCGTCGAGCTGGCAGAAGGCGATGTCGTCGACCGAACCGAGGATCTCGGAGACGACCTTCAGCCCCGAGCGCGTGCCGCCGGGCAGGTCGACCTGGGTCACGTCGCCGGTGACGACGATCCGGGACCCGAAGCCGAGGCGGGTGAGGAACATCTTCATTTGTTCCGGCGTCGTGTTCTGGGCCTCGTCGAGGATGATGAACGCGTCGTTGAGGGTCCGCCCGCGCATGTACGCCAGCGGGGCGACCTCGATGGTGCCGGCGGCAATCAGGCGCGGGATGGATTCGGGGTCGATCATGTCGTGCAGCGCGTCGTAGAGGGGGCGCAGGTACGGGTCGATCTTGTCCGTCAGCGTGCCGGGCAGGAAGCCGAGCTTCTCCCCCGCCTCAACGGCCGGGCGGGTCAGGATGATCCGGTTGACCTCCTTGGCCTGCAGCGCCTGGACGGCCTTGGCCATGGCCAGGTACGTCTTCCCGGTGCCCGCCGGACCGATGCCGAAGATCACGGTGTTGGCGTCGATCGCGTCGACGTAGGCCTTCTGGTTCACCGTCTTGGGACGGATCCGCTTGCCGCGGCCCGAGAGGATGTTCAGGCCGAACGTTTCCGGGCCCGAGGGGCGGACGGCTCCCTCGGAGTCGACCATGCGCACGAGCTGCTCGACCAGCTGGGCTGAGACGCGGGTGCCCTGGGCGGACAGGCTACGGGCTTCCTGGACGACCTGCTCGGCGCGCGACGACTGGTCGGGGTCGCCGGAGATGCGCAGCTCGTTGCCGCGCACGTGGAGCTCTGCGCCCGGGTAGATGCCCTGCAGGATCCGCAGCACCTCGTCGTTGGCGCCCAGCGCACCGACCATCTGCTCGGTGCTGGAAAACGTGATCACCGTGGCGCCGTTGGCCTCCGGCGGATTGCTGTTCTCGTCGGTCATCCTGCTGGGTCGTCCTCCCGTTGACGTGTCGCTGGCGCCCTGGGCCGGCCCGGTGGGGACGCGGCGGCGCCCCTCCATCCTACGGGAAGCGCGCCCGGCCGCGCCGTTACTCCTCCCGCTGTAAATATCAGTACGGCAACAGTCCCCGATTTTGGCCGCCGCCAGGTGCCCGGTCGCCCCGGCGTGTGCCAAGGTTAATGGTCGGCCGAGGCACCTCCTGCCCGCGGGCCGTCCCCCGCCGCTGTCCCCCACCGCCCCCAAGCGGAAGGAAACCCGTGATCATCGCCCGCGCCGGCCGCCGCACCCAGGTGCGCCTGGCCATGCTGGCCTCGGTGGTCTCCCTCGGGATGCTCGCGGCGTGCAGCGGCACGTCCGGCGGTGCGATGACCAGCATGCCGGCGTCGAGCAGCGCCCCGCCGGTGGTCTCCAGCCAGGGCACGACGGCGCCGCTGGAGTCGCTCAGCGCCCCGCGCCTCTCCCCCGTCTACTGGCTGGGCGAGGGTGATTCGACCGTCTACCTCTACCGCGAGTACGTCGAGGCGGAGGACCAGGGTGATCCGGTCACGACGGCGATCAAGTACCTCACCGAGCAGCAGCCCGATGATCCGGACTACTTCAATGTCTGGTCCAAGGCCTCGCGCATCGGCACCTCCATCAGCCCGGAGAACGTCATCACCGTGGACATCTCCGCCGATGCCTTCTCCCGCGACCTCGACGAGGGCCTGGCCCAGCGGGCGATCCAGCAGCTGGTCTACACGGCCACGGCCGCCGCGGCCGCGGCGGGGCTGCTCAGCCAGAATCCGCCGGCCAGCGTCGAGGTCCTGGTCGACGGCCACTCCGGCTACAACGCATTCGGCCACGTGAAGCTCACCGGCCCCATCCAGCGCGACGCCGCGTTGCGGGCACCGATCTGGATCATCGACCCGCAGCAGGACACCGCCCACGCGGCCGGCAAGGTCAGGATCCACGGCATTTCCGGCGCATTCCCCGGCGGCACGCACTGGGTCCTCAAGCGCCAGGAGGGCGGCAAGGGGACCCGCGTCGCCGGGGGCAGCCTGGCCCTGGGCGGCGGGTCGCAGGCCGACAACGAATTCGAGGCCACCCCGGTCCTGGAGGCCGGGACCTACACACTGGCGGTGTGGGGGCAGGCCGCCGGTGACGACAAGCGCCTGAGCCAGGACACCAAGAAGTTCACCGTCCGATAGCGCGGTGGCCGCAAGCTGGATCCCGGAGCCCGGATTGAGGAGGCCACGTCTGCGTCCCCGCCCGATGCCGGGAACGGCTAGGCGTCGAGCAGGCCGGCCAGGTGCCGGGCCAGCACCAGCGCGGCGGGGCCGGCCGTGGACGCCCGGAGCACATGCCGGCCGAGCAGCGCCGTCCGCGCCCCGGCCGCGACAAGACGCTCGATCTCGGAATCGGCGATGCCACCTTCCGGACCGACGATGAGCAGGATCGCCGGCACCCCGGCGTCCTGGCCGGCGGGACCGGCGTCCGCTCCGGCCTCGTGCAGGAAGTCCCCGACGACGGAGGAGAGCGGCACGGTGGCCTGTTCATGCAGGATCACCGGCAGCTGCCGGGTGCCCTCGCCGGCGGCACGGTCCAGCCACGCGGCCAACTGCCCCGTGGTGAGCACCCCGTGGACCTCCGGCAGCCGCGTGCGGCGGGACTGCTTCACGGCCGACCGGACGGTGGCGGCCCATTTCGCGCGGCCCTTCTCCGCCTTGGCCTCCGGCCAGCGGACCACGGAGCGCTCGGCTTGCCAGGGGACGACCTCGTCGACGCCGAGTTCGACGGCGGACTCGACCGCCTGCAGGTCACGGTCACCCTTGGCAAGGGCCTGGACCAGGACCAGCCGCAGGGCCGGGGCGGGGTCGCGCGCGATCCGGTCCACCCGGGCCGTCAGGCACGCCTTCCCGGTGGACTCGACGATGCACCCGGCCCGGGTCCCGCTGCCGTCGAGCAGGTCGATTTCCTCCCCGGTCCGGACGCGTTTGACGGTGACGGCATGGTGGCCTTCCGCTCCGTCGAGGACGACGACGTCGCCCGGGGTGGTGCCGGCGGGCAGCCCGTCGTCGAGCAGGAAGGCCTGGTTGCTCATCAGCCGCGGTTGCCCAGCTTGTCCCGTAGCCGGGAGAAGACCCCGCCGCGTTCGGCCAGACGGCCCTGGACGAATTCCTCGTCGCGCAGGCCTGCCAGGCGTTCGAGCAGCTCGCGCTGCTCGTCGTCGAGCTTCGTGGGGGTCTCGACCTGCAGGTGGACCACGAGGTCGCCGCGCATGCCGCCGCGCAGGCGCGGGACGCCGAGCTGGGACAGCTTCACGGTGTCCATCGATTGGGTTCCGGGCTCGATGCGGATCTCCTGCTCGCCATCGAAGGTGTCCAGCTTCATCTCCGTGCCCAGGGCC
Organism: Arthrobacter sp.; assembly: GCA_035571895.1. Taxonomy (GTDB): domain Bacteria; phylum Actinomycetota; class Actinomycetes; order Actinomycetales; family Micrococcaceae; genus Arthrobacter_H. The sequence goes on along the minus strand of DATNBS010000150.1, from coordinate 7,129 downwards.
GCGGCCGTCATCGGAATGCGCAGCGTCGCGTGCAGGTCGTTGCCCTCGCGTTCGAACACCGGATGACGCTTGACGTTGATCTCCACGTAGAGGTCCCCGGAGGGTCCGCCGCCGGGACCGGCCTCGCCCTGGCTGGCGAGGTGGATGCGGGTGCCGGTGGCGACGCCGGCGGGGATCTTCAGCTGCTTGCTCACGCGTTCGCGGACGCGTCCCTGACCCATGCACTCGTTGCAGGGGCTGGGCAGGATGGTTCCGAAACCGCGGCAGGCGCTGCAGGTCTCGACCGTCATCATCTGGCCCAGGAAGGACCGGACCGGACGCTGCACCTGCCCCTGGCCGTGGCAGATCGTGCAGGTCTCCGGGGAGGTCCCGGGCTGGCAGCAGCTGCCGTTGCAGACCGTGCAGGTGACGGCCGTCTCGATGTCGAGGGTGTAGACGGTGCCCTGGACGGCGTCCTTGAGCTCGATGGTCGCAGTCACCAGGGCGTCGCGGCCGCGCTGCGTGCGCGACGCAGGTCCCTGGGCCTGGCCGCCACCGAAGAACTGCTCGAAGATATCGCCGAAGCCGCCGAACCCCCCGGCTCCGCCACCGCCGCCGGCGGTGCCGTTTTCGTTGCCGGTCGCGTCATAGACCTGGCGCTTCTGCGGGTCGGAGAGCACCTCGTAGGCGTGGGTGACCGCCTTGAACTGGTCGGCGACATCCTGGCCGGGGTTGACGTCCGGGTGGAGCTTGCGGGCCAGCTTCCGGTAGGCCTTCTTGATTTCCTCGGCGGAGGCGTCGCGCGCGACGCCGAGGGTTTCGTAATGGCTGCTCACAGTGTGTGCTGTGTCCTTTCCGACAATCTGTTCATGCTGGTTCCCCGCGTTCCCGGGCCGCTAACCGGCCAGGATGCGCGAGAGGTATCGGGCGACCGCGCGCACGGCCGCCATGCTCGTGGGGTAGTCCATGCGGGTGGGGCCCAGGACGCCGACTTTGGCCGAGGCCCCGGGTCCGTAGCCGGTGGCGACCACCGAGGTTTCCGCCAAACCGCCGTAGATGTTCTCGCGTCCGATCTGCACGGCGATGCCGCGGGCGTCCTGTTCCATCTCGGAGAACAGCCGCAGCAGAACCACTTGTTCCTCGAGGGCCTCCAGGACCGGGGTGATGGTCAGGGGGAAGTCCCCGGTGGAGCGGGCGAGGTTGGCCGTGCCGGCCATGATGATGCGGTCGATCGTCGAGTTGTCGCCCAGCGACCCCAGCGCCTTGGCCAGGATCTTCCCGGGGACCCGCAGCGACTGCGGCAAATGGTCGCAGGCCGCGCTGGCCACCTCGCCGATGGCCTGCAGGCGCTGCCCGGAAGCCGCGGTCAGGAAGGCCGCTTTCAGGCTCGCGAGCGATTCGTCGGTGGTCTCCGGCGGAACCACGACGACCCGCTGGTCGACCTTGCCCGTGTTGGTGATCAGCACCGTCAGGACCTGTCCGGCACCGAGCCCGACCAGTTCGATGTGGCGCACGGTGGCGTCGCTGAACTGCGGGACCTGGAGGACGGCGACCTGGTTCGTCAACTGCGCCAGCAGTCGGACGGTGCGGTCGAGGACCTCGTTCAGGTCGTCGGTCCCCTCGAGCATCTGTTGGATGGCGCGCCGTTCGGCGGACGAGAGTGGGCGGACCGCATCGATCTGGTCCACGAAGTACCGGTAGCCGTGTTCGGTCGGGATCCGGCCGGCCGAGGTATGCGGCGCGGTGATCAGCCCCTCCTCTTCCAGGGCGGCCATGTCGTTGCGAATGGTGGCGGCGGACACGCCGAGCTGGTGTCGTTCGACGAGGGCCTTCGACCCGACGGGCTCGCGGGAGTGGACGTAGTCCTCCACGATGGCCCGCAGGACCTCGAGGCGTCGTGACACGGACATTCGATCCTCCTGGGTCTCGTGGCGGACGGACGTGGCAGGCGGGCTCGCTTAGCACTCGACACGCCTAAGTGCTAAGTCTAATACGATTCCGCTGTTGTTAGCATGGTGGCCGCGCGCCCCCGGCGCCACGGACCGATGCCTCGGCCACCATCACCCACCGAAAGGCCTTGTCAGGAATGGATATCCACCAGTGGGGCGCCCAGGACCTCTCGGCACCCAGGCGCCGAGAGCTGCGCCGCGTACCGGCCGCCCTGGGCCTGCTCCTGGAAGACGTCCAGTCCGGTTGGGTGGGCGAAGTCACCAGGATCGAACGCTCCGGCGGCATGCGCCTGGTGGTCCTGGAAGACCGCCGCGGAAAGACCCGTTCGTTCCCCACGGGGTTCGGGTTCCTGTTGGAGGGCGAGCCGGTGGAGGTCACCGAACCCCAGACGGCCGCCTCCGGCTCCGTGAGCCGCACCGCCTCCGGGTCGGTCCGCGTCGAGAACCTGAAGGCGCGCACGGCCCTGGCGAGTCGCATCTGGGTCGAGGGCAAGCACGACGCCGAACTCGTCGAAAAGGTGTGGGGCCACGACCTGCGCGTGGAGGGCATCGTCGTCGAGCCCCTGCACGGGGTCGACGACCTCGCCGGCGCCGTGGCCGACTTCTCCCCCGGCCCCGGCCGCAAGCTCGGCATCCTGGTCGACCACCTGGTTTCCGGAAGCAAGGAGGAGCGCATCGCCAACGAGGCCATGCGCGTTCCGGGCGCCCGCGGGAACGTGTTGATCGTCGGTCATCCCTACGTCGATGTCTGGCAATCCATCCGGCCCCAGGTCCTGGGCATCGCCGCATGGCCGGTGGTGCCCCGCGGCACCGATTGGAAAACCGGGATCCTGCGCGGATTGGGATGGCCACACGCCTCGCAGGCAGACATCGCCCGGGGCTGGCGGCAGTTGCTGGGAAAGGTCACCAGCTACGCCGATCTGGAACCGAGCCTGCTGGGGCGGGTCGAAGAGGTCATCGATTTCCTCACCACCGGCCGCCACTGACGAGTTGGCCCGCTCCGGGAACGCCGCGCCGGAACGGCCCCCCGGTCACGCCATCGTGTGGCCGGGCTATAAACTGGGGGCAGTACACACCGGACGGGAGGAACGACGGAGTCATGAACGGAACTGATGGACACCCCAAGGACGGCTCGGCCGACGCCAGCCGGTTCGAGGGCTCATCGTCGGCTCCCCTGCCGTTGACGCCGTCAGAGGACCGTCAGTGGGCCACCATTGCCCACTTTGGCGGCATCCTGGGCTGCATCCCCTCCGGGATCATCTACCTCGTCTACCGCGACCGTGGCCCGTTCACCGCGCAGGAGTCCAAGGAAGCACTGAACTTCACGTTGCCGTTGACCGTCCTGGCCCTGCTGTCCAACCTGTTGATGCTGATTCCGGTCATCGGCGGCGTGTTCGCCATCGTTGCCGTGGCCATCTGGGTGTACGTGACCGTCAGCGGCGTGGTCGCCGGCATCGAAGTCAACCGCGGCCGGCCGTATCGCTATCCGGTGAACCTGCGCCTGATCGGCTAGCGACCTCGGAACAGGGTTCCCCCGGCAGCGTAGTGGCGGGGAGGCCTCAGAAGTCGAGGAGCCGGCGCACGATGGTGTCGGCCAGCAAACGTCCCCGCAAGGTGGGCACGACCGCCCCCCGCACGGCAGCCGGGCCGTCGACCAACCCGTCGGCGATGAGCCCGGCCACCGCCTGGCGTGCCGTGGCGGGCAACTCGGCGGTCGGCAGCCCGTCGACGATCCGGGTCAGCAACATGGTGCGTTCGAGCAGCCGCGCCTGCTCATCGGGTGTCTCCCGGCCGGCGGCCGGGGAGACACCCCCGTCGATCCGCTGCTGGTACGCCGCGGGGTGCTTGACGTTCCACCACCGCACGCCGCCGACGTGCGAATGCGCCCCGGGACCGGCGCCCCACCAGTCGGCGCCCTTCCAGTAGGCCATGTTGTGGCGGCAGCGTGTGGCTTTGCTGCGGCTCCAGTTGCTGACCTCGTACCAGGAGAAGCCGGCGGCGGTAAGCATCTGCTCCGCCAGGAGGTACTTGTCCGCGTGGTCGTCGTCGTCGATGTCCGGCACCTCGCCCCGGCGGATGCGCGCTGCCAGACGGGTTCCCTCCTCGATGATCAGCGCGTAGGCAGAGATGTGGTCGGGCTCGTAGGACAGCGCCGTTTCCAGCGACGTGCGCCAGTCATCCAGTGATTCACCGGGTGTCCCGTAGATCAGGTCCACGCTGACGTCGAGTCCGGCGTCGCGGGCCCACTGGACGGCTCGGCCAACGCGCTCGGGGCGGTGTGTGCGGTCCAGCGTCCTGAGCACGTGCGGCACCGCGGACTGCATGCCGAAGGAGACGCGGGTGAACCCGGCGTCGGCCAGCGTGGCCAGGGATGCGGGTGTCACCGACTCGGGGTTGGCCTCCGTGGTGATCTCGGCGCCGTCGCGCAGGCCCCAGGTCGTGCGGATCGTGTCCAGGACTGCTGCCAGGTCCACGGCGGGCAGCAATGTGGGAGTGCCCCCGCCGAAGAAGACCGTCGAGACCTCCCGGTCGGGCAGTCCGCTGGTCCGCAGGACACGGGCGCCGAACTCCAGTTCGGCCGAGGCAGCAGCCGCATAGGTGTCCTGGCTCGAGCCCGAACCCAGTTCATGGGCGGTATAGGTGTTGAAGTCGCAGTAGCCGCAGCGCACCGCGCAGAACGGGATGTGGACGTAGACGCAGAAATCGCGCGTCGACGCATCCTCGGTTGCAGCCGCAGGCAGGAGCCCATCGGCCGGTGCCGGATCGCCCAGGGGAAGTGCAGAGGGCATGGATGCTACTTCTTGGCCTTGTCCCTGGAGCCGTCGGAGGACAAGGCCGCGATGAACGCCTCCTGCGGGACCTCGACCCGGCCGACCATCTTCATGCGCTTCTTGCCCTCCTTCTGCTTTTCGAGCAGCTTGCGCTTGCGCGAGATGTCGCCGCCGTAGCATTTGGCCAGCACGTCCTTGCGGATGGCGCGGATGGATTCGCGGGCAATGATCCGTGAGCCGATGGCCGCCTGGATGGGCACCTCGAATTGCTGCCGCGGGATGAGCTCGCGCAGCTTGGAGGTCATCATGACCCCGTACGAATATGCCTTGTCCTTGTGGGTGATGGCGCTGAAGGCGTCAACCTGCTCCCCCTGGAGCAGGATGTCGACCTTGACGAGGTCGGCGACCTGCTCGCCGTCGGCTTTCCAGTCGAGCGAGGCGTAGCCGCGCGTCTTGGACTTGAGGATGTCGAAGAAGTCGAAAACGATCTCGGCCAGCGGCAGCCAGTACCGCAGTTCGACGCGGTCCTCGGAGAGGTAGTCCATGCCGCGCATCTGCCCCCGGCGGGACTGGCACAGCTCCATCACGGCCCCGACGAACTCGTTCGGGGTCAGGATCGTTCCGGCGACCATCGGCTCGTGCACCTCGTGGATCTTGCCCGAGGGGAACTCGCTGGGATTGGTCACGGTGACCATGGACTTGTCCTCGGTCATCACCTCGTAGACCACGTTGGGGGCCGTGGAGATGAGGTCGAGGTTGAACTCGCTTTCCAGGCGTTCCCGGGTGATCTCCAGGTGCAGCAGCCCCAGGAAGCCCACGCGGAAACCGAAGCCCAGCGCCACGGAAGTTTCCGGCTCGTAGGTGAGGGCAGCGTCGTTGAGCAGAAGCTTGTCGAGGGCATCGCGCAGCGCCGGGTAGTCGGAGCCGTCGATCGGGTACAGCCCGGAGAACACCATGGGCTTGGGGTCCTCGTAGCCGCCCAGCGATTCGGTCGCGGGGTTCGCGAACGAGGTGACCGTGTCCCCGACCTTGGATTGGCGCACGTCCTTGACCCCGGTGATGAGGTACCCCACCTCACCGACCCCAAGGCCCTGGGTCGGGGTCGGCTCCGGGGACGATACCCCGATCTCGAGCAATTCGTGGGTGGTCCGGGTCGACATCATCTGCAGCTTCTCGCGGGGCGAGAGCTTTCCGTCGACCACGCGGACATAGGTCACCACCCCGCGGTAGGTGTCGTAGACGGAGTCGAAGATCATGGCCCGCGCGGGACCCTCGGGGTTGCCGGTGGGGGCCGGCAGGTCCCGGACGATCTTGTCCAGCAGCGCCTCGACCCCCTCGCCCGTCTTGCCCGAGACCTTCAGCACGTCCTCGGGATCCCCGCCGATCAGGCCGGCCAGTTCCGCAGCATACTTCTCCGGCTGCGCGGCGGGCAGGTCGATCTTGTTCAGGACCGGGATGATCGTCAGGTCGTGTTCCATGGCCAGGTAGAGGTTGGCCAGGGTCTGGGCCTCGATGCCCTGCGCGGCGTCGACCAGCAGGATCGCCCCCTCGCAGGCGGCCAGCGACCTGGAGACCTCGTACGTGAAGTCCACGTGGCCGGGGGTGTCGATCATGTTCAGTGCATAGGAGGTGCCATCGAGTTCCCAGGGCATGCGCACGGCCTGGGACTTGATGGTGATCCCGCGTTCGCGCTCGATGTCCATGCGGTCCAGGTACTGCGCCTTCATTTCACGCTGGGAGACGATCCCCGTGGATTGCAGCATCCGGTCGGCCAGGGTGGATTTCCCATGGTCGATGTGGGCGATGATGCAGAAGTTCCTGATGATCGCCGGATCGGTTGCGGCAGGCACCGGTGCGGTGCGGGCCATGGGTGACACGTGGGTGACCTCACTCTGGGACGGATGGAATGGCGAACGGGGATGCGGATCCACCGCAAAACACCATTCTCCCACGATTCGCGCCCGCGGCGATCCGCCATGACGGGTGTGGCGTCGCACTGCTAGCGTGGCGCCATGCAGATCAACCCCGGAACCATCAGCAGGCTGGTGCGGTTGGGCGCCAGGGCCTTCCGCGCCTTCCGCTCCAGCCAGCGGGCACCGGCCCGCGGCGGAAACGGCCAGCCGCAGCCACGCACCACCCGGGCAGGTGGGGCCGGGTCCAGTTGGCGCGGGCGCCGCTACCCGGGTGACTTCACGGGGCGTGTCGACCCGGTTTACGCCCCCAAGCCGGACGGCGCGCCGGACCCGGGGGAAATTGTCTGGACGTGGGTGCCCTACGAAGAGGACCACTCGCAGGGCAAGGACCGCCCTGTGCTCTTGGTGGGGCACGACGGCGACCAGCTGTTGGCCCTGATGCTCACCTCGCGCAACCACGCCGACGCCAACCACCGCGACGCCGGCTACGTGGACATCGGATCCGGACCCTGGGATC
>DATNBS010000149.1:0-10881 GCA_035571895.1 Arthrobacter sp. | reverse complement strand
GTCGTGATCTCCCGGTATTCCACGTCCTTCGGGCTCGCCTGCCGGCTGCTCGGTCCGGCGGCGCGGCACGACATCGAGAACATCTACGCGCTGGTCCGCGTCGCCGACGAGGCCGTCGACGGTGCGGCGGCCGCCGCCGGGCTGGACGCGGCGGCGGTCGCCGCCCAGCTGGACCGGTTGGAGCAGGAGCTGGAAAGCGCCCTGGCGGTCGGGTACAGCACCAACATGGTGGTCCACGCCTTCGCCCTCACGGCCCGCCGCCACGGCATCTCCACCGGGCTGACGCGGCCGTTCTTCGCCTCCATGCGGGCCGACCTGACCGTGGCCCGGCACGACGACGCCTCGCTGGAGGACTACATCTACGGTTCGGCCGAGGTGGTGGGGCTGATGTGCCTGCGCGTCTTCCGCTCCATGCCCGGAGCCGTTGCGGGGCACGACGGCGAATTGGAGGCCGCCGCCCGCAGCCTCGGCTCGGCCTTCCAAAAGGTCAATTTCCTACGCGACCTGGCCGCCGACCAGGACGATCTGGGACGCCGGTACCTCCAGGCCACGCACGGCCCCGTCTTCGACGACGCGGCCAAGGACGCCCTGGTGGCGCAGATCCGCACCGAACTGGCCGCCGCGGCAACCGGCTTCCCCTTCCTCGCCCCGGGCGCTCGCCGCGCGGTGGCCCTGGCGCACGGCTTGTTCTCGGCCCTGGTGGACCGGCTGGACGCGGTTCCGGCCGGGCACCTGCTCAGCCGCCGGGTGCGGGTCAGCGGTGCCGGCAAGGCAGCGGTCCTGCTGCGCGTCGCCGCGTCCCGCTCCAGCCGCCCGGCCGGGGCCGCCTGATGGCCCGCGTCACCGTCATCGGCGGCGGGATCGCCGGGTTGGCCAGCGCCGGGTTGCTGGCCCGCGACGGGCACGAGGTGACGCTGCTCGAGCGCGGAACGGGACTCGGCGGGCGGGCCGGACGCCATGCGGCCGACGGCTTCACCTTCGATACCGGGCCCTCCTGGTACCTGATGCCGGAGGTCATCGACCACTGGTTCCGCCTCATGGGCACCAGCGCCGCCGAACAGCTGGACCTCGTGCGGCTGGAACCGGCCTACCGCACCTGGTTCGAGCACCACGGCCACCCCGTGGACATCCACTCGGGACGCGCTGCCGCCAGCGCCGCCTTCGAGGCCATGGACCCGGGCTCCGGGCGGCGCCTGCGGTCCTACCTCGACTCCGCGGCACGGACCTACGAGCTGGCCAAGGAGCATTTCCTCTACGACGACTTCGAGAGCAAGCGCGGCCTGCTGCATCCGGCGGTGCTCCGCCGGGGGATCCGCATGGCCACCTTGCTGGGCACGCCGTTGGGCCGGTTCGTGGCCCGGCGCTTCCGCGACCCCCGCCAGCGCCAGCTGCTGGGCTACCCGGCGGTCTTCCTGGGGACCGATCCCTTCCGGGCCCCGGCCATGTACCACCTGATGAGCCACCTGGACCTCGCCGACGGCGTGCTGTATCCGATCGGCGGCTTCGCCGCCGTCGTCGACGCGCTGGCCGCCACGGCCCGGGACGCCGGTGTCCGGATCCACACCTCGGCGACGGCCACGCGCATCGCCACCCGGGACCCCTCCTCCCCCGGCCGGCGGCGGGTTGGGCGCCGACGGGCACGGCCGCTCGTCGAGGCCGTGGAATACCTCGAGGCGACGGGGCTCCAGCGGTCGGTGCCCACCGACCTCGTGGTCGCCGCGGCCGACCTGCACCACGTGGAGACCACCCTGCTGCCACCCCGGCAGCAGACACATCCCGAACGCGTGTGGTCGCGTCGCGATCCCGGCCCCAGTGCCGTCCTGGTCTGCCTGGGGGTGCGCGGCCGCCTGGACGGACTGGCCCACCACAACCTGCTGTTCACCGCCGATTGGCGGGACAACTTCCGCCGCATCCGCACCGGTGCCGACCTGGCCTCCGAGACCTCCGTCTACGTCTGCCGCCCCAGCGCGACCGACCCCGGTGTGGCACCGCCCGGCGACGAGAACCTGTTCCTCCTGGTCCCGGCCCCGGCACTTCCCGCCTGGGGTGCCGGAGGCACCGACGGGGGCGGGGACGTGCGCGTGGAGGCCGTGGCCGATGCCGCCATCGACCAGCTCGCGGCATGGACCGGGGCCACCGACCTGCGCGAGCGCATCGTCGTGCGGCGCACCTACGGACCCGCCGACTTCGTGCACAACGTCAACGCGTGGCGCGGCAGCGCCCTCGGTGCGGCCCACACGCTGCGCCAAAGCGCCTTCCTGCGCCCCGGCATCCGCAGCCGCCGGGTTGACGGCCTGCTCTACGCCGGCAGTTCCGTCCGTCCCGGCATCGGCGTGCCGATGTGCCTGATCAGCGCCGAACTGGTGCTCAAGGCGGTCCGGGGCGACCGCAGGACCGGCCGCCTGCCCGAACCCGTCGGGGGGACTGCCTGATGGCCTACCTGCTGGTGCTGCTGGCCCTGCTGGGGTGCATGGCGCTGCTCGACGCCAGGTTCCGGCTCTTCTTCTGGGCCCGTCCCCTCGCCGCGGCCCTCGTGACCGCGCTCGGGCTCGGCTACTTCCTCAGCTGGGATCTCTTCGCCATCGCGGCGGGGATCTTCCTGCATCGGGAATCGCCGCTGATGACCGGCCTCATGCTGGGCCCCGAGCTTCCCCTGGAGGAGCCGGTGTTCCTGCTGTTCCTCGTCTACCAGACGATGGTCCTGTTCACCGGGGCGCTCGCCTGGCTCCGGCGGCGGGCAGGTCGACAGGCCCGAACACGGGCTACCGGCCCGACTCCCGCCCGGGAGGACTCCCCATGAGCGCGTATGCCGCACTGAACTGCACCTTCGTGGGGTTCGCCCTGTTGCCGCTGCTCGCGGTCGCCCTAGGCGGCCGGCTGGGCCGCAGGACCATGGCCGCCGTGGGCCTGGCCGTCGGCGGGATGCTCCTGCTGACCGCCGTATTCGACAACCTCATGATCGGCATGGGCCTGTTCACCTACTCGGAGGCGACCCTGGCCGGCCCCCTGGTCGGGCTGGCCCCGCTGGGCGACTTCGCCTACCCGTTGGGTGCAGCCATCCTGCTTCCCTCCGCCTGGCTCCTGCTCACCGGTGACGACGCGCAGGACACATCCTACGACCCGGAGGATCGATGACCGACCTGTTGCTGACCTCCCGCCCCATCTCGTGGGTCAACACCGCCTACCCGTTTGCGGCGGCCTACCTCCTGTCCACGGGTGGGATCTCGTGGGTGCTGGTCGTGGGCACGGTCTTCTTCCTCATCCCGTACAACCTGGCCATGTACGGCATCAACGATGTCTTCGACTACGAATCCGACCTCCGCAACCCCCGCAAGGGCGGGGCCGAGGGGGCAGTCGTCGACCGCTCGCGCCATCGGGCCATCCTGTGGGCCTCCTGCCTCACCGTCGTGCCCTTCGCCGTCGTCCTGTCGACCCAGGGCACCGTGGCGGCCAACCTCGCCTTGCTGGTCTCCCTGGCGGCCGTCGTCGCCTACAGTGCGCCCCGGCTGCGCTTCAAGGAACGGCCATTCCTCGATTCGGCCACCTCGAGCACCCATTTCGTCTCACCGGCCGTCTACGGGCTGCTGCTCGGCGGGGCCGATTTCTCCGGTGGCCTCTGGTGCCTCGTGGCCGCCTACTTCCTCTGGGGCATGGCCAGCCACGCCTTCGGCGCGGTGCAGGACATCGTGCCCGACCGGGAGACCGGGCTCGGCTCCGTGGGGACCGTGCTGGGGGCCCGCACGACGGTCGCCGGGGCCCTGGCCGCCTACTGCGCGGCGGGGCTGCTCATGCTCGGCACCGCTTGGCCCGGTCCGCTGGCAGGTCTGCTGGCCGTGCCCTACGTGGTCAACGTGCTGCCGTTCCTGCGGCTGGACGATGCCGGATCGGGGGCGGCCAACCGGGGCTGGAGGCGCTTCCTGTGGCTGAACTACGCGACCGGCTTCCTGGTCACGCTCCTGCTCATCTGGTACGCGGCCATCCGATGAGCTCCATCATCTGGTTCCGCGACGACCTGCGCCTGGCCGATAACCCCGCGCTGCTGGCCGCCGTCGCCGACGGCCCGGCGGTCGCGGTCTACGTCCTCGACGAGGAGTCCGAGGGCATCCGGCCCCTGGGCGGTGCCGCCCGCTGGTGGCTCCACCATGCCCTGGAGGACCTGGGGCACGGCCTCGCCGGCCTCGGCATCGACCTGGTCCTGCGCCGGGGTCCCGGCGCCCGGGAAATCGCCGCGCTGGCCCGTGACGTCGCCGCGGGCTCCGTGTACTGGAACCGCAGGTACGGCCACCCCGAACGCGCGGTAGATGCCCGGGCGAAGGCGGTCCTGCGCGAGGCCGGTGTCCATGCCGAGAGCTTCCAGGCGACGCTACTGCACGAACCCTGGACCCTGCGCACCGGGCAGGGGGGCCACTACCGCGTCTTCACGCCGCTGTGGAACCGGCTCCGCGGGATGGACATCCGGCATCCCCTGGATCCCCCGGATCGGCCAGGCAGTGGGCAGCGGGCTCCTGTCCCCGCCGTCGACGGCCATGACCTGGACAGCTGGGGCCTCGCCGGCACCACGGTCGACTGGTCGGCCAAGCTGGAACGCCACTGGACCCCGGGGGAGGCTGCTGCCCGGGACCTGCTGGTGGACTTCGCCACCGGGGCCGTCCACGACTATGCCGAGGGCCACGACATCCCGGGGATCCCCGGGACAAGCCGCCTCTCGCCCGCTCTGCGCTGGGGCCACCTCAGCCCCTTCCAGGTATGGCATGCCCTGTCGTCCGGCCCCGCCGCCGCCCAGCCGGGCGCGCAGGCCTTCCTGCGCCAGCTGGGGTGGCGGGAGTTCTGCTGGCATCTGCTCTACCACCATGCGGACCTGGCGCACCGGAACATCAGGCCGGCTTTCGACCGGTTCCCCTGGCGCTGGCCGCACCGGCCCGGAAACCAGACACCGCCGGCCCTGCACGGGGACCCCCAGCCCCCGGACCGGGCCCGGGAAGCCGCCGTCGACCCCGTCGACGTCTGGAAGGCGGGGGCCACCGGGATCCCGCTGGTCGATGCCGGGATGCGCGAGCTCTGGGAAACCGGCTGGATGCACAACAGGGTGCGGATGCTGGTCGCCAGCTTCCTGACCAAGAACATGGGCGTCCACTGGCAGGTGGGGGAACAGTGGTTCTGGGAGACCCTGGTCGATGCCGACGCGGCCTCCAACCCGGCGAACTGGCAGTGGGTCGCCGGGTCCGGGGCCGATGCCTCCCCGTTCTTCCGGATCTTCAACCCGGACACCCAGGCAAGGCGGTTCGACGGGGACGGCGCCTATGTCGCCCGGTGGGTGCCCGAGGCCCTGCTCCCCGGGTACCCGGAGCCGCTTGAGGACCTGGCCGCGTCACGCCGTCGTGCCCTCTCCGCCTACCAGGACATCCGGGAGCCGTAGGCGGGGAGGCCGGGCGGGGGGCATTCCCGGCTCCCCCGCCTACGTCCGCCGGGTCAGCGTGCCGCCCTGGAAGTAGGCCGGGTGGCGCCAGCGCATGTAGAACATGACGGCCACCCCGAGCAGCAGGACCGAGACGCCGAGGATGAACACCATGCCCAGCCCCGCGATGTTGCTCCCGGAGCCGTAGTCCGGATCCATCGAGTCCACCGCCGTCTTGACGAACATGACCAGCAGGATGATGCCTCCGAGCAGCGGGGCCAGCAGCCTGAAGACCACGGCCCGGGCGCTGGTGAACAGCTCGCGCCGGAAGTACCAGACGCAGGCCAGCGCCGTGACGCCGTAGTAGAAGCAGATCATCATGCCCAGCGCGGTGATGGTGTCCCAGAGCGCGTTTTCGGACAGCGTCCGGGTGATGACGTAGAAGGCCGCCGCCGCGACGCCGGCGGTGACGGTCGCCGTCGACGGGGACTTGAAGCGCGGCGAGACCTTGCCGTACTCCGGGGGCAGCGCCTTGTAGTAGCCCATGGCGAGGATCGTCCGGGCCGGGGAGACGAAGGTGGACTGCAGCGACGCGGCCGAGGAGGACAGGATGGCCAGCGACATCAGGATCGCGAACGGCCCCATCACGGGACCGGCCAGGACCGCGAAGATCGACTCCTGGTTCTCGGGGTTGCCGGCGCCCAGGCCGGTGTCGCCGATGCCGGCGAAGGAGATGACCGAGAGCGAGACGACCATGTAGATGGCCATGATGACCAGGACCGTGAGGGTGGCCGCGCGGCCGGGGACCTTGTCCGGGTCCTTGGTCTCCTCGTTCATCGTCAGGGTGACGTCCCAGCCCCAGAAGATGAAGATGGACAGCGAGACACCGGCGGCGAAACCGGTGAGCGATCCGACGCCGAAGGGGTTGAACCATTCCCAGCTGATCGGGGTGGCGTCGAAGGCGGTTCCGTTGGCCACGTGGGAGAACGCGGCGATCGCGAACCAGCCCAGAACCAGGACTTGGAAGGCGACGAGCACGTACTGGAAGGACTTCGTGGTCTCGATCCCCCGGTAGGAGATCCAGCAGGCTCCGGCGATGAACACCAGCGTCGTGGCGATGTTCAGCCACAGCACGTCGGTCAGGTCGGCCAATTCGGGCCGGCCGGTGATCTGCGCGAGCATCAGGTAGAAGAAGTCCACGGCGACGGCGGCCAGGTTCGACAGGACGATGATGGTCGCGGCGATCAGCCCCCAGCCGCCCATCCAGCCGATCCACGGTCCGAAGGCACGCGTGGCCCAGGTGAAGGACGTCCCGGAGTCGGGCATCGCGGTGTTCAGCTCGCGGTAGCCCAGGGCCACGAGCAGCATGGGGATGAACCCGGCGATGAAGATGGCCGGCAGGTGGGTGCCGACCTCGGCCACGGTCGGGCCGAGGGCGGCGGTGAGGGTGTAGGCCGGGGCGATGCAGGAGACGCCGATGACGACGGCGCCGAGCACCCCGACGGCTCCCTTGCTCAGCCCCTTCTCCCCCAGGCCCCCGGTCTGCTCCACGGCGAGGCGCCCGTCGGGGCCCCCGGATTCGATGTTCGTCATGGTCTTCTCCTACGCCCCGGTGGGGGCCGGTGGCTGGTGGTCGCGCGGGACGACGACCAGCGGGACGGTCAGGGTGCGCAGCATGCGCTGCGCGGTGGCGCCCAGGAACAGGCGCCGGCGGTGGGCCAACCGGCTGGAACCGACGACCGCCACCTCGTCGCGCTGCCAGGGCAGTGCCTGCACGGCTTCCTCGATGTTCCGGCCCTCGGCGACAACCGTTTCGGCGTGGATCCCGGCCTCGGCGACGACGGCCGCGACATGGCCCTGCAGCTCGGCCCGGCGGGCGGAGAGCTGGGCATCATCACCGCCGTCCTGGCCCAGCAGGGAGACGATGCGCAACTCGGCGCCCCGGCGCCGGGCGGCCACGGCCGCCGTCTGCACGACGGCGAGGGCCCCGGGACGGGTGCCAACGAAGGCGGTGACGCGCTCCAGTCCGTGCGGAATGGCGCCGCCGTCACCAACGGGCGCCATGGCGACCGGGGTGGAGGCGGAATGCAGCAAGGCCGTGGCGACCGAGCCGGGACCCATGCGCGCGGCCAGCTTGCCCGGCCGGCCGCCGATGACGATGAGCCCGGCGCCGGATTCCCGTGCCAGGTCGTCCAGCCCCTCGGCTTCCGACCCGGCGCTGCGGACCACGGCGCGCGCGGAGACGCCCTCGGCGACCAGCTGCAGGGCCTCGGCGGCCCAGGTGTCGACCTGTTCGGCGATGATGCTGCGGTAGCCGTGGTCGCCGCCGGGGTAGGTGGCGCTGAAGGGCGTGTGTTCGGGCAGGATCATGGCGAGGTCCAGATGCGTGTCCTCCCCGCCTCCGGTCAGGCCCCCGCCCAGGGCGAGCGCGAGCCGGACGGCCTCGGCGCCGCGGGCGTCTGCGGTGTAGCCGACGATATAGCGCATGCCTCAGCGCCCCCCGAGGGCCGAGTCGATGCGGGCGGCGGTGCGCTTGCCCATCCGCACCGCACCGTCCACGTGCTGGTAGCCTTCGCCGGCGAGGTCGGAGGAGCTGAAGTAGATCGGGCCCACCGGCTCGTGCTGGTCGGGCCCGAAGCGGTGCAGCCCGCCCAGGTCGTAGCTGGTGGCATAGGCCCCGCGGGTCCACTCCTCCGCCCCGAAGTCGGATTCGAAGTACACGTCGGGTTCAAGGGCCTCGTCTCCGAGGAAGGCAGCCAGGTCGGCGAGGATGGCCGCACGGCGGGCCTCGTCGCCGAGGGCGTAGAGGGCATCGGCCTTCTCGTCGGAGACGAAGCCGACCAGGGTGCCGCGCGGGTCGTCGAGCAGGGTGTTGTCGTAGACCTCCTGGACGTTGCGGGAGGGGCTGAAGCCGGTGCCGGAGAGGCCCTTGTCCCGCCAGAACGGGGTCGGGTAGACCGCGTGGACCTTGATGACCAGACCCATTGACTGGTGCTGGTGGGTCACGTGCTGGCGACGCGGCAGCGGCGGTTCGTAGGAGATCCGCGAATACAGGTTCGGCGGCACCGCCAGGATGGCCTTCTGCGCCCGCACGGAGACCGTCGCGCCATGGGCGGTGACGCCGTCGTCGTCCCATTCGAGCCGCAGGACCGGGTTGTCCAGGTGCACGGCGTCGCCGAGGCGTTCGGCCAGCGCCTTGGAGACGCCCTGCATGGTGCCCACGATGCGGCGGTCGAGGATGAAGTCCTCGTCGACGAGGTTCGAGAACGACCCGGCCGAGGCGGCCATGAGCAGCGCCTGCAGGGCGGAGAAGGCGTGGGCCGGCTTGGTGAGCATGCCCCCGGCAATGAACAGCCCGATGTTCGTGCAGGCTTCCTCGTTATCCGAGAGGTCGCTCAGCCAGCGGTGGAAGGAGACGGTGTCCAGTTCCCGGGCGCGGGGGTGCTCCCACGGCCTGTCGGGGTCGATCTCGGCGGCCAGCCGGTCCATTTCGGCGATGAGCTTGTTCGTCTCGGCGATGGCCTCGGCGCCGATCGGGAAGTCCTCCCCCGTGTATTCGGTGCGGGTGCCGTCGGCGGCGATGAAGACGCCGGCGCCTTCGCGGTAGCGCGGGTAGGTGCCGATGCCCAGTTCGCCGATGAGTTCGTAGAGCCCGGTCTGGTCCGGGGAGATCCACTGCCCGCCGAGCTCCAGGGTCGCGCCCTGGACCTGGTCGGTCCAGGTGCGGCCCCCGACGCGGTCACGGGCCTCGAGCACCGCGACCGTCCGGCCCGCCTTGGTGAGTTCGTGTGCCGCGGTGAGCCCCGAGGGGCCGGCGCCGATGACGACGACGTCGCGTTCGATGATTGCCATGGGTGTCCTGCTTCCTGTCCGTTCATCTAAATGAATACAATTCATTTACTAGAATGATGGTAGGACTAAAGCACTGGTTTGTGAAGTGGAACACGGCAAGGAGATTTCTGGTGGGACCGGCAGGGGGGAGCGCACCGTCCGCGCCGACGGGCTCGCGCCGCAGGGCGGGGCGGCCGCGCGGCGAGCTGCTAAACCGTCCGAAGATCGCCCAGGCCGCGCTGCGGCTGGTCTCCGAGCGCGGCTATGATGCGCTGACCATGTCGGCCTTGGCCAGGGTGCTGGGAGTGGCCGCCTCGGCGCTCTACAACCACGTCGGGTCCAAGCAGGAAGTACTGCAGCTGGTCCAGGACCGGGTGATGGACGACGTCGACTGTTCCGGCTTCGCTGCCCTGCCGCTGGAGGACGCCATCCGCCGGTGGGCCGCCTCCTACCGTGAGGTCTTCACGCGGCATTCCCCGCTGGTCCCCGTCATCGCCGTGCTACCGGTCTCGGGCTCGCCCCGGACCTTGCGGATGTACGAGGAGGTGGCGGCCGGCTTCGCCCGCGCCGGTTGGGACGAATCACGCATCGTCCCCGCGATCGTGGCGCTGGAATCCTTCATCTTCGGTTCCGCCCTGGACGCCGTCGCCCCGAAGGACATCTTCGAGGTGGGCTCCGTGGCCGATGAGGTCCCCGCCTTCTCCGCTGCCGTCGACAGCCAACGTGCCACCGGCCACGACGCGGCCCAGGACGCCTTCTCCTACGGGCTGGACGCCCTGCTGCGGGGACTGCTGTCCGGACGCGCCTGACCGACCGCACGGACGGCCGCACGGACGGCCCGGGGCCACCGCCGAACGGGCCGGGGCTGGTAGCGTTGCCCCCATCCTCCTCGTATCCGCCGCCACCCTGGAGTCCTCGTGCTGGTGCCGCTCAGGTCGTTCGGCCCCGAAGCCGCCCTGCAACCGCTCGTGGGGCCCGTCAAGGCCCCGGACCTGCATGTCATGACCCTGAACATCCGGCGCCGGATGCCGGGGTGGCGGGTCCCCGCCGCCGATCGGTGGAACCGCCGCAGGCCGCTGCTCCAGCGATTGCTCGCCGCCGAGCGCCCCGCGTTGCTCGGCCTCCAGGAAGTCATGCCCGACCAGTCGGAACAGATCCGCTCCATGCTGGGCCCGGCCTACGCCCACCTCGGCAGCGGACGGGCGGCCACCGGTGGAGGGGAACGCTGCGAGGTGCACGTGGACGCCACGCGCCTGCGACCGGAGGCATCGAAGACCTGGTGGCTCTCGGCCCATCCGGACGAACCGGGATCGCGCTCCTGGGGCAACCTGTTGCCGCGATTCGTCGTCGAGGCCCGGCTGCGTGACCTGCGGACCGGGCTGCCCCTCACCGTCATGGTCACGCACCTGGACCATCTCAGCCGCCGTTCACGCCTCGAGTCCGTCCGGCTCCTGCACGAGCGGGCAGCACGCATTGGCGGACCCACCGTGCTCATGGGCGATTTCAATGACGACGCCGGCTCCGACCTGCACCGCTCCCTGGCCGATGGCACGGTGCTGGAGGACGCCTTCGCCCTGGCCCGGCAGGCCATCGGCAGCGACTGCGGCACCTACACCCGCTACCGGCCACCGCGCGCGGGGGACCGGCGTCTGGAC
>DATNBS010000148.1:0-2644 GCA_035571895.1 Arthrobacter sp. | reverse complement strand
GAACTGGCGAAGTACCCGAACGCCAAGCTGTACTGGACGCAGGACGAGCCGGCGAACCAGGGACCGTGGCCCTTCATGGGCCTGAACTTGGCCCCGGAGCTGGACCGCCCGCTGGTGCTGGTCTCGCGTTCGGCATCGGCGGCCACCTCGACCGGCTCGCACAAGCGGCACGAGGTCGAACTGGCGGAACTGCTGCAGGACGCCTTCGGGCAGTAGCAGGCCACAGGCACAACGCATCAGCTGAGGGGCGGGACCGGGTGTCCCGCCCTTCGGCGTAGCAGGCCCGCTGCTAGAGTGGGCGAACCGCGCAGAAAGGTCTTTCGTGGAACAACGCACCATCCGCATCGCCGCCATCGGCAACGAGGTCCTCGCCGGCCACGGCGACCCCCGTGCCCTCGGCTGGTTCGGCCGGGTCCTGGCCCGGACCAGCGGCGACGATTTCCGCCTCGAGAGCTACACCCTGGCCTCCCCCGACGAAGGCACCGAGGCACTGGCCGAACGCTGGCTGCAGGAAGCCAGCCGGCGCTTCGGGGTCGGGTGCGACAACCGCCTGGTCGTCGCCCTCTCCGACCACGACCTGGATCTGGGCCTGTCCACGGCCCGCAGCCGCCTGAACCTGGCCAACATCCTCGACGCGGCCTCCCAGATGAGCATCAAGGCGCTGGTCGTCGGCCCCATCCCCTCGCTGGACAACGAGCGCAATGCCCGGCTGGCCGAGTTGTCGGCGGCCTATGCCGACGTCGCCTCGCGCCGCCACCACGCGTTCGTGGACACCTTCGCCCCGCTGCAGAACCACGAACAGTGGCGCAGCGACCTGGCCGCCAACAACGGCCTGCCCGGCCAGGCGGGCCACGGGCTGATCGCCTGGCTCGTGCTGCACCGCGGCTGGTACCGCTGGCTGGACCTGGCCGAGCCGACCGGCACCTGATCCGACCGGCACCTGATCCGACCGGCGCTAGGTCCGACCGGTACCTGATCCCACCGGCGCCAAGCATGCACGACGGCGGGGCTTCCCTGGAGGGAGGCCCCACCGTCGTACGTGGGGGCCCATCGCCATCGAGTACGGGGTCTCAGGCGTCGTGTTGGATGGCCCCGCCGTCGTGCATTGTCGCGGGTTTCCCGGTACCTCTTGTCGGGATACCCAACACGTTATATCGTCTTCTTAAACGCGATATAACGCGTTGAATCCCACCTTGGAGGAATCATGGACGACGGCGAATGGAGCATCGAGGCCCCCCGGACGATCGACATCGACGGGGTGCTCGAACTCAACGCGGAATGCACGGCCGGACGGCTCGATGTCCTGGCCCATGAAGAGGAGTTCACCCGGATCGAGGTCACCGAGGTGACCGGCAGCCCGATCCGCGTGGCCCTCGAGGACGGCGTGCTGGTGGTGCGCCATCGGACGACGGCACGCGGGTTCCTGCAGCGCCTCCTGGACTCCGGGACCTTCACCCCGGGAAAGCTGAAGGACCGCTGCGTGGCCACGATCCTGGTCCCCGCCGGGACCCGGGTCCGGGCCAGCAACGCGGTGGGCGACTGCCTGGTCGCCGGCATCGGCGCCGACGTGCACGCCGGGACGGTCGCCGGCTCGATCCTGGTCGACGAGACGAGGGGGCGGCTCGGGATCGACACGGTCAGCGGCGAGGCCATCGTGCGCAACCACACCGGCGCCCTCGCCTCGGAATCGGTCAGCGGCGACGTCACCGCCAGCGGCACCATCGACGACGCCACCGCCTCCTCCGTCACCGGCGAACTGGCCCTGGACCTGCTGGGCACCCCCCGGACGGTCCGCGTCAACACGGTCTCCGGCAGCGTGCGCGTCCGCGTCCCGGAGGGCATCGGCATCGACCTGGAGGCGCAGACGGTCACCGGAAGCGTCCACCTCAACGACCAGAGCTTCCACGGGGTGGCCAAGAAGCTGCGGGTTGGTGACGGGCCGGTGGCACCCCGCGTCGCGATCCACTCCGAGGGCGTGTCCGGGCGGGTCGCTGTCTTCAACGCGCCCTCCGCTGCACCGGCTGGTGCCGCCCCGGAGGAAGCGGCCCGCTGATGCCCCCGGTCTTCGCCCACGGCGCCATGCGCCTGTACCTGCTCCATCTGCTCGAGGACGGGCCCAAGCACGGCTACGAGATCATCAAGGCCCTCACCGACCGCTTCGGGGGAACCTACTCCCCCAGCGCCGGAAGCGTCTATCCGCGCCTGGCCAAGCTCGAGGAGGAAGGCCTGGTCTCGACCCGGCGGGAAGGCCGGCGGAACCTCTACGACCTTACCGCTGCGGGCCGGAACGAACTGGGCGAGCGGGACCTCGAGCTGCAGGGCATCGACGCCGACATCGCGGAGTCGGTGACCCGGCTGGCCGATACGCTCAGCTCAGAGATCCGTGACAACATGCGCTCGCTGCGGGCCGACCTGGCCGCGACGGCCGAACGCCACCGCACCGGAGAGGGCAGGCGGGCCTCCCGTCCAACACGTCCCGGCCCGGCCCCCGCCCCGCCTTTCCGGTCGCCGGACGGCCCTCCCCGGGAAAACGCCAGGACCGCCACCGCCGCCCCCGGCCCTTCCGGCGCTTCCGGCAGGGCGGGCCGGAGCGCCGGCAGCCGGCGGGCGCTCCACGAACTCGAACACCAACTCGATGACTTCC
>DATNBS010000147.1:0-12770 GCA_035571895.1 Arthrobacter sp. | reverse complement strand
TGCAGCACGGAAGCCGTCGACTCCCGCCACCGGGACACCGGCCGCCACCCGGGCCCCGGCCGCGCAGGCTTCTGCCGCGCCGGCGGCCGGCCTGCGTGCCGTTGCCGCGCGCCAGTCCGTGGGCCAGTTGCTGGACCGGGTCCTGGCCAAACCGCCGGTGCGCAAGATCGCCAAGGAATTGGGCATCGACCTGGCCAAGGTCCGCGGGACCGGAGGGCGGGGCGAGATCACCCGGGAGGACCTCATCTCGTACCAGGCCCAGCGCGAGGCCGAGCAGGACCAGGCACCGACCTTCTGGATGCCGGGCACGGCCGACGAGGAACGGATCACCCGTGAACCGGTCCGCGGCGTGCGCAAGGCGACCGCCAAGGCCATGGTCGAATCCTCGTTCAGTGCGCCTCACGTCAGCATCTTCGTCGACGTCGATGCCTCCCGGACGATGGAATTCACCCAGCGGCTCAAGAAGTCCCGCGACTTCGAGGGCATCAAGGTCTCCCCGCTGCTGATCCTGGCCAAGGCCGTGATCTGGGCAGCCGCCCGGAACCCCAGCGTCAACGCCAGCTGGGTCGACACCGACCAAGGCGCCGAAATCCACGTCAAGCACTTCATGAACCTGGGCATCGCCGCGGCCACCCCGCGCGGCCTGCTGGTCCCGAATATCAAGGACGCCCAGGACCTGAGCCTGAAGGAACTTGCCATCGCACTGAACTCCCTGGCCGTCACGGCACGTGAGGGAAAGACCACGCCGGAGGACATGCGCGGCGGATCGCTGACCGTGACCAACATCGGTGCCCTCGGCATCGACACCGGAACCCCGATCATCAACCCCGGAGAGGTGGCGATCGTCGCGTTCGGCACCATCCGGCAAAAGCCGTGGGTGGTCTCCGGCGAGGTCATTCCGCGCTGGATCACCACCCTCGGCGGCAGCTTCGACCACCGCGTCGTCGACGGGGATCTCTCGGCCCGGTTCATGGCCGACGTCGCGGCCATCATGGAGGAGCCAGCACTCCTGCTCGACTGACCGACAAAGGTCTCGCCGGCCGGGCTCCCCGGAATTGCCGTGGATGCCTCAGACGGTCCGGCCACCGAAGTCGTCGGCAATTCGTTCCGCCGTCTCCCTCAGCACCGGAACCAGATCGGCCTCGACGTCAGGAGCCCCCTGACGGCCTGACTGGATCGAGACGTTCAGTGCGGCAATGACATCGTCGCCCCGTCGCACCGGCACGGCCAGACCGCGCAGGCCCACGTCGAGCTCTTGCGAGACCAGCGACCAGCCCTGGGAACGAACCAGCTCGATCTCCTCGCGCAGCTTCTGGATGCTGGTGATCGTGTTGGAGGTGTAGCCGACCAGCTCGGCCCCGGCGAAGAAGCGTTCGCGGGCGGCCGCCGGAAGGGCGGCCACCAGGACCCGGCCCATCGAGGTGCCCCAGGCCGGAAGTCGGTTGCCCAGGTTCACCGTCACGCTGTGCAGGCGTGGGGCGGCGACGCGCGCGATGTAGATGACGTCCTGCCCATCGAGGGTGGACAGCGTAGCCGTCTCATCCAGTCGGTGGGCCAGCTCGGTCAGATGGGGCCGGGCGATGTCCGGCAGGCTCAGGGACGACAGGTAGCTGGCGCCCAGGTCGAGCACACGCGGGGTCTGGGTGAATGCGGTGCCATCGGTGCTCAGGTAGCCCAGATCGGTGAGCGTGAGCAGGAAGCGGCGGGCCGCGGCCCGGGACATCGAGGTTGCCGCAGCGGCCTGCGTGACGGTTAGCCTCGGTTGGGCGGAGGTGAACGCCAGCAGGATCTGGAGCACCTTGTCGGCTGACTTGACGAAGTAGTCGGGGACTTCGTCGTCGGTGTCGGCAATCATGGCATCCTCGCTCGTCGTCGTGGTGGATCAGCCCGGCCGCAACCGGTTGTTCTCGAACTGGGAGGCGAGGCGGACCGGAGCATTGGGGGCACCGTAGCCATCGTACCCATCGAGGCGCTGTACGACCTCCAGGAACAGACGGCCCACAGTCCCGGTGTAGAAATGCAGGAACCCGCCGTGTTCGTCGCGGTCATAGAGCAGCTGCAACCCTCGAAGCGTCTCCAACATCTCAGCCTGGAGCCCGAAGCGCACCGCCAGGTCTTCGTAGTAGTTCTCCGGAATGGGCAGGAACTCCATGCCCGAGTCCTGGGCACGCCCTGCCAGGGTCACGATGTCGGTGGTCGTGAACGCCACATGTTCGGCATACGGGTGACGGGTGGCCCCGTGGCTGCCGCCATCCAGTACCTGCGGCACCAGGTTCAGCGCCAGCCGGACGGCCCCGTCGTCGGTGCGCATGACCTGGCTGCGCACCAGACCCAGTGGGCTGGGGACCTCCGTGGCGGGCCGGGTGGACAGGCCCAGCGCCGATTCGTAGAACAGGACCGCCTCGTCGAATGCCTGCCAAGGCTGCGCCAGGTTGACGTGGTCGATCCCCGTGACGAGGCACGTCGCCGGATCACCGCTGTCGTCCCCTTCGTTCCCGGCCCCGCCCCTCCGCGCCGCAGGGGAATGGGCGGCGCCGAACTCCTCGGCCCAGACCGGCGCCCTGGTGTGGTCGCTGAAGAAGACCTCGGTGCCGTCGGGGGCGAAGACGCCGCGCAGGACCGCCTCGTCGGCAGTGTTCTGCCGGGGGACCGGTGCTGCGCGGAGGCCGCGGGCTCGCGCGAGGCTGGTCTCGGGGTCGGCGACTTGGAAGCCGAGTGCCGAGATCGAGGGCACGGTGTCGACGGCGCGCTGGCCGTTGATGACGATCCGCGCCGAACCCTGCTGCCAGAGCTGAACCGGCTTGCGGCGGTGCTGTCCGACGAACGTGAAACCCAGATGGGCGAGCAGGGCCGTGACCGATTCGGCGTCGTCGGTGAGTATCTCGGCGAAGTCCATGCCGGCGGGTGCCGCCGCCGGGGGCAGGGTGGAGAGCCGCAGGGGAAGCCCGGAGGCCTGCGCGCCGAGACGGGCCGCGGTGCGGTCCTGCAGCCACACCAGCGAGCGCATTGCATCGATGGCCGTGCGCTGGACATTGGACTGGCGGAAGGTGTCGTTGAAGATCTCCAACGAGACGGGCCCGTCGTATCCGGTGACCGCGAGATGGCCCAGGAAACCGGCAAGGTCGAACCCGCCCTGCCCGGGGAAAACGCGGTAGTGCCGACTCCAGGAAAGGATGTCCAGCGAGAGCACGGGGGCATCGGCCAGCTGGACAAAAAAGATCCGTGCCGGGTCCAGGTCGGCGATACCCGAGGGGTCGTCACCGCGCGAGAGGATGTGGAAGCTGTCCAGGCACGTGCCCACCGCGGGGTGGTCGGCGAGCTCGACGAGCCGGTGGGCGTGCCGGTAGGTGTTCACGTAGCGGCCCCAGGCAAGGGCCTCGTAGGCCAGCCTGATCCCGTAGCGTTGGGCGGCATCACCCAGACGGCGGAGCTGGGTGGCGGCCACCTTGTCGTCGTCGATGGTGGCGGTGCCGACGTTGCTGCACACCAGTACCGTGTCGATCCCCAGCCGGTTCATGAGGGCGAACTTGGCCTCGGCGCGACGCAGGTTCTGTGCCAGCACGTCCTCGGAGACGCCCTCGAAGTCGCGGAACGGCTGGTACAGGTCCAGGGCGAGGCCCAACCGGTCGGCCAGGGCGCGGACCTCCTCGGGGGACATCGGGCTGACCACCAGGTCCTGCTCGAAGATCTCCACGCCGTCGAACCCTGCCCGGGCGCAGGCGAGCATCTTCTCCTCGAGGGTGCCGGAGAGGCAGACGGTGGCGATGGACGTGCGCATGGTCAGAGCCCCCGGTCGATCATGTCGAGGAAGTGGGCGCGCATCCTCTGTGCGTCGGGCTCGATGCCGGTGATGTGCGTGAAGGCGCCGATGGCCTGCCCAACGGCCATGTAGCCGCCATCCAAGGTGCGGCAGCCGAGGGCTGCCGCGGTGCGGATCAGTTCGGTGTCGACGGGGCGGTAGATAACGTCGGCTACCCAGTGGCGCGGCTCCAGGGCCGCCGTGTCCAGCGGCAGGCCGGGATGCTGGTGCATGCCGATCGGTGTGGCATTGACCAGGCCGTCGGCGACGGCCAGCAGCGCCGGGACCTCGCGGGGGGCATGGGCGGTGACGGTCGCCTCGGGGAAGTGACCGGCCAAGGCGGTGGCGCATGAGGTGGCGCGGCCCGCGTCGGTGTCGACCAGCGCGAGATGCCCGACGCCGGCGTCGAGCAGGGCATGGGCGACGGCTGAACCGGCGCCGCCGGCGCCGAGTTGCAGCACGCTGCCCAGTGGGGCGTCAGGCAGGCCGGTACGCAGCCCGAAACCGAAACCTGAGAAGTCCGTGTTCTCTCCGTGGAACTTGCCGTCGCGGATGAGGACCGTGTTCACGGCACCGAGACGTTCGGCATGCGAGGAGATCGAGTCGAGTTCCCGGATCACCACTTGCTTGCAGGGGTGGGTGATGTTGAAGGCGTTGTAGCCCAGATCCCGGCCGGCGCGCAGCAGGTCGCCGACGGCGGAGGCGTTGCGGCCCAGCGCCAACAGGTCGATGGGCCGGTAGAGGTAGCGCAGGCCGTGGGCATCGGCGGCGGCCTCGTGCATCGGGGGGCTGAGCGAGGGCGCGACGCCTTCGCCGATCAGGCCGACAAGATAGGACTGTTCGATGGTGCTCAACGCAATCAACCTCGCTCCGAACTGGACGCGCCACCACCGGTGGTGACCTGCGTCCCATCCTAGTGCCTTGTACGTAATACGTACAGCTGCTCGTAATGCGCACAGCGACCGTCGTTGTGCGCCTTCCGCTGAGGCGCAGGCGGCGGTCTCGCGGCGCATCCGTCTCGCGGCCCTGTTGCCGCTGGGGCCTGTCGTGTCGGTGCCCGGTGCGTCTCCATGGTGGAATGCGGCACGTGGACCGGCGTCGATCACCCGCCGGATCCCATGGGTTCCTGGGAGCAGTGGAGGCCCGCATGCCCCGGCATCGGCTAGGGTTCCAGTGGTATCCGGACGAAACCGGCCGAACCATGAACGGGAGCAGACGTGACGGGACAGGCGCCGCGGCGGCGGCCACGTGAGAGCGTCGTGCTCTTGGATGCGGACCACCGCCCGATCGGCACGGCGGCCAAATCCGAGGTGCACTCAGCCGCGACGCCCTTGCACCTCGCCTTTTCCTGCCATGTCTTCCGTGGAGACGGGAAGGTCTTGGTGACGCGCCGATCCCTGTCCAAGCAAGCCTGGCCCGGCGTCTGGACCAACTCGGTCTGCGGGCATCCGGCACCCGGGGAGCCCGGACAGGACGCCGTCCGCCGCCGGGCGGGGTATGAGCTCGGACTCGAGCTGGGGACGATCGACGAGGTCGTGCCGGATTTCGCCTATCGCGCCGTAGACGCCTCGGGCATCGTCGAGAACGAATTCTGCCCCGTCCACTTCGCGCTGGCAGTGGGCGAGCCCGAGCCCCGGGGCAGCGAGGTGGCCGAGTTCCGCTGGGTGGCCCCAGCCGACCTCATTGCCGCGGCGGCCGCTGCCCCCTGGGCTTTCAGTCCCTGGCTGGTTCTGCAGCTGGCCGAATTCTCGGCGCGCGGCATCGACTACGCGGTGCCGCGCGGCTGAGCGCCGCGCGGGTGCCCGCAGCTGGTCGCCGACACCTCCGGCTTCGGTCTAGTTCGCGACCGTGAAGCGGCGATGCCGGTGCTTGGGCTCCTCCAGCTCGTCGAGCACGGCCACCGCGAAGTCCTGCGTGGAGATGGCGTCGCCGACCGGCGAATCGGCACCGAGCTCGTAGGTGCCCGTCCGCTCGCCCGGGGCAATGATCGGTGCCGGGGCCAGCATCGTCCAGTCCAATCCGGAGGCCGAGTTGTAGTTCTCCATCACGGCGATCATGGCCCGGGATTCGGCTTCGTACTCGGGAGGGAAACCCGGCTGGTCCACAAGCAGGCCCCCGTCGACCACGGTACTGCCGGCGCCGCCGACGATGAAGACGCGGGCCGGGACCAGGGTCTCGCTGATCGCCTCGTGGGCGCCGATGAAGTCCTGCGGGTCACCTCCGTCGCGGGATGGGGGGACGGACAGGACGACGACGTCGTGCGCGGCCGCCAGCGACCGATAGGCGGCGAGGTCGCCCAGTGTGGCCGTGGCGGAGGACGCGCCCTCCACCGGCCGGCCGGTGCGCGAGACGGCCGTGACCTCGTGGCCGCGCCCCAACGCCTCGGCGACAATCTGGCTGCCGACCATGCCGGTGGCTCCGTAAACCGCGATCTTCATGCTGGGTTCCTTTCGTGGATAGCTGGAACGGCAATGCTATGTATTTGATACCCGGTACCTCAAGGTCATAAGGTATCCAAATGGATACCTTCGACCGGCGTTTCGACGTCATGGACGCGGAGTGCCCCTCGCGGCTGGTGCTGCAACGCATCGGCGACAAGTGGACGCCCCTGGTCATGCAGGCCCTCAAGGCCGGGCCCGGGCGCTTCACCGCGATCCGCGCCGCCGTGGGAGGTGTTACCCCCAAGGTACTGACGCAGACCCTGCGCGCGCTCGAACGTGACGGCCTTGTTGCGCGTACCGTCTACGCGCAGGTCCCGCCCCGGGTTGACTACGCCCTGACGGAACTGGGGGCCACGCTGCTGGAACCGCTCGACCTCGTCCGCGGCTGGGCCGAGGCGCACGCCGGGGCCATCCTCGCCGCGCGCGCGGCCTATGACGATCGGCAGGAGGGCGCCCGTGCCTGAACCAGCTGGAGAACCGGAGCTGCACGGGGACGCCGCCACGGTGGTGCTGCTGCGCGAATCGCCCCGGGGGCCGGAGGTGCTGCTGCTCGAACGCCCCTCGCATCGCGGGTCGTTCGCCGGGGCCTGGGTCTTCCCCGGCGGCCATGTCGACCCCGGGGACCGCGCGGCCGTCGCTGGAGCGGCGGCCCCCGAGGTGGCGCGCGCGGCTGGGGAGCCGGTGCCCGAAGAGCACGACGGCGGTGCCCCCGAGCCGCTCTTGGCCGCCGCCCTGCGGGCGGGTGTGCGCGAAACCTTCGAGGAGACCGGCTTGGAGGTCGTGGAGGCCGAGCTGGCCGGCTTCTCGATGTGGACGCCGCCGCCGACGGCCCCGAAGCGCCTGCGGACCTGGTTCTTCCTCGCTGTCGTGGACGTCGAGGCCTCGAGGCATCTCCGGCTGAGTCCCGACGAGCATGTCGACCATGCCTGGTTGACCCCCGCCGAGGCGCTCCGACGCCACGGGGAGGGATTGATCAGCCTCGTTCCGCCCACGTGGATGACGCTGCGGTGGCTCACCGGGCAGGCCTCGGCAGCGGGCGCGATCCGGGCGGCCCGGAGCAAGCCCCCGCGGGACTTCCGCAGCCTGCGCACCCTCGACCAGGAGGGGCGTCCGATCGTCGCCTGGGCCGGCGACGAGGCCTACGACCTCAACGGGCTGGCCGGTCCGCCCGGCGCCCGGAACCGGATCCACCTCGGCTCCCTTCCCTGGGTCCGCGAACGACGCGGAGCCGATTCGTAACGCTACGGAAAAGCGTTGAGTGTGACGTGGGTTACTGCTATTCTCAACACCGCAATATGAATTAGAACCCACAATGTGGTGCAGGGGCGGCGGTTCGACTCCACCCTCCCCGGCTCCCCGTGGCGTTCCCAAGGGCCAATGCGGGGAAGAACAGCGATGACGCAGCCGGATCAACTAGCAGCACCGACATTCGCGGTGGAGCTGAACTCATGCACCAAGGAATTCACGACTCCCCACGGCGCGACGTATCGCGCCGTGCAGGACATCGACCTGCGGGTTGAGCCCGGCCGATTCGTCTCCATCGTCGGGCCCACGGGTTCGGGGAAGTCCACGATCCTGCACATGGCGGCAGGTCTCCTGGAGCCGACGACGGGATCCGTCGGCAGCTTCGGTTCCGCCGTGAAGGGCGTGAACCGGCGGGCCTCCTACATGTTCCAGCAGGACGCCCTCCTGCCGTGGAAGACGGTCATCGACAACGTCAGCCTCGGACTCACCATGGCCGGCGTCTCCAAGGCGGAAGCCAACGACCGCGCCCGGGGATGGCTGGAGAAGGTGGGCCTGAAGAACTTCGCCGACCGCTACCCCCATCAGCTCAGCGGGGGCATGCGCAAGCGCACGTCGCTGGCCCAGGCCTGGATCGTCGACCCTGACATCCTGCTCATGGACGAGCCCTTCTCGGCGTTGGACGTCCAAACACGCCAGATCATGGAGAACGAGCTGCTGGCCCTGTGGCAGGAATCGGGCAAGGCGGTCGTGTTCATCACCCATGACCTCGACGAGGCCATCGCCCTCTCCGATGAAGTCGTCATCCTGGGCGCCGGGCCAGGCAGCACGGTGGTCGGAACCTACGAAATCTCCATCCCCCGCCCCCGCGATCTCCTGGAGATCCGGGACGACCCCCAGTTCGTCGAGCTGCACCGCGAGATCTGGGGCCGCCTGAAGGTGGAGGTCTCGCGCACCTACGAATCGGCCGTCCGGCGGGAAGGCGGTGCGGCATGAGCACCACCACCGAACGCACCGGACGGAAAACCAGCGCACCCCGGCAGCGTCCTCCCCGCCGGGCCGGGGTCACCGGCCCAGGGGTCCGCGTCGGGCAGATCGGACTCACTGTCCTCGTCCTGGTCGCCTGGGAGCTGCTCTGCCGGGTCGGGGTGATCGACGACTTCTTCTTCCCGCGCCCCTCGGAGATCCTCAAGACGGTATGGGAGTGGGTGGGGTCCGGGTTCGTCTTCCCGCACCTGCTGATCACCCTCGAGGAATCCGCCCTGGCCTTCATCACCGGCGCCGCCGCAGGGCTGCTGCTCGGCTTCCTGCTCGCGCGGGTGCGCTTCCTCGAGCAGCTCTTCGAGCCGTTCCTGAAGATGTTCAATGCCCTGCCCCGCGTGGTCCTGGCACCCATCTTCCTGTTGTGGTTCGGCCTGGGCATATGGTCGAAGGTGGCCTTCGGGTTCACGCTGGTCTTCTTCATCGTCTTCTTCAACACCCTGGAGGGAGTCAAGAGCGTCGACCGGGTCCTCATCGACAACGCCCGCATGCTCGGGGCCAGCGAACGCCAGCTACTGCGCCACGTCTTCATCCCCAGCGCCCTGACGTGGATCTTCTCGAGCCTGCACATCAGCGTGGGTTTCGCGATCACCGGCGCGGTGGTCGGCGAGTACCTCGGCGCCTCGGCCGGCATGGGCTATGCCATCGCCCAGGCCCAGGGCGTCTTCGACACCACGGGCGTCTTCGCGGGGATGTTCATCCTCATGTTCGTCGTCCTGATCATCGACCTGCTCGTCAACCGCGTCGAACGGCACCTGTTGCGCTGGCGCCCCACCAACAACTAGCCCCCGACCACCCTGGCCGGTTGCACCCCCTGAAAGGAACCACCATGAACCAGCACACCACACAACGTGCTCCCCGTCGCCGGATGGCGAAGGGGGCCGCCCTGGTCGCGGGACTGACCCTGTTGCTCTCGGCCTGCGGCGCTCCTGCCTCGGCGCCTCCCGGGCAATCCGGCGGCGACGCCGCCGGAGGCGGAGGCGACAAGGTCACCATCGGCGTCGGCGGCCAGACGCTGTTGACCTACCTCCCCACGACGCTGGCCCAGCAGCTGGGCTTCTACGAGAAGCAGGGGCTGGACGTCGACCTGCAGGATCTCCAGGGCGGGTCCAAGGCGCTGACCGCCATGATCGGCGGCAGCACCGACGTCACCAGTGGATATTACGAGCACACGATCCAAATGCAGGCCAAGAAGCAGTCCATCGAGGCGTTCGTCAACGAGAACCTCTCCTCGGGCCTGGCCCTCGTGGTCGCACCCAAGAACGAGGACAGCATCACCTCCCTCGATGACCTCAAGGGCAAGAACGTCGGCGTCACCTCCCCCGGGTCCTCGACCGACATGTTCGTGAAGTACCTGCTCGCCAAACACGGAATGAAGGGCACCGACGCCTCGGTGTCCGCCATCGGCGCCGGATCCTCCGCCGTGGCGGCGGTGGAGAACGGACAAGTGGACGCAGCCGTCATGCTCGAGCCGGACATCTCGGTCCTAGCCAAGCGCATCGGCCACGATCCGCAGATCATCGCCGACGTCCGGACGCCGGAGGGCCTCAAGGAGGTCTTCGGTACCTCGGCCTGGCCGTCATCGAGCCTCTACGCGAAGACGGACTGGCTGGAGCAGAACCCCGAGAAGGCGAAGAAGCTGGCAGCGGCCATCCAGGAGACCCTCGAATGGATCTCCAACCACAGCGGCGAGGAGATCGCGGCCAAGATGCCGGAGAAGTTCTCGGGTGGCGACGAGAAGCAGTACGCCACGGTGATCGGCGAGCTCAAGAAGACGCTGAGCACCGATGGCAAGTTCACCGAGGAAGGTGCCCAAGCCGTGTTGGAGACCCAGCGCGTGGCCAACCCGGAAGTCGGTGACAAGGAGATCGACCTGTCCAAGACCTACACCAATGAATTCCTGAAGTAGTAGTCACGCCGACGACGTCTGGCCGGGACACTGCCGGGCGGTGGTGTCCCGTCCAGACGTCGTCAACGCCTTGGACGTCCCCGGTCAGGCGGCGGCGAGGGCCCGTCCGAGCACGGCAGCCAAACGCTGGACGCCCTCGACGATCCGCTCCGGCTCCACGGCACTGAAGGCCAGTCGCAAACGGTTGTTCGGCTCGTCGTGCGGGGTGAACGCCGCGCCGGGGATGAAGACCACGCCCCCCTCGATCGCCTCGGCCAGCAGGGGGTAGGTGTCGATCCCGGCGGGTAGCGTGACCCAGATGAAGAAGCCGCCATCCGGCGTCGTCCATTCCACGCCCGCGGGCATGTGCTCCTGCAGGGCGGCGAGCATGGTGGCGCAGCGTTCGGCGTAGAGGCCGCGGTAGGTGGCGATCTGCGCCCGCCAGTCGTGCCCGTCCAGGTAGCGGGTGATCAGCAGTTGGTTCAATGTCGCCGGGCAGAGGATCACGGCCTCGCTGGCCAGATAGAAGCGCCGGGTGAGGTGGGAGGGCAGCAGGGCCCAGCCGATGCGCAGGCCCGGCGCCAGGATCTTGGAGAACGAGCCCATGTAGATCACGTCGTCGGGGTTTCCGGCCCGCAGCGGGACATACGGGTTGCCGTCGAACTTCAGCAGGCCGTAGGGGTTGTCCTCGAGGACCAGGATGTTGGCCTCGCGGCAGATGTCCACGATCTCCTGCCGGCGGTCGGCCGCCAGCGAGATACCCGAAGGGTTGTTGAAGTTCGGGATCGTGTAGAGGAACTTGATGCGCTTGCCGGTGCCGTCCACCTCGGCGATGCGGGCCCGCAACGCGTCGGGAACGAGCCCGTGCTCGTCCATCGCGACGGGTTCGACCTGGATCTGGTGGGCCTCGAAGGTGTTCAGCGCCCCCACGTAGGTCGGATCCTCGCAGAGCACCACGTCGCCCGGATCGCAGAAGACCTTGCAGGCCACGTCCTGGGCGGACTGCGAGCCGGTGGTGACCACGATGTCTTCCGGATCCACGCCGGTGATGCCCTCTTCGGCCATGACGTCGCGGATGTGCTCGCGCAGCTCGAGCGTGCCCTTGCCGCCGCCGTACTGCAGCGCGGTCAGGCCCTCCTCGGTGATGAGCTGGTGGGCCATGGCCCCGATCTTCTCCAGTGGAAGCGAGGCCAGGTACGGGTTGCCTCCGGCCAGGGAGACCAGGCCCGGACGCAACGAGATGTCGAAGACGTCGCGGACAGCGGACTGCCTGATGCTGGCGGCGCGCTCGGAGAACAGGCTCTCGTGGCGGGCGGAGGCCTGCGCGCGCTCGAGGGCGACCTCCGATTCGGTGGGCAGCAGTTCGGTATCGGTGGTGTTCTGAGGTGTGGTCACCCTCACATGGTAACAACGGTTCACCGGGAGGCAACAGTTGTTCCCTGTTGGGCCTCCTTGCGGCCGCGGGGTCTCAAGACGACGGCGGAGCGGGCCCCTACGCGCGGGTCTCTCCGGTGCCCCGCTCCTGGTCCGCTCGGTCCGCCGCCCGGTCCGCCGCCCGGGCTGCATCCCGGGCCGCGTCCCGGGCGGAGACCCAGGCCGCGACGTCGGCCGGCTTGATGCGCCGGTGGGTGCCGCGGTAGTCCACCGGGATCGTCCCGGCGTCGGTGAGGTTGCGCATGTAGGTGTTGGAGACTCCTGCCAGCCGCGCGGCCTGGGAGGTGTTCAGCCAGCGCTCGGCGGTGCTGAGCACGACAGCCTCCCCGCCGGCGAGCCGTCCCAGCAGGTCCAGCACGGCCTGGGCCGCTGCCGCGGGAAGGCGCACGGCCGTGCCGTTGACGAACACCGTGGCATCCGGCGATTCGGACAGTGCGGCCGCAAGGCGGGCGGCGTCGGCCGGGGCCAGCGCCTCGTGCTGGGTGGTCTTCGTCAGGGCGGTGGTCTCCTGTGGCATGGTCCCATCATGCCGTGCCGACTCAGCCGATGGGCTGTGGCATGCGGTGGACGGAGTACCGCAGGTCGATGGATTCCTGCGTTCCGGGGTCCGAGAGCTCCACCCGCCAGGCGTCGGCGAACTGGTCGACGCCCTCGACCATGGCCACGGTGCCGGAGATCAGCACGGTACCCGGCCGGTCAAGCCCGCGCTCTCGCAGGACGTCCAGCCAGTAGTCGGGGGAGAGCAGTGCGGCGAGCGGGCTGTCCTGGATGAGCGATTCCCCGCCGGTGCCGTGCGTGACCCAGGCGCGCAGGCGCAACGTGTCGAGGCGGTCGCGGACGTCGTCCAGGCGCCAGGCGCGCGAGGCGATCACATCCGGCCCGGCGTTCTTGCTCCAGGCCACCCCGTGTACTTCGAGGTCGCGGT
>DATNBS010000146.1:0-17167 GCA_035571895.1 Arthrobacter sp. | reverse complement strand
GCCGCCCGCGATGCCGAGGCGGCCAACGGGTTCAGCAAGGACCCGCAGCAGATGGCCATCCAGTCGGCGCGCAGCTACCTGGGGGACAAGCTGATCCGCACGGTTGCCCCGCACCGGCTCACGGACCCGCAGGCCGGCCCGCTGATCGCCGTGCGGTTGCACGTGCTCACGCGGAAGTCACTCGGCGGGCTGGAAACCGATCTGGACTCCCGCGTCCTGGCACCCGGGGGTGCCGTGGTGCCGGGGCTGTTCGCCGCGGGGGAGGCGGCCGGGTTCGGCGGTGGAGGGGTCCACGGCTACCGGGCGCTGGAGGGCACGTTCCTGGGTGGCTGCCTGTTCAGCGGGCGGGCAGCCGGCCGGGCCGCAGGGGGATAGGGGCCGGCCGCCGGGTGGCGGCCGGTCCGGGAGGGTGGCGGCGTCAGTGCCGCGCCCAGTAGGTCGTGCCCATCGCGACCCCGACCAGGCCGAAGAAGACCCCGATGTAGAGGGGGTTGAACGGCTGGCCGGAGAGGACCGATTGCAGGACCGCGAACGCCCCGAACAGCAGCATGATGCCGATGCCCGCGACGATGTACTCCACGCCCTGGTGGTGATGGTGGGCGTGGGCGACACCTCGTTGATTCATTGCAATACCCATGCCTTGAATGTACGCCCGGGGGCGGGGAAGGTCCATGGGCAAAACCCCGCCCACACCGATGGATACACTGGATCCGGCCGTGCCCGCCGCGGGCCCGACCCCACCCACCGCACCGACCCCGAGGGACCCATGAGCGACCAGTACCCGACCACCTCCTACAACGGCCAGCCCGCACAGGGTGGTCCCATGCCGCCGGCAGGACAGCCGGGCTACCCCTACCCCGGGCAGCCGGGCTGGAACCAGCAGCCTCCGGTGGCCAGCGGCATGACCAAGGCCTCGATGATCGTGGGCATCATCGCCGTCGTGCTCTCGTTCATCCCCGTCGTCGGGTTCATCTCCTTCATCCTGGGTCCCATCGCCCTGGTGCTGGGGATCATCGCGCTGGTGAAGAAGCTGCCGCGCAAGGGCTTCGCCCTCACCGGCGTCATCACCGGGGCCGTGGCG
The DNA here is from genome assembly GCA_035571895.1 of Arthrobacter sp. Taxonomy (GTDB): domain Bacteria; phylum Actinomycetota; class Actinomycetes; order Actinomycetales; family Micrococcaceae; genus Arthrobacter_H. Next base: position 16,086 of record DATNBS010000146.1, on the reverse strand, counting down.
CTGGTGGTCTGCGTGGTCTACGTCCTGGTCGCCATCGCCGTGGCCGGCGCGCTGCAGGACACCGCGGAGGAGACCGCGAGCTACACCTACGAGGTGACCGGCGAGGGCGACTTCACCGTCAACTACCTCACCGACAGCATCGACGACATGAAGAGCCAGGACGTCACCGGCGGGAAGTTCAGCCAGGACGTGGAGGCCAGCAAGTTGTTCGGCCTGGTCGGGGCCACCAACGCCAAGGGCAACACCGGGACGCTGACCTGCACGGTGACCGACGCGAACGGCACGGTGGTCACCACGAACACCTCGTCCGGCTCCGCGGCCCAGGTCAGCTGCCCGGTGGCCGTGGGGCTCGGGAAGTAGCCGCGAACCCCTGGTGCAGGGGACCGGGCGCCGGTCCTACCGGCGGTACCGGTCCAGTTGGTAGCCGGTCCTACCTGCGGTGGCCGGTGGCCCGCCGGGCCGCGAGCCGCTGCTCGACGATGCCGGTGACGGTGGGGGCGTTGCCGCCGGGGCCGACCGCGATGTAGACCGGGGCCTCGTGCGCGGGCCGGGTCTCGTCGTCGTACCGGTAGGGCCGGTAGGTGCCGCCGGACCGGCGCACCAGCAGGGCCCCGGCGGCGACGTCCCAGGGGTTGGTGTCGAAGCCGAACGTGGCATCCGTCCAGCCGGCGGCCACATGCGCCAGGGCCAGCGCGCCGCTGACGGTGCGCCGGACGGTGGCGTAGCGGGTGATCAGGGTGCCGAAGGCCTCCACCGCGGCGGGGCCGTCCACCTCGATGGCCTCGGCCGAGGGATAGTCGGTCATCAGGCTGGCGCGCCGCTCCTCCGGCTGGGCGCGGGGGTGCAGCGGCTCGCCGTTGAGCCAGGCGCCCTCGGCGTTGGCGGAGAACAGCAGCCCGGCCATCGGGTCGTAGACGACGCCGGCGAGCAGCTCGCCGTCGAGTGCGGCGGCGATGGAGACGCAGAAGAAGGCGACGCCGTGGGCGAAGTTGCTGGTCCCGTCGATCGGGTCCACGATCCACTCGATGCGCCCGGAGCCCTGGTGGCCCCCTTCCTCGCCCAGGATCCTGCTGTCGGGCCAGGCCGCGAACAGGTGGGCGGCGATGGCCGACTCGCTGGCCCGGTCGAAGGCGGTGACCAGGTCGTGCGCGTTGGCCTTCTCCGTGGCCTCGGCCCCGGCGCGGAAGGCCTCGCGGAGCATCGGCCCGACGCCGAGCGCGGCCTCCTCGGCGATGGCCCGGAGGTCCTCGGCGAGCTGGACGACGTGGTCTGCGGCGTCCTCTGGGGTGTTTTCTGCTGTGTTCTGTGCGGTATCCACCCCGCCAGCCTAGCGGCGGTCAGTGCTCGTCGAGCTGCTCCGGCTGCCGCCCCAGGGCGAAGTGCCGCCCGGAGACCGAGGTCGGGGTGATCTCCACCCAGGCGTCCTTGAGCGTCTGCACCCAGGGGTCGACGCCGGAGGCGCGGGCGGCCTCGATCTCCGCCTCCGTCTCCAGCACGCGCGCCGTTCCCTGCACGACGACGGACCAGGCCTCGTCGCTGAGGATTCCATCCGACTCGAAGGCCACCGACGGGTTCACCGTGAGGGCGGCCAATTTGGTGCCGGGGGCGGTGCGCAGGTAGATCCTGCCGGAGGAGACGCCGTGGTTGACCGGGGTGATCTCCGGCTGGCCGTCGAAGGCGGTGGCGATCCGGCCATGCCGGCTTCGTCCCAACAGGGTCCAGCATTGGTCTTCGTCGAGGACCAGGACCGGTTCGTTGTCTGCGTGGTCGTACATCATGCCCCAAGTATTCTACGAGTTGTAGAGAACGTCTAGGGGTGGCCGGTCGCGGCCCGTTGGCGGGCCGTGAAAGACTGGCGGCATGTCATCTCGTGAACCGTCAACGTTGCGGCAGCACCTGGGGGTCCGGCTCGAGGACGCCTGGCATGCCTTCCGCGAAGCGAACGGCCGCGGCCGCGGCATGGTGCCCACGGTGCTGCCGTTCCGCGGGTACGGCCTCTCCGGGCCGGAGGCCCAGGGCTGGGTCCGCGTCCTGGCGCGGATCGTCGTCGCCCCGCCGCGGACCTTCCGGCATGGCGTCCCGCGCTCGAAGGTGGTCGCCGACAGCGTGCGCGGCTGGCGCAACTTCATCTCCCCGCCCATCGCCTTCGCCGAGGTCACCGTCACCGTCGCCGGCCGGGAACACGTGGTGCGTGCCGACCGCGGCGGCGTCCTGGATGCCCGGATCGAGACGCCGCTGGGGCCGGGCTGGCACACCGTCACCCTCTCCACCGAGAACTCGGCGGAGGCCACCGCCCGGGTGTTCGTGGTCGACTCGTCCAGCGAATTCGGGTTGATCTCCGACGTGGACGACACCGTGGTGGTCACCGCGCTGCCGCGGCCCCTGCTGGCGGCCTGGAACTCCTTCGTCCTCGACGAGCATGCCCGCGTGGCGACCCCCGGCATGGCGGTGATGATGGAGCGCGTGTTGCGCGGACGCCCGGGGGCCCCGGTGCTCTACCTCTCCACGGGTGCCTGGAACGTGGCCCCGACGCTGAGCCGCTTCCTGGCCCGCAACCTCTACCCGGAGGGCCCGCTGCTGCTCACCGACTGGGGCCCCATCGAGACCGGCGCCTCCTCCGGTCGCTGGTTCCGCTCCGGAAGCCAGCACAAGGTCGACCAGCTGCGCCGGCTGGCCGCCGAGTTCCCGCAGGTCAAATGGCTGCTGGTGGGCGATGACGGCCAGCACGACCCGGAGATCTACGCCGGCTTCGCCCAGCGGTACCCGCAGAACGTCAGGGCGATCGTCATCCGGCAGCTGACCCCCTCCGAGGCGGTCCTGGCCGGTGGCCGGTCGCAGCGCACCGTGAACTCCACCCCCGGGGTGGAGTGGATCTACGCGCCCGACGGGGCGCTCATCCTCTCCGAACTGCAGCGCCTGGGCATCGTCTCCGACGAGGACCAGCACGTCGACCACCAGGAACGCCGGCGCACCCGGCAGCAATGGCCCGAGGGCCAGCCACGCAACGAGCTCGAGGCGGGGACACCATGAGCGGACGCAGCCTGCGCGTGCAGGTCCCGATGCGCTGGGGCGACATGGACGCCTACGGGCACATCAACAACGTGAACCTGGTGCGCATGATGGAGGAGGCGCGGATCGCCGGCTTCGGCGTCCCCGGGGGGACCGGCAAGCCCGGCAACGAACCGATCGTCGACCTGTTTTCCGCGGTGCCGGAGAACACGCAGGTCCTCGTCGTCGAGCACCGGGTGCGGTACGTCGCCCCGCTGGACTACCGCAACGTCCCCGCCGAGGTGGACCTCTGGTTGGCCAACGTCAAGGCGGCCAGCGTCGATGTCTGCTATGAATTCCACGACCCGGTCGATGGGGGCCTGTGCGTGCGCGCCACCACGACGCTGGCGTTCTTCTCGGTGGGGGACCAGCGGCTGCTGCGCTTCCCGCCGGCCGAACGCGCCAAGCTCGAGGAGTTCATCGGCGAACCGGTGTTCCGGTAACCGCGGCGAACGCGGCCGCCAGGGCCCGGTCGTGCTCCAGCGGGCACGGATCCAGCGGGGCGGCGGCCAGTTCCACGTAGGTCCTCCCGGCGCTGAGGCGCGGGTTGGCCGGCAGGCCCAGGACGCGGGCGCCCGGGTGCCAGTGGCACGGGGCCGAGGCCAGCAGCGGCACCTGGGAGCCGCCGTCGTGCTGTGTCGCGTGGGACGACGTTCCCGGCACGGTTCCGCGCACGGTTCCCGGCAGGGCGCAACGCAGGCGCGTGCAGAGCCCGGCGACCGCATGGTGGTAGCCGGTCCAGCGCCTCCCCGAGGGACAGGCCAGCAGCAGTGCCTGGGCCGGCGGGTCGACGAAGACCACCACGGGGACCCAGCCGGCGGCGTCGGCGAGCAGGGGTGCGTCGGCCGCGCCGGGGGCGGCATGGCCGGGCGCCCCGGAGCGGCAGGCGGGGTCGATGCCGGTGGAGGGGAGGAAGCCCATGGGATGCCTTTCGGTGCTCTTGCCCGGCACGGGTGCGCCGGGCCGCTTCGTCATCCGAACCACCCGTGATGCATGGGGTTGGTGTGCGGCCGGGTCGGAGCCCGTGCGTGGCCGCAGCTCGTGAAGCTGGGCCCAGCCTAGCCGATGACGGGCCGCGGTAACCTCTTCGCCCTCGGCGTACCCGGTTTGCGTTGGCCGTCCGCGTGGGATGGGATGGGGGAAAGACCTGAGCCGGGCTGTGCCCGGCGCCCGAAGGAGTGATCCGCGAATGACCGTCCCCGCAGCTGCCCGGCCGCCCCGACCGCAGGTGGTGCTGGAGGTGGTGTCCCGGCGCAAGATCGGCAAGCACATGGTCCGCCTGACCCTGGGCGGCGAGGGCTTCGCCGCCTTCCGGAACAAGGACGCCACGGACAAGTACGTCAAGCTGCTCTTCGCCGACCCGGCCCTGGGCCTGACCCCGCCCTATGACCTGGACGAGCTGCGCACCGTACTGCCGCCCGAGCGCATGCCGGTGCGCCGGACCTACACCGTGCGCAGCGTCAACGAGGCGAACCGGACCCTGCAGATCGACTTCGTCGTGCACGGCGAGGACGGCATCGCCGGGCCGTGGGCCAACCGCGCCAAGCCCGGGGACCTCGTCTGCTTCTCCGGCCCCGGGGGGATGTACCGCCCGTCGAAGGACGCCGGCTGGCACCTGCTCGCCGGCGACGAATCCGCGCTGCCGGCCATTGCCGCGGCGCTGGAGGCGATGGACCGCTCCGCCGTCGGCGAGGTCTACGTCGAGGTCGCCGACGAGAAGGACGAGATCAAGTTCAAGGCACCCAAGGGCATGAACGTGCACTGGCTGCACCGCGGCGGCCCGTTCACCCCGGAGAGCACCCGGCTCGCCGCCGCCGTGATGGCCGGCCCCTGGCACGAGGGCGACGTGCAGGTCTTCGCCCACGGGGAGCGCGAGATGGTCAAGGCGCTGCGCCGCTACCTCTCCGACGAGAAGGGCGTGGACCGCAAGGCCCTCTCGCTCTCCGCCTACTGGGCGTTCGGCCGGGCCGAGGAGACCTTCCAGGCCGAGAAGCGCGAACCGATCGGGCAGATCTTCCCCGACGAGCCCGGCGTCCAGACCGCGGCCCGCGGCTGACCCGGGCGCCGGACCGACCCAGGACCCGGTACGACGGCGGAACTACCGGTCGTAGGCTTCCGCGGCCCACAGGTGGAACAGTGCATGCGCCCGGTAGGGGCGCCAGGCCTCGGCACGGGCCTCGGCCTCGCGGGCGCTGATCCTCCCCAGGGCGCGGCGCAGCACCAGGTCCCCGGGCGTGAAGGCATCGGGTTCCAGGCGGGCCCGCACCGCCAGGTAGTCGGCGCTCCAGGGCCCGATGCCCGGCAGCGCCAGCAGCTGCTCGCGCGTCAACGGGAAGACGCCGCCGGCCCGGGGGCCCGCGTCGACGAACGCCTGCGCCACGGCCAGCAGCGTCCGGGTCCGGGCGCCGGTCAATCCGATCGTCGCCCGCAGCTCGTCCTGCGGGATCCTGGCCACCACCGCGGCTTCCGGGAACAGCCGCATTCCGGCGTGCGGCGACCCGCCCCAGCGCGCAACCAGCCGCCCGGCGAAGGTCCTCATAGCGGCCACCGACACCTGTTGGCCCAACACCGTCGTCGCCGCCGCCTCGAACGGGTCCGGATAGCCGATCCGGCGCAGGGCGGGGCGCCGGGCCGCCAGCGGGGCCAGCAATGGATCGTCCGCCAGGCGGGCGTTGGCCGGGGCCAGGTCCTCGGCCAGGCCGAACCACCGGGCCACCAGCGAGGCGACGGCGGGTTCGTCGGTGGGGGACAGGGTCGTGCCAATGCCCCGGACCAGGACCGCGTCGTCGGCGAACTGCAGTCCCACGGGGATGGTCCGTGTACCGAGGCGGACCGGCCTGCGGTGTTCAGGGCCGACCCGTTCATCGACCCCCGGGATGGCATGGGCGCCCAGGATGGCCAGGCACAGCTGCGGGTCCAACCGCCCGCGCGCTGCCACGCGCACCACCGGTCCCGGATCCTGCTGCGTCGCGTCCATGGCCAGCCAGTCTAGTCCGCCCCGCCGGTGGCTGGGACACTGTCGGCATGGGTGCGTTGGAGCGGTTCCGAACGGGGGTCGCCGTTGCTGCGCACGCCGTGGGCGGTGCGGGCGCCGCACCCTGGTGGGAGGGGGCGGCGACACCCCGCAGGGTGGTCCTGGTTGAGGGGGCCAGCGACCGGGCGGCGCTCGAGACGTTGGCCGGCCGGCACGGGCGCGACCTCGAGGCCGAGGGCGTATGCGTGCTGTCCATGGGCGGGGCCACGGAGGCCGCACGGTATATCCGGCTCCTGGGACCCGAGGGACTGGACGTCGCCCTCGCGGGTCTGTTCGACGAAGCCGAGGAACGGTTCTTCCGACGGCCGATGGAGCAGGCCACCGGACGGGCGGGCCTGGACCCCGGTGCGCTGGCGGGCCTGGGGTTCTTCGCGTGCCGTGCCGACCTCGAGGACGAGCTGATCCGGTCGCTGGGCGTCGAGGGCGTCCAGGCAGTGCTGGCGGCCGAGGGGGACCTGCGCTCGTTCCGGATCTTCCAGCGCCAACCCGCTCAACGCGGTCGTCCGCTCCACCTGCAGCTGCGGCGCTTCCTGGGGACCATCAGCGGCCGCAAGGAACGCTATGCCCGCTCGCTCACGGCGGCGCTGGAGGGGCGGCGCGTCCCGCTGCCCCTTCGAGGACTGTTGGACCGGTGCTGAGGCGGTGGCGAGGCGGCTATTTCACGACCTTGCCGCTCCTGGCGTCCACCTGGACGTCGGAGCCGCCCTGGCCCTGGTCGACGTCCAGTCCGATCTCCCAGGTCACGGTGCCGCCTTCGCCCTCGATGTTGGCCTCGTCGATGTTCTTGTTGGGCTCGGCTTCCTGGGCGGTCTTCATGGCGTCGGCCAGCGGGACGGTGGCTTGCTGGAGGAGTTTGAGGTCGGAGGGCTCGAAGTCGGTCTTCGTGCGCTGCTGCGGGTTCTGGCCGGTGCTGTCGACGTCGACCTCGTAGATCACGTCCCCATCGAGGACCTCCACGTTGTAGCCCTTGTCCCCTTCATCGACACGGTCGATGCCCACCACCTGGCCGCCGTCCTGCTCGACCGTGGTGATCGCCGTGTAGGCCGGGTCCTGGCCGCCGGGGCTGGCGCTGGCGGAGGAGGGGGCGTCGCTGGGGCCGTTGCCGCTGCCGTCATCGGCGGAATCGGTGTTGCAGCCGCTGAGCAACGTCGCGGCCACGGCGCCAAGGATCATGAATTTCAGGGTCTTCGGGGCATTGGTCGTCATGGACCCTGCCTACCACGCGGCCGCGCCCGGCAAAAGGTCCTGCGTCGAGCCGGCAGGCTACTGGCCGAAAGACGGCGTCGCCGCTATGATCGGCATATGACGATGATAGCGAGAGTCGGCGAACCTGAGATGACGGGACTGGGACCGGCCGCCGCCTTGTTCCACGGACTGGCCGACCCGACGCGCCTGGTCATCCTGCGCCATCTGCGCGGCGGCGAGCACAAGGTCAGGGAACTGACCGACCACCTGGGCCTGGCCCAGAGCACGGTCAGTGCCCACCTGTCCTGCCTGCGCGACTGCGGGCTCGTCGTCTCCCGTCCCGTGGGCCGGGCCAGCATGTTCACGCTGGCCGAAGCCGACGGGCTTGAGTCGGTGCTGGTCGCCGCCGAGTCCCTGCTGGCCTCCACCGGCCGCACTGTGGCCCTGGGCGCCCACCACTGGCACGAAACCCACGACAGCGCAGCGGGCACACCATGAGCCACGGACACGCCCACGACCACAGCGGCGGGGCGACCGCGCAGCGCCCCCGCCTGGCCATCGCCTTCGGCATCACCGCGGCGATCCTCGTCGCCGAGGTCGTCGGTGCGATCGTCACCGGCAGCCTGGCCCTGCTGGTGGACGCGGCGCACATGCTCACCGATGCCACCGGCCTGCTGATGGCGCTGCTGGCGGCCACCCTCATGGGCCGTCCGGCCACCGACCGGCGCACCTGGGGGTTCCGCCGCGCCGAGGTCCTCTCGGCCACCGCCCAGTCCACGTTGCTGCTCGCCGTGGGGCTGTACGCGATGATCGACGGGATCCGCCGCCTGTTCGCACCCCCGGAGGTGGTGGCCACCGGCCTGCTGGTCTTCGGCATCATCGGCCTGCTCGGCAACGTCATCGCCATCGCGGTGCTCGGTTCGGGCCGCGGGGCGAACCTGAACATGCGGGCCGCGTTCCTCGAGGTCGTCAACGATGCGCTGGGCTCCGTGGCGGTGATTGTCGGTGCGATTGTCATCGCCACCACCGGGTGGATGCGGGCGGACGCGCTGGCGGCGATGTTCATCAGCGCCCTCATCCTGCCCCGGGCGTTCCGACTGCTCCGCGAGACCACGTCGATCCTGCTCGAGTCGACCCCGCATGGCCTGGACCTGGAGGAGGTGCGCGGGCACCTGCTCTCGCATGAGCTGGTGTTGTCGGTGCACGACCTGCACGCCTCCCAGATCGCCACCGGGCTGCCGGTGCTCACGGCGCACGTGGTCGTCCGCGACGAGGCCTTCCACGACGGCCGGGCCTCCCGGGTGCTGGACTCCCTGCAGGCCTGCGTGGCCGGCCACTTCGAGGTCAGCATCGAGCACTCGACCTTCCAGATCGAGGCCGAGAGCCACTCGGACCACGAACAGCACTTCCACCCGTAGCCCGGGGGGCCCAGGGCCGACGGCACCTAGCGCAGGATGAAGTCCGTTGCGACGGCGGGGGAGAGGCCGGTCTCCACGAAGCCCGAGACATTCGATCCCGGGTGCTTGATGATGTCCGTGACCGAGCCCAGGTGCTGGGCCAGGTCGATCTTGTCCTCCGGGGCGGCCAGCAGGAGCTGGAAGCCGAATTCCTGCAGGGCGTTGATGCCGGCCGCGGCGTAGTCCGAGTTCGCCTGTATGAACGCCTCGTCGATCATCACGGTCCCGTAGGTGGTGAATCCCTGCAGGGCGAAGCCCAGCTGGTAGGCCAGTGCCGCCCCCATGATGAAGGAGGTGAAGCGCTGGCCCTCGCCACCGGAGAGCGTGCCGGGTTCGAGGCCATTCTCGATTTCGCCGCCGGGCTTGTGCTCGTTGCAGCTGATCTGCACGTGCTGGCGGACATCCAGCACGGTGTCCCGCCACGCGGCACGGGAGGGATCGTCCAGGTCGTCGACCAGTTTCTCCAGTGCTTTGTAGTTGGCGCTGAGTTCGTCGGCGCCACGGGAACCGTAGGCGTTGCCCAGCGCGTCCTTGAGGGCATTGCGGAATTCGCGTGCCTCGTCGGGGATGGTCGTCCTGACCTCCAGGCGCAGGCGCGAACCGTGTTCGAAGGGCACGTCGTCGAGGATCTGGTTCAGCGGCAGGATGCGCTCGCCGATGCCGCGGCGTTCCTCCTCCAGCAGCTGTAGCAGGTCGGAGAACCGCTCGTAGGACCGGTTGGAGAAGTATTCGCGGAACTCCTCCTGGCGTTGTGGCAACCCCTCGTCGACGATGGCGCGGTGCAGGGCCACGTAGTGCGGCGCGCTGGCGATGCCCGTGCCGAACGAGGCCGACGTGGCGACCCCGAAGTCGCGGGTGAACTGCCGGAACGTCTCCGTCAGGGATGCCTCGGTGGCGAACACCAGTTCGCGCAGTTCCGTGATCCGCTCGCCCAGCGCGAGCGAGGTTGCCGACACCGCGGCGTCGAGCTCGCCGAGTTCCACCGGCTCCCCGGCTTCCAGGTGGCGCATCGCCTCGGCCAGCAGCTGCTCCTGCGCCAGTTCGTCCTGTGCCGCCTCGTCGGGGGCGGCGGCGGCACTGGAGCGTTGTGCAGCAGCGAGCTGGCTGTTTGCCTGGGCGGCGCGTTGTTCCAGGGAGCGCGTCTCGTTGCGCAACACGGCCAGCTGCCCGACGGCGGATTCGAGCTCGGCGCGGGCCTCGCCCAACGCCGCGCGCAGCCCGGCCAGATCGGTGCTCGAATCCATGGCCTCGGCCATGCGGGACTCGAGTTCGGCGACCGCAGCGGACTGGATCGCGGAGTCCAGGGCGGAGAAGGGCCGCTCGTCGGTGGCCAGCTCTCGCAACAACGTCAGCTTGCGGGCCAGGGAGTCCTTGGAGCGGCTGCGTTCGGCGGCCAGGTCCTCGGCCTCCTGCCGGTCCGCCTCCAGGCTGGCGACCCGGGCCTCGAGTTCGGCGATCTTCTCCTCGTTCGTGAAGCCCAGCAGGTAGTCCGAGGCGGCGATCTGCCGGGTGTCCCGTTCGAAGGTTCCCCGGCCGGACTTGATCGTCCCGGCCCGGGAGATCGCCCGCTTTTCGGCGTGCAGGGCGGCATCGGTATCGACGCAGGTGAAGTCATGGTCGGCGGCGATCTTGCGCTGGAGCCACTGCCCGGCGTCGGACTGCTTGAATTCCAGCTTGGATACCAGGGCCCGCGGGTCCGCGGTGGCCACCGGATCGGTGTCCCCGCCGGGGGTGTGGGCTGACAGGTCGATCCAGCGAAGCCGGCCATAGCCCTCCAGCCGGTCGGCCGCCGCAGTGACCTTCTCGAGGTCTTCCCCGCGGACCAGCAGGGTGGTGGCCAGGGAACGCAGCGCCTTTTCCGCGGCCGGGCGCCAGGCGCCGGCCCCCGGCGCCATGTCCACCAGCTCCCCGCCGAAGGGCAGGTCCTCGGCCGACAACCCGGTTTCGGAGCAGATGCGGCGGCGGGCCGCGGCGGACAGGCCGTCGATGTTGGACCCGCGCCGGGCGTAGGAGTCGATGTCCTGGCGCAGTTTCTGCGCCTTTTCGCGGGCCTCCATGGAGGCGGCCATCGCCTCGTATTCCATGGTGCGGGCGTCCTTGGCCACTCCCTGCAGGGTCTCGGCGGTCACGGCGGCCTGGCGCCGGGCGGCCTGCAGCCCGGTGGCGGAGAAGACCAGCTGCACCCCGGCGTCGTCCATCCGGGCCTTGAGCGTGGAGGCGAGGGACTCGCGGTCCGCCAGGCGCGCCCGGGCGGCGTCGAGTTCGCGTTCGAGTGCCTGGACGGCCTGCCCGCCGTGGGAATCGTGCTGCTCGGTCAGCGACCGGACGCGTTCCTCCAGCGCCCTCTTGGCCTCGGCGGCGGCATCGATGGCCGCGCGGTTCGCGGAGAGTTCGGCGCCGATGCGCCGGGAGTGGCTGCCGAGCAGGTCGGCGGCGAGGTGTTCGCGCAGCAGAGGCAGCTGCACGTGGGCCAGGTCGGTGGTGCGCCGCAGTTGCGCGGTGAGCTCCTGGTGGCGTTTGTGCTGTTCCGGGACGAGTTCGAGGGCGTCGCGTTGGGCCCGGGCCTCCTCGAGCTGGCGGTGGATCCCTCGCAGGTGGGAGAAGTCCTCGATCGCGCCGGCTGCGGCCTTCAGCGTGGAGGGGACCTCCAGGACCTCGTAGCGGAAGAACTGGTTGACTCCGCGGTCCAGGCCCTTGCCGTTCTGCAGGGTGCGCAAGAGCGAGAACGCCTTGTCGTTGTCGATGCCGAGGCGGCGGCGGAAGCGTTCGGCGAAGGTGCGGTGGACGTCGAAGGCCTCGAATCCGGGGAGGGCCTTGACCAGTGAGGAGGGGGAGAACCGCCGGGACCCGTGGTCCTCGAGGGCAGCCGTGTCCAGGGTGCCTTCGCCGATGACGTAGTGCTTGCCGACCTGCCCCTCGAGCCCCTGGGACGGCAGGTCGAACAGGGCGCCGATGCAGGTCCTGGTGCCCATCCCGTCCTCGAAGCTCAGGGCTATGGCGCTCCAGGTGGCGCCCGGGCGCTGGTACAGGGTCCCGCTGTCGGTCTTGAACCGGCGCCCACGCATGTAGGAGTAGGTGGTGCGCCGGTCCTTGCGCGTCGAGGCCTCGTGGGCCGACTCGTTCAGGCGCGGCGCTGCATGGAAGATGTGCCCGATCCCGTCGAACAGGGTCGACTTGCCCACGCCCGGGTGGCCGGTGAGCAGGGTCCCGTTGCGGTCCACGTACAGCTCGTGCCGGCCGTGGAAGGTGCCCCAGTTGATGACCTGGATCGAACACAGGCGCTGCTGTCCGGGATTGATCGCGTCCCCGAAGGGAAGTGTCTGGGAGATGCTCACCGGGCGGCTCCTTCGGTGTCGGTGGGCAAGACACGGGTGGAAGCGGCGATGGCCGTATCCGCGTCCGTGTCCGCGGTGTCGTCGTCCTCGGTGTTGTCCTCGACCCCTGCCCCGCTGTCCGGGGCCAGGTCCAGGGCCGCCTCCGGGGCCGTGTCGACGGATCGGTCCAGGGACTCCAGGTACGCGGGGATCTGGTCGATCGACTCGAACGGCAGGGCCAGGGCCAGCGCACCGGAGACCCGGTATTCGTCGGCCAGCTCGGTGGGCAGGATGAGCTTGAGGCTGGCCAGCCGGGACAGCGAGGAATCGGTGAGCTCCTCCAGGCGCTTGTCGTCCACCGCGCCGGGGTGGCGGTGCTCCTCCAGGATCTCGCGGGCACCGGCGCGGGAGATGACCGCGTCGGTCCCGGTGCCGGCATGCCGGTCCAGCAGCAGGCGCAGCCGCAGGGCCAGGAGGGTCTCCTCGCGGCGCAACGGCTTGCGCGGCACGATCGCCGTGGTGTGCACCGTCTCCGTGGGCACCGGCACGAGCAGGGCGATCTTGCGCTCGGTGTCCAGCTGCAGCTTCAGGAAGAGCTCGGAGACGAAGGCCGAGATCTCCATCCGGCGGTCCAGGACCAGCTGCCAGAGCCTCGCGTCGGCGGTGCCGTCAAGGTAGGGACCACGCAGCAACCGGATGAGGGCCTGGCGCAGGGGCAGCGGGAACCGGCCGGTGTCGCCCTCGAAGAGCTGCTCCTCGGTGCGGCGACCCGACGGCGTCACGGGCGCGCCGTCGTCGTACCCCGTGCCGGGGGAGTCGTCCAGGTCCACCTCGGTGGGCTCGGTGTCCGGTTCGGTGTGGCTCATGCGGGGTCCTTCGCGAAGGTGATCACGGGCAGGTAGGCGGTGCGGGCGGAGCCGTCGACTTGGGTGAATTCCACCGCTTCGTAGCGGCTGGTGTCCACGTCCTGGCCGGACGTGCGGGCGGTCTCGACCAGGTAGCGGAGCGAGTTCACGTGGAGGTCGCCGGGCTCGAGTCCGGCGAAGACGGCTCCGAGGGTGGCGTGTCCGCCGGCGGCCCCGCGGGCCGTGGCGATCGCGGCGTCGAGGCGGGCGGCATCGGCCTTCGGGGTGGCCGGGGTGCGGTGGATGTCCGCGCTGGAGACGACCGGCGGGGCAGCGAGCCGGGGCGGGGCGAGGTGCTCCTGGGGATCGAAGATCCCCAAGCCGGACAGGGTGGAGAAGGCCGGGGCGTACAACCTGACCGGGGCGACCGGGGTGCGGGCCGACAGGGCAGTGGACCCCGCGACGGCCAGCTCGGCGGTGCGCACCGCCTTGCGCAGCAGGACCGAATCACGGAATTCGTCCGATTGGACGTACGCGTGGAGGGATTCGGAGAGCTTGCCGTAGCTGGAGTGCACCTCGCCGGCCTGCCGGCGCAGCTCGCGCAGCAGGTTCGCCAGCGTGTGGCGTTCCTGCGCGGTGAGGCCGTCCACGAAATGGCGTTCGAGGACCTCGTTGATGGCGTGGCGGAAGCGGCGCTGCCGTGCGGGGTCGTTGAGGAACTCGGTGAAGCCGCGGAACGTCTCGCCCTCGGCGGTGCTGCGCAGCTGCCGGTCGCCCTCGAGGACGCGGCCGACGGCGACGCCCTTGGCCACGGAGGCCTCCATGATCTCGCGGCGGACCTGGTGGAGCATCTGGCGCACCCCGTCACGCATGCGCTTGAAGTCGGCCGGCAGGTTCGCCGCCAGGTCCAGGACGCTGCGGGCCGCGGCCACGGCCCCGTCGTCGGGCAGGACCGCGGGGCTGGTCCCGGCCTGCAGGGCCGTGATGCGCCCGCGGCGTTCGGCGATCTCCGCCTCGAGCTGGCGGATCCGCGCCTCAGGATCCGGATCGGTCTCGTGGGCGAGCGATTCGATGCTGGTCAGCAGCGTGTTCAGCCGCGAGGAGTTCAGGTTGGTGCCGGATCCGGAGAACCCCTCGAGGAACGTCAGCACGCGGGAGGTGTGGGCGGTGGGTTCGTAGGCGAACGCCCCGTCGATGAGCGGCCGGGCGAGGTAGCCGGCCCGCACCCAGGCATCGGCGTAGTGTTGGGCCTGCCAGGCGTCGTTCAGCGGGGTCCCGGCCGAGCGCAGGTGCCGCAGGAAGGAATGCAGCGAGGCATGGAAGGCCTCCAGCGTGATGCGGGGCCGGGCCTGGGTGAATTCGGCGCGCAGGAACGCCACCGTCCACGGTGCGGCCGAGAGGAGCTTCCAGGCCGGGGAGGACCTGAATTCCTGCTGGTCGGCCCACGTCGCGGCGGCGGGTTCTGCGGGGTGCACTGTCTGCTCTCGGTTGACAACGGGTCCTGGTCGGCGGCCCGGGCGGCGACGTCACGCCGGGGCCCCGGCCTTCGATTCTAGGCCACGCGCCGATTCGGCGGTCGCGGCCGGCAGCCCGGAATGCGGTAATGCCACGGTAACGGCCCGGTAATCCGGGGCAGGGCAGGATGGGCGGATCGCTGGCTGTGCCCAACGGCACTTCGGGAGAGGGAACACCGATGACACTGCTGTCCGTGGCCGCCCCGGAAGGTGCCCCCGGCTCCGACCGGGCGGTGGCCCCCACCGCCGACGCCCTGCAGGCGCTGCGCCCCCACCTTGTGAACCTCTCCGATGGCCGGTTCTCCCCGGGTGGGCAGTTCACCACCGGCCCGCAGGACGTGGACCGGATTTTCGATGCGTACCTGCCGGCCTTCGTCAAGGCCCAGGGGGGCCGGAACGTCCCGGTGGTTGTCTACGCGCATGGCGGCCTCGTCTCCGAGGCGGCCGGCCTGGCCGGCGCGGCACGGCTGTGTCCGTGGTGGCTGGACAACGGGGTCTACCCGCTGTTCTTCATCTGGGAGACCGGGCTGTGGGACGCGCTGCATTCGCTGCTCGGCGGCGGTCCGCGGGACCTGCCGATCCAGCGGGGCTGGCTCGAGGACGGTGCCAACCGGATCATCGAGGTCGCCACGCGGCCCCTGGGGCAGAAGATCTGGGGGCAGATGAAGATCGGGGCAGCCCACGCGGTGGCCACCGACGGCGGGGCCCGCTACGTGGCGGGGCGCCTGGGCCGCTTCACCCGGGAAAACCCGGGGGCCATTACCGTGCACGCGGTCGGCCACTCGGCCGGGTCGATCTTCCACTCCCGGTTCCTGCCGGCCTACCTCGACTCCTCGGCCCAGGAGGTCGACTCCCTGCACCTGCTCGCCCCCGCGGTCACCACCGCGGATTTCGGCGAGCGGTTGCTCCCCCGGATCGGGGAGGGCAAGGGCATCGGGGCGTTCTCGTTGTTCGCGATGACCCGGCCGGCCGAGGAGGCAGACAACGTGGTGAACGTCTACCGGCGTTCGCTGCTGTGCCTGGTGCGGGCCGGCTTCGAGCCCGAACCGGACACCCCCTTGCTGGGCCTGCAGGAATCCGTGGAGGCGGACGCGGAGCTGTCGGCCCTGCTGGCCGGGCCCGCCGGCGCATCCATCTGGTCCCCGACCAGCGGTTCCGCCGCCGACGCGTCGAGCCAGGCCACCGCGCACGGCGCCTTTGACAAAGACCCGTCGACCCTGGGTTCGGTCATGCGGCGGATCACCGGCCGCACCACGATCGTCGAATACCGGCCCGAACGGCCGCTGCCGGCCCCCGATGGCCCTGCCGGTCCCGTGGGCCAGCTGCCGGTATCCGCCCCGGATCCCGGGGTGTCCACCAGCGCCGCCGGTCCCGCCATCCCACCCTCCGAGGGCGCCCGCACCCCCGGCCGGCTGGCATTGTGCGTGGGGTTGAACGAATTCGCGAACCTGCCCCGCTCCAATTGGCTCAACGGCTGCGTCAACGACGCCCTCGAATTCGGGGCACTGCTGGCCAACGGCTACGGCTTCGCCGACCCGGAGATCACGGTGCTCACCGATGCCCAAGCCACCCGCTCCGAGGTCATGGGCCGGTTGGGCGAGGCGATGGCCCGGCTGCGCTCCGGCGAGCTGGGGCAGGTCGTCTTCACCTTCTCCAGCCACGGGACCCAGGTGCCGGACGAGGACGAGG
>DATNBS010000145.1:0-5925 GCA_035571895.1 Arthrobacter sp. | reverse complement strand
CCCCGTTCCAGGCCCCAGCTGAAGCCCGCGAGATAGGCGGCACCGAGACCCGCCTTTCCCTCGCGGTGCAGGACGTGGATCTGCGGGTCCTCCTCGCCCAGCTTCCGGGCGAACTCACCGGTGCCATCGGGGCTGTTGTCGTCAACCACCAGCACATCCGACTCCGGGACGGACTCCCGCAGCCGCTTGATGGTGATGGGGAGCGATTCGATCTCGTTGTAGGTCGGAATGATGGTGATTACCCGCACGCGGTATTACCCTTCTGAGCTGTCTGGGCGGCCCGGTGGACCTCTGACTGACCCCGTCGGGGCCCTGTGTACACGGCAACGGACCAGTGGTCCGGTTCCCGGCGGAGGCAACCGTCGGGAAAGCCAATGTCCCAGTATACGGGCCGCTGGCGTCCGGGCATGGAAAGACCCCGGGAACTTCGGACCAAAAAGAGCACACGGATGCGCTGGCGATTTGTTTTCTACTGCTCCCGGGGCCTTGCCTGTGTTGTTATTTGCCGAGAAGCCGGCGCGACGTCGTAGGCCTAACTACCATCGCCGTTGAAAACCCAGCCTATCTGCTTCCAACGCCCTGTCAACTGTTTTTTGACTAGGGGTTTCAGGGAAACCGCCTAGTCAGTCACCGACCCCACGACGGCGCCCGATCCACTCGTTCCGGCGTCCAGCGGCGCGGAGGTGAAGATCGTCCGTCCCCGGCGCACGGTCTGCAGGCAGGTGGGTAGTTCGTCCTCGAGCACCGGCAGCATGGGCGTACCAGCGCGGGCATCGGTGCTCCAGGAGGACACCCGGGCATCCGGTGTCTGCACCGAGAGCTCGGAGGCGGCCCAGATCGCGAATGTCGCCTCGGCCCCGGGCACGAGTTGCCCTGCCAGCGGATCCGGGTCACCGGCGGCCCGGTAGCCGGCGCGGGTGTGCGCCACGAAGGCCGCCCGTGCCGAGACCCGCGAGGTCTGCGTGTGGTGCTCCAGGCAGGCCTTCACGGTGGCCCACGGGCTCGTGGGGGTCACGGGGCTGTCGGAACCCAGGCAGACTGGCACGCCTGCGCCGAGCAGCCGCCCGACCTCGTTCATAGCCGCCGACCGGTCGGCGCCCAACCGCTGCTCGTACTGTCCGCCCGGGCCACCCCACATGGCGTCGAACAGGGGCTGCATGGAGACGGTGACGCCGAGGTCGAGCAGTGTCGCGATGGCGGCCTCGTCGAGCAGTTCGGCATGCTCGATGCGGTGGCGCCCGCGTTGGATCGCGGAGACGCCGAGCCGGTCGGCTGCCGCCCGGAACCCGGCAATGGCCTGGTCCATCCCGGCGTCCCCGATGACATGGAAGGCCGCCTGGATGCCGGCCTCGGTGCAGGCTTGGACGTGGGCGGCGATGGTCTCGGCGTCCAGGTACAGCGTGCCCTGGCCTGCCGGGGCGTCGCTGTACGGCTCCCGCAGGTAGGCCGTGCGGGAGCCGAGCGATCCGTCGACGTTCAGGTCCCCGCCGAGCCCTGCCATGCGGCTGCTGTTGAACCCGGCCAGCAGGTCGCGGGCCGCCTCCGCACTGGCGACCGGTTCGGCCCAGTAGATCCTGACCGCGGGGAGGTCGTCGCCTTCTGCCTCGAGGAGGGCTTCCAGGGCCACGACGTCCTCGCGGGTGCCGATGTGCGGGGCCGCCATTTCGGCGACGGCAGCGTACCCATTGGCCGCCAGATGGCGCAGTGCCCGGCGCTGGTAGGTGGTGCGGGCCTCGGCGTCGAAGGCCAGGACATGGTCGCGCACCCGGGCGTGGGCCTCGCGGACGGCAACCGGCCCGCCCTCCCAGCCGTCGACACCCTCGATGCCCGCGTTCAAAGCCAGGGTGCTGTTCACCAGCCCGGAATGCACGTCGACCCGCGTCAGGTACACCTCGCGTCCCGGTGCCGCGGCCTCGAGCTCGTCGGCGGTCGGCACGCGGCCCTCGGGCCAGAGGCTCTCATCCCAGCCGGCCCCGACGATCGGCCCCGGCTCCTCCTGCGCCCGGCTCCGGACGGCGGCGAGCAGCCCGGCCAGCGATGTGCATCCGGACAGGTCGAGGCAGGCCAGGGCGACACCGGTTTCGGTCAGGTGGACATGCGAATCGACGAAGGCCGGCGCCACGAGGGCACCCGCGAGGTCCACGACCTCCATCGTCGCGTCGACCAGCGCATCGGCAGCGGCCTCCTGGCCGATCCAGGCCACCGAGGCCCCGTCGACCAGCATCGCCGTGGCGAACGGGTCGGCAACGCTGTAGATGGCTCCGTTGCGGTACATGACCAGTTCGGGCATGTCTCTTTCCTTCCTGCAGGGGCGGCCGGTGGGCCGCCGGAATACGGGGTGTGGCGGGGGCGTGGCGAACCAGTGCCTAGTCGGCCACGCTGGAGTAGGCGACGACACCTCGGCGGACGGCGTCGACGGCCGCCCGGCAGCGCCCGGCCAGGATCGGCGGGAGATCGGGGACCTTGGCCAACTGGTCGAGCGTGTCGATGACCTGCTTCGCCCAGCGCACGAAGTCCCCGGCCGCGAGATCGGTGCCGCGCAGGCAATCCTTCAGGTCCTTGCCCCGCGCCCAGTGGTACATCGGCCAGACCAGCCCGGAATCCGGCTCGGCGGTCTCGGGCAGCCGGTGGACCACCTCCAGGTCGGTCAGTTCGGACCAGTTCCGCACGGCCACGTCCCAGGCGGCCTCCACGGACGGGCTGGGCATCTTGGGATGCACGGACGAGGTCTCCCGCTTGGCCTGGTAGACCAGCGTGGTCACGAAACCGGCGAGCTCCGCCGCACCCAGGCGGTCCATGCACCCGGATTCGAGGACCAGGGACGTCAACAGATCCCGTTCACCGTAGATCCGGCGCAGACGGTTCCCGGCCGCGGTGGTCACCAGCACTCCCCCGTCGGAACCGCCCTCGGGCAGGGCCAGGTAGCCGTAATGCTCCAGGACGGCGCAGACACGGTCGAAGGTCTTGGCGATCGTGTTGGTGCGTCCGGCGATCTGCCCGGAGAGGCGGTCCGTCTCGGCCTTGAGCTTCCACCAGCGTTCGGCCCAGCGGGCGTGCTCCTCGCGTTCGCTGCAGCCGTGGCACGGATGGCGCTTGAGTTGGCGCCGCAACTCGGTGAGGCGGGCCTCCTGCTTCTGCGTCCCCGGGAAGTCGAAACCGCTGGCGCCGCGGCGCGGCGGCCGTCGTTCGTGCAGCGCATTGCGCAGCGAGGCCGCCAGGTCCTTGCGTTCCTTGGGCGTCTTGCCGGTGAACGACTTCGGGATCCGGATCCGGGAGATGACCTCGACCGGCCCCTCCAGGTCCTGGACGCCGACCCGCCGGACCTGCCCGTCCTCGGTGAGCACGGTGGGGCGCCGGTCGCGCAGCGAGTCGGCGACCGCGATGACCACGCAGCGGCCCAGCCGGCGCGGCCCGGGGACGTCGATCACATCACCGGGGATGAGTTGCTCCAGCGATTCCTCGGCCGCCGAACGGCGCAGGCGGTGCGCCGTGCGCGAGGCGTCCTTTTCCGCCTGCCCCAGCTCATGACGCAGGCGCGAGTACTCCTCGAAGTCCCCGAGGTGGCAGGCCATCGCGGAGGCGTAGCCGGCCATGGATTCCTGGCGGCTGCGCACCTGGCGGGCCATCCCGACCACCGAGCGGTCCGCCTGGTACTGCGCGAAAGAGGATTCCAGGATGCTGCGGGCCCGGCCCATCCCGAACTGCGAGGAGAGGTTCAGCGACATGTTGTAGGTCGGCCGGAAGCTGGAGTTCAACGGGTAGGTCCGCTTGGAGGCCAGTCCCGCGACGGCCGCGGGGTCGGTGCCGGGCTGCCAGAGCACGACGGCGTGGCCCTCCACGTCGATCCCGCGTCGCCCGGCGCGTCCGGTCAACTGGGTGTACTCGCCCGCGGAGATGGACACATGCGACTCCCCGTTGAACTTCTCGAGCTTCTCGAGCACGACCGACCGGGCGGGCATGTTGACCCCGAGCGCGAGGGTCTCGGTGGCGAACACGGCCTTGACCAGGCCCTGGGCAAAGAGCTTCTCGACGACCTCCTTGAAGATCGGCAACAGCCCGGCATGGTGGGCCGCGAAGCCCCGCAGCAGGCCCTCGCGCCAGGCCCAGAACCCGATGACCTCCAGGTCGTCGGGCGGGATCTCCTGGGCGACGGCGTCGATTTCCTGCTCGATGCGCGACGATTCGGCCTCGGTGGTCAGGAAGAAGCCGGTCCGTACGCATTGGGCCACGGCGGCGTCGCAGCCCTTGCGGGAGAAGATGAACACGATGGCCGGCAGCAGCCCGGCCTGGTCGAGCGCGAGCACCATCTCCGGACGGGAGATCCGGTGCTTCTCCGGTGGTGTGGAAGGCCGTGGCGGGCCGGCGTGTCCCCTGCCGCGCCGGTGGGCCCGTCCGCCCCCGCCGCGGAAGCTGCGTCGCTCGTCACGCTGGGCCAACCGGAGGAGCTCGGGGTTGACCGGGACCTCGCGTTCCGGGGACCCTTCGCCGATGTCAGCGGCCTCGTCGAAGGCGACGTCGCCGGCGAAGAGGTCCAGCAGCCGCCCGCCGGCCATCACGTGCTGCCACAGCGGGATCGGGCGGTGTTCGGAGACGACGATCGCGGTGTCCCCGCGTACCGTGTCCAGCCAGCCGCCGAATTCCTCGGCGTTCGATACGGTGGCGCTCAGCGAGATGACCTGCACGTTTTGGGGCAGGTGGATGATGACCTCCTCCCAGACCGCGCCCCGGAACTTGTCCGCCAGGTAGTGGACCTCGTCCATCACCACGTAGGCCAGGCCGGTGAGGGTGTCCGAGTCCGCGTAGAGCATGTTGCGCAGCACCTCGGTGGTCATCACGACCACGTCCGCCTCGCCGTTGATGGTCGTGTCCCCCGTCAGCAGGCCGACGCGTTCGGGTCCGTAGTAGGCGGCCAGTTCGTTGAACTTCTGGTTGCTCAGCGCCTTGATGGGCGTGGTGTAGAAGGCCTTGAGGCCGCGCTTGAGCGCGCAGTGGATGGCGAATTCGCCGACCACGGTCTTGCCGGCCCCGGTCGGGGCGGCGACGAGGACGCCACGGCCCTGTTCGACGGCGGCGCAGGCCTCGATCTGGAAGGGATCGAGGTCGAAGTCCAGCCCGCGCCGGAAGATGCCGAGTTCCGTTCTTGCCTCCGCCGCGCGTTCGCGCCACGCGGCATACTGCTCTGCAGGAGAGCCCATGCCTGACCACCCCTTCATGGGTTCGTCGTTGTCGGGGACCATTTCACCCTATCGGGGCATCGGCTGGTGTCAGTCGATCGAGTCACCGTGGGCGATCAGCCGTTCGTTTTCCTCGTCCTGCTCGGCGCGGCGCTTGGCCCGGCGCTTGTCGTTGACCAGGCAGAAGACGGTGGCCGCGGCGAAGAGGACCAGCAAGGGACCGGCCAGCACGAACATGGTCAGGGCGTCGCCGCCGGGGGCCGCCATGGCCGCCACGAGGCAGATCAGGAAGACCGTGATGCGCCAGTTCTTCACGATGATCCGGCCGGGCAGGATGCCGATCATGTTCAGGCCCACCAGCAGGATGGGAATGATCATCGACAACCCGAAGGCCAGCAGCAGCCGCAGCACGAAGCTGAGGTACTCCGGAACGGTGATCAGGTTGACGGCGATGTCCGGCGTCAGCCCCAGGAAGAAGACCAGGGCATGGGGCAGCACCCAGTAGCCCAGGAAGATGCCCAGCAGGAACAAGGGGACGGCGACGCCGATGAAGCCCAGGGCGGTGCGCTTTTCCTTCTTCTTCAGCCCCGGGACGATGAAGGCCCACAGCTCGTAGAGCCAGACCGGGGAGGCGATGACCAGCGCCAGGAAGAGCGACACCTTGATCATGATGTCGAAGGGCGAGACGGCGGTGCTGAAGTTCGCCATTCCGCCGGCGTCCTTCAGCGGTTGGATCAGCAGGGCCAGGACG
>DATNBS010000144.1:0-3218 GCA_035571895.1 Arthrobacter sp. | reverse complement strand
GTCGTCACCACGACGGCGCCGGCCTTGAGCACGCCGAGCCAGGCGGCCACGAGCCAGGGGTTGTTCGGTCCGCGCAGCAGCACCCGGTTGCCCGGGACGACGCCGTGGTCCTCGGTGAGCACGCGGGCGACCTGGTTGGAGCGCTCGAGCAGCTGCCCGTAGCTCCAGACGTCGCCGTCGGGGGTGCGCAGGGCGGGGCGGCCGGCACCGAAGCGCGCGGTGGGCTCGTCGATGAGCGCGGTCGCGGCGTTGAGCTGCACGGGGTACTGCAGTTCGGGCAGGGTGAATTCGAGCGTCGGCCACTGGTCGGCGGGCGGGAGGTGGTCTCGGGTGAAGCTGTCCACGTGGGCCGATGGCGAGAGCTGCATGGCCGTTCCTTTCGCGGGGTGGGATGGGTGGAGCGGCGTTCAGCCGCGGATCATGCCTTCCTGGGCGACGGTGGCCAGCAGCCGCCCGTCGCGGTCGAAGAAGCGGCCGAGGGCCAGCCCGCGGTTGTCCTGCAGGGACACCGCGTCCTGGGCGTAGAGGATCCAGTCGTCGGCGCGGGCGGCGCGGTGGAACCACATGGCGTGGTCCAGGCTGGCGGTGGCCAGGCCGGGGCTGGACCAGTTCAGTCCACGCACCCGCAGCAGGGTCTCAAGGATGGTGTAGTCGCAGACGTAGGCCAGCGCGGTGCGGTGCAGGTCGGCCGTGGCCTTCGCGTCGCCGGTATCCGGCAGGGCGCTGAAGGCCCGGACCCAGACGGCCTGGTTGGACGAGCGCGAGTCGTCGGAGTCGAGGTAAACCGGGCCGGGCACGTGGCGCATGTCGAAGCTGCGGCCATGGGACCAGTACTCCCCCGCCGGGGTGTCGGTCCCGTCCAGGGCCTCGGCGGCGGTGCGCAGGGACCCGGGGTCGACGGCGGCGGGGGCCTCTTGCTGGAACTCGGGGCCCTCTTCGGGCACGTGGAACGAGCCCATGGCGGTGAAGGCGGTCTTGCCGTTCTGCACGGCGCGGACGCTGCGGGTCGAGTAGCCGCGGCCATCGCGCAGGGTCTCCACGTCGTAGCGGACGGGGGCGCCGATGTCGACCGGGCGCATGAAGTAGCTGTGCAGCGAGTGCAGGGCGCGGTCGGTGCCGACGGTGGCCTGCATCGCGGCGGTGGCCTGGGCGGTCATGTCGCCGCCGTAGGCCTTGGGCCAGGGCACGTACTGGGTGGTCGCCTCGAAGGAGGCATCGGCCGGTCCCTCGACGGGGGTCAGGTCGATGGCCCGCAGGAAGGTCGTGGCCGTGTCGGGAGCCAGGATCGGGGTCGCGGTGGTGGCGTCCATGCTCAGGCCCTCCGGTAGCCGGGCAGGGAGTCGTCGGGGACGTCCTCGAGGTTGACCACCAGGTTCTCCGGGGTGCGGGCGGTGAGCCAGACCAGTTCCTCGGTCACGGACATGTTGGCCTCGACATGCGGCATGAACGGCGGGACGAAGACCCAGTCGCCGGCCTTCATGTCCAGGTACTCGGAGTAGTCCTCGCCGAAGTAGATGCGCCCGTGGCCGCGCAGCACGTAGCCGCCGGTTTCGGCCTCGGCGTGGTGGTGCGGCAGCGAACGGTAGCCCGGGACGTTGGAGACCTGTCCGAACCAGATCTTCGTGGCCGGGGTGTGCTGGATGGATACGCCGGAGACGCGGACGCAGTCCCCGGACTGGGCCGTGTTGGTGTCTTCTTCGCCGCTGCGGGTGACGACGGGGACGACCTGTCCGCCCGCCGAGGCGTACTGGCTGTTGTCGCCTTCGAGGATGTACTCGGTGCTGGTGCTCATCGTGGTTCTCCTTGTGTTTCCGGCAGGTGCGCGTCGGATGGTCGGTCGTGGGTGCAGTTGTGTGGGTCGGTCGTGGGGATCAGGCGCGGGCTGCGGCCGGCGTGGCCGGGGCGGGGACCAGGGCGACGGTGTTCTCCAGGCGTCCCAGGCCGTCGATCTCGGTGGTGAGGGTGTCGCCGTCGGACAGGAAGCGCGGGGGCTCCATGCCGGCGCCGACGCCGCCGGGGGTCCCGGTGAGGACCACGTCCCCGGGGCGCAGGGTGGTGAATGCCGAGATGTAGGACAGCAGGCGGGCCGGGCCGAAGACCAGCGTGGCGGTGTTCCCGGACTGGACCAGTTCCCCGTTGACGTAGCCGCGGACGGCGAAGGCGGGGTCGGCGTCGAACTCGTCGGCGGTGGAGAGGACCGGTCCCAGCGGGGTGCTGGCGTCGAAGGCCTTGCCCTGCAGCCACTGCAGCGTGCGGTGCTGCCAGTCGCGCATCGAGACGTCGTTGGCGACGCAGTATCCGGCGATCGCGGCGGCCGCCTCGGATTCGTCCGCATGGGACAGTTCGCTGCCGACGACGACGGCGAGTTCGGCTTCCCAGTCGACCTTCCCGCTGCCGCGGACGCTGATCGGATCCTGGGCCCCGGTCAGCGAATCGGCGAACTTGGCGAACAGGGTGGGGTGTTCGGGCAGCTCGCGGCCCATCTCCAGGATGTGGTCCGCGTAGTTCAGCCCGCAGCAGATGACCTTCCCGGGCCGCGTCACCACCGGTGCCAAGCTGGCCTGCGCCACGGGGACGACGGCGGAGCCGGCTTCCGCTTCCCGGGCAGCGGAGACGAGCTCCCGCCATCCGGCGGTGGCCAGCAGCGAGCCGACGTCGGGGGCGTCCACCGGGAGGTAGCCGCCGTCGACGGCGACCGCGGTGGTGGTCCCGTCGGCGGTGCGCAGGGTGGCCAGCTGCATTCGAAGCTCCTTTGCTCGTTTTCTATATGTCGACTTTTTTACGGTCGCAACATATGATCAACTTAGCACGGTCGCCATGATGTGCAATAGGCCACAATCCAGAATTTTTGACCAGGAGGACACATGACCACGCAGACCCCCCAGGACACCGCCGACATCAGCACCCACAGCGCACCGGGCCGCCGCACGATCAACCCGGAATCGCTGCCCAAGCCCTCGGGGTACGCCCACGGCATCCTGGCCGGGAACACCGTCCACCTCGGGGGCCAGACGGCGCTGGACCAGGACATGAACATCGTCCCGGGCGGCATCGTCGAGCAGTTCCGCCAGGCCTTCTCCAACGTGCTCACCACGCTCGAGGCCGCCGGCGGCCAACCCCGGGACCTGGTCAGCGTGACCATCTACC
Source organism: Arthrobacter sp. (assembly GCA_035571895.1). GTDB lineage: Bacteria > Actinomycetota > Actinomycetes > Actinomycetales > Micrococcaceae > Arthrobacter_H. The sequence continues at coordinate 71 of DATNBS010000144.1, read as the reverse complement.
TCACCGACGTCGACGACTACATGGCCCACGGGCGCGAGATCGGCAGGATCTGGCGGGAGATGGCCAGCAGC
>DATNBS010000143.1:0-2193 GCA_035571895.1 Arthrobacter sp. | reverse complement strand
GTCATCGGGGATCCTTCAATCGGTTCGTGGTTCCCGCGCTGCGGCGGGGGCGCCGGTCAAAGGGCTGCGGATACAACGAACCCCGGACCGCCACCAGCGGGCCGAAGGTCTCGTTCGCCCGGCGGTGCCGCCGGGTGGAGTGCCGGACCGCCTCATGGCGGCCAGTATGTCGACAGATCCTCTGTCGCCCGCACGGGGACCAGCGGTCCGGGTGCGGGCGGGGTGTGGAACTACTCCCCTTCAGCCAACCATCATAGCGGAGTCGCGGTGTTCGCGGACGGGCAGGCGTTCCAGGAAGAACACCTGGGCCTCCCCGTCGGAACGACCGGCGCGGGGAACGCGGACGGTCAGGGCGCAGGACTCGTTTTCCCACACCGGGCGGCCAGCGGTGTTGGCCAGGGCATGGTCGAGGTCCTGGGGGTGTGGGGCGATGAAGCGCTCCCACTGGCCGTCCACGTTGAGGCAGACGGTGCCGAGCATCGAGTCGAATATGGGAAGTACGGAGACGCTGTGCGCCACGGATTTCCTTTCGTGCGTTCTTACCCGGCACGTTGTCGCGCGGGCCGCTTCCTCATCCGAACCACCCGCGAACCTGGGGTTGGTGCGCGGGTAGTCGGAGCTGTTGCCCGCGTCTCATGAAGCTCTTGCCAGCCTAACGCGGATGGCCCGGCCACCCAAGCCGTGGTGGTGTCCACCTCCGCTGCATCCCAGTGCTGGCGCGGCCAAACCCGCCTGACGTCACCGGCGGGTTGGGGCCGTTCCGCGCGTCCTTCACGGTGCCGGAGCCGGGCCTGGCGAGCGCCTGGCGAGCGCCGGGCGAGGTCGGAGCGGGACCCGGTCCGGGAGCGTTGGAGGCCCCCCGGACCGGGCACGACGGCGGTGCCCCGGTTGCGCTCAGAGGTCGGCGGTGACCCCCTCGGCTTCCACGCGTCCGGAGACCCGGTCGGACCAGTGGACGGAGACCTCGGGGCGGGTGGCCGGGGTGAGCAGGCTGACCACGACGTAGACCACCAGGGAGGCGGCCAGGCCGTAGTAGATCGGCTCATTGGCGTAGACGCCGCCGAACTTCTCGGTGGACTGGACCTCGAGGACGATCATGGTGGCCAGGGTGACGATGGTCCCTGCCGCCATGGACAGCGCGGCGCCGACGCCGTTGCCGCGCTTCCAGACGAGCCCGCCGAGGATGGCGACCAGCAGCCCGCCGACGAGGATGTCGTAGGCGATGGTCAGGGCGGCGACGACGTCGTTGACGATGATGGCCAGGACGATGGCGACCACGCCGAGGCCGAGCACCCAGTAGCGGTTGGCGGCGACATCGTGTTCGGGGTTGCGTCCGGTGTTGACCTCGATCTCCTTGCCGAACCAGCCGGCGACGAACGGGGTGACGTCGTTGCGGGCCACGGTGGCGGCGGCGATGAGGGCGCCGGAGGCGGTGGACATCATCGCGGCGACGGCCGCGGCCAGCACGATGCCGCCGACGACCACGGGCAGCAGGTTCATGGCCACCTCCGCGTAGACGACGTCCTTGCCGAAGTTCTCGATGTCGATGCCGGGCAGGGCGACGCGAGCCGACATGCCGATCAGGGCGCCGGCGATGCCGTAGAGCACGCAGTAGATGCCGGCGGTCGAGCCGCCCCAGCGGGCGACCGTGGGGGTCTTGGCGGTGAAGACGCGCTGCCAGATGTCCTGGCCGATGAGCAGGCCCAGGGTGTAGACGACGAAGTAGGTGATGATCGTCTGGGCGCCGATTCCGTCCCAGCTGAAGAACGCCTCGCGGGCCCGTTCGGGGATGCCCGCGGAGATGCCGCCGAAGCCGCCGGCTGCCGAGAGGGCGAAGGGCAGCATCAGGGCGAACACGCCCACGGTCTTGATGACGAACTGGACCTGGTCGGCCAGGGTGATGGACCACATGCCCCCGATGGTCGAGTAGACCAGCACGATGATCCCGCCGACGGCGATGGCCAGCCAGCGCTCCCAGCCGAAGAGGACGACGAAGATCGTGGCGTAGGCGCCGGTCGAGGTGGCGCAGAGCATCAGCGTGTAGGCGAGCATGACGATCGCCGACGCGTTCGTGGCGTTCTTCGAGCCGTAGCGCAGGGTGAGCATCTGGGAGACGGTGAAGATCTTCAGGCGCTGCAGCCGTGGCGCGAAGAGCAGGCTCAGCAGCAGCACGCCGATGCCGATGGCGATGAC
>DATNBS010000142.1:0-33179 GCA_035571895.1 Arthrobacter sp. | reverse complement strand
GACGCGTCGACCATGCCCAGCAGGGACGTGGGCAGGTGGATGACCCGCACTCCCCGCAGCCAGGTGGCGGCGACAAAGCCGCCGACGTCGGTCACGGCACCGCCGCCGACGGCCACTATCGCGTCGGAGCGGGTGAAGTCGTTTTGGCCCAGGACCTGCCAGCAAAAGGCCGACACCTGGATGTGCTTGCCTTCCTCGGCGTCGGGGATCTCGGCAGTCATCGCCGTGAAGCCGGCGGATTCCAGGTCGGACTTCACCGCGTCCCCGGTGGCCCGCAAGGCGCGGGGGTGGATGATCAGGACCTTGCGGACGCGTTCGCCCAGCAGGGCAGGGAGCTCCCCCAGCAGGCCGCTGCCCACGACGACGTCGTAGTTCTGCTCGGGTGCCGACCCCGTCACGCTGATACGGGTCGAAGCGCTGCTCATGTGGTGATGCCTCCAGTGGTTGATGCACGACGCCGGTAGGCGCCGACGATGATTTCGGCCAATTCGGCCACGGTACCGGTGCGCGCGTCGACGGTGAGCGTGGCGCAGGCACGGTAGTGCCCTTCGCGGGCGGTGAAGATCTCGACCCAGCGGGCCAGGGGGTCCCCCTGCAACAGCGGCCGGCCCGTGGCGGCGATGCGGTTCCTCACGGTGTCCAGATCGGTTTCCAGGTAGACGGTGAAGCCCGTGCGCAGCAGCTCCCGGTTGCCCGGGGCCAGCACGGCTCCGCCGCCGGTGGCGATGACCGAGGTGCCGGGCCGGGCCGCGGCCTCCTGCAGGGCCGCGGTTTCCAGGGTGCGGAAGGCCGGTTCCCCACCGGTGGCGAAGATGTCGGCGATGCTGCCGTTGCGGCGGGTGATCTCGCTGTCGGTGTCGATGAAGTCCACGCGCAGGCGGGCCGCCAGCTTGCGCCCGACCACCGACTTTCCGGTGGCCATGGGGCCGATCAGGAAGATGTCGTCGGACATCAGGGGCGGACCGCCGACCCCGGGGCGGCCAGGGAGTCCCGGAAAGCCTCCAGGTTGCGGCGGGTTTCGGCCAGCGAGTCGCCGCCGAACTTCTCGGAGACGGCGTCGGCCAGGACCAGGGCGACCATGGCCTCGGCCACGACGCCGGCTGCCGGAACAGCGCAGACATCGGAACGCTGGTGGTGGGCCGTGGTCTCCTCGCCGGTGGCAACGTCCACGGTGCGCAGCGCGCGCGGCACGGTGGCGATGGGCTTCATGGCCGCCCGGACCCGCAGCGGGTCGCCGATGCTCATGCCGCCCTCGATGCCGCCGGCCCGGTTCGAGGCGCGGCGGATCTGCCCGTCCGGTCCGCGGACGATCTCGTCGTGGGCGGCCGATCCCCGGCGGGCGGCGGTAGCGAAGCCGTCGCCGACCTCGACGCCCTTGATGGCCTGGATGCCCATGAGGGCAGCGGCGAGCCGTCCGTCGAGGCGGCGGTCCCAGTGCACGTAGGAGCCGACCCCGGGCGGCAGGTTGTAGGCGATGACCTCCACGATGCCGCCGAGCGTCTCGCCGTCCTTGTGTGCGGCGTCGACCTCGGCGACCATGGCGTCGGAGGTGTCGCGGTCGTAGCAGCGCAGCGGATCCGCATCGAGGGCGACGACGTCCGAGGGCAGCGGCAGGGCCGCGGACTCGGGAACGGATACCGTGCCGACGGCGACCGTGTGGCTGACCAAGTCGATCCCCAGCGAGGACAGGAACCGGGCGGCCGCGGTGCCCAGCGCCACGCGGGCTGCGGTCTCGCGGGCGCTGGCGCGTTCCAGGACCGGGCGGGCGTCATCGAAGCCGTACTTCTGCATGCCGGTGTAGTCGGCGTGGCCGGGCCGGGGGCGGGTCAACGGGGCGTTGCGGGCCAGTGATTCCAGTTCCGCAGGGTCCACGGGATCTGCGTTCATCACCTTTTCCCATTTGGGCCATTCGGTGTTGGCGACCTCGATGGCGACCGGACCGCCCTGGGTCACTCCGTGGCGCACTCCCCCGACGAACGTGACCTGGTCCTTCTCGAATTTCATCCGGGCGCCGCGGCCGTAGCCCAGCCGGCGCCGGGCCAGTGCATCCTGCACGTCCGTGGTGGTCAGGGGCACGCCGGCAGGCAGGCCCTCCAGGATTCCTACGAGTGCGGGGCCATGAGATTCGCCCGCCGTCAACCAACGCAACATGAAGACCATACTGCCATGCCGGAGGGTCAACGGTTCGGGTGCGGCAGCCCGACTGCGTCACACATCACATTTGTGACATGGGGCCAATCGGCCCCGGTGATGCCGGTGAACAAGCGCACCTGGCCCACGGCCTGGTGCACGAGCATCGACAGCCCCCCGACCACCGATCCCCCGGCTGCGGACCACGCCGCGGCAAGGGCGCTCGGCCAGGGATCGTAGGCCACATCGAGCAGCGGCGTGCCCGGAGCCAGTCCGTCCAGGCCCAGCGCGTCGACCATCCCGTCGGCGGCATGCGGGGGCAGCGTGGAGATCACGGCGTCGTACCGGTGCATCCGCCCACCGGCGGTCCGGGCATCGATGGCCTCGGCCCGGCACCGGCCTGCCGCCGCGAAGGCCAGGACGTCCGCTGCCCGACTGGCGTCGCGGACGACGAAGTCCAGCTGCTGCGCACCCAGCAGGTGCAGCGCGGCGGTGGCAGCCGAGGCCGTCCCCCCGGCTCCGAGGATGGCCACGGAACGCACGGAGGTTGCCCCGGCGTCGCCCAGGGCCCGGACGATCCCGTCCACGTCGGTGTTCTCCCCGTGCAGCCGGACCGAGCCCGGGTGCCCACTGGCCACGATGGTGTTGAGCACACCCAGCCGGGCGACCCGCTCCGAAACGCTGTCCATGAGCGGTACCAGGGCCTGTTTCAGCGGCATGGTCACCGAGGCGCCCCGCCACCCGGGTTCATCGCGGAGCATCCGGGCGAGCCGGGGCGCCTCGGAGGCGCCGGCCTCGATGGCCCGGTAGCCGAGGTCGATCCCCAGCTCCGCGTACGCGGCCCGATGCAGGGCCGGTGACTTGGAGTGGGCGATCGGCTGGCCGAAGACAGCCGCCTGGCCGGCGGCGCTCACTTGCAGATGTCCTCGTGCGCGCCACACCAGTCGCGGAACTGCTGCTGGTAGACCTTGTGCTCCTCATAGGTCTTGGCGAACTTCGTCTCGCCGGTTTGCGTGTTCACGGTCACCCAGTAGTAGTAGTCGTTCTTGTCCGGGTGGATGGCGGCCTCGATCGCGCTGTCCCCCGGCGAACCGATGGGCGTGGGGGGCAGGCCCTTGTGCTCGTAGGTGTTGTAGGGGTTGCCTGCGTCCTTCTTTTCCTCTGCCGTGAATTGCAGGGAGTACTGGCCGAGACCGTAGATGACGCTGGAGTCGACCTGGAGGTAGCCGCCCGTTTCCTTGTTGTCCGGCTTCAACCGGTTGTCCAGGGCACCGGAGACCGTCTTGTAGTCCGCGGGCCGGGCTTCGGCCTGCAGGATGCTGGCGATCTTGAGCATCTTGTACTGCTCGGCGGGGTCGGTCACGCCCTGGCTGGTGAGTTCCTTCAGGGTCGCATCGACCATCTGCTGCAGGATGTCCTTGGCGCTGGCGTCCAGCGGGAACCGGTACTGCCCCGGATGCAGGAAGCCCTCCAGGTTCTTGACCGGGTCCTTCAGGCCGAACTCCTGGGGCTTCTTGTTCAGGGCCTCGAGTTCATCAACGGAGATGCCGGTGGCCTTGTTGATCTGCTCGAAGACGGCGTCGGTACGCAGGTTCTGCTTGATTGGGACGTAGTTGACCTTCTCGGCCCCTTCCCCGACCAGGATCGCGGCGGCGTCCACGGCCGGCATCTTGTACTTCATCTCGTACTCGCCCGGATGGATGACCTTGCTCTCGGCATCCACCTGCGGGATGGCCTCAATGAAGAGTTCCTCGCTGGCCACGATCCCGGTGTCGGTGAGGTGGCGGCCGATCTGGGCCGGACCCCAGCCGGGTTCCACGGTGAAGGTGACTTCGCCTTCGCCCGGTCCCGGATAGTCCTCTGGGTTCCACATGCCCAGCACGTTCTGCAGCACCAGGACCGTGCCGGCCAGGATGACCGCGAAGATCGCGACCATGATCGACATGATGATGTTCCGGCGCCGGCGCCGGCGCTTGCGCACGCCAGGTGCCGTCCGCTCCCCGGAGAGCAGGAGGGCCGCAGTGGAATCATCCTCGTCCTCCTCGTCGGTCGGCCCGTCGGCGAAGTTTTCCCCGTCGTCATCCGCCGGTGCGGCGCTCACGGGCGGATGGGCCTCGAGGACTTCAGCGTGGTGGCGGTCGCGATCCGGAAGCATGGGCGCTGGGTCTGCCATGACGTTGGGTGGGGTACCGGCCGCGTCGGGTTCGCTGGTCCCGCCCCCGGTGGCCGCTGGCGGCGGCTCCTCGGCTGCTGCCGCTTGCCGGGAGCGGCGTGAGGCGCCGGTGTCGCGGTGGTGTTCATCGAAGTGGTCGTCCAGTGGCGCGGTGCTTTCGGCACGGCGGCGGCCGGATCGAAGGCGGCGGAACGGCGCGCCGCCGTGTGGCGCCGCGGCGCTGTCCTGAGGATCGCCGGATTCGGCACCGGTGCCCTCGGGATGCTTCTCGTTCATCAGTTGGTGTCCTTCAGTCAAGGTCCGAGCTGTCGGGTCGCGAGCCGTCCCACACGGCCATGCCAACGTCCCTCTGTAGTGATTTTTGCATGTCGAGTGCCTGTTGCAGGATATCTGCCGCTGCCACCTGGTCCACAACCTGCCGGTGTTTGCGCCCGTCGAGGCCTGATTCATGCAGCGCCCGGTGGGCCGAGACGGTGGTCAGGCGTTCGTCGACCAGACGTACCTGGACGCCGGGAGCCGAACGGGCGAGCTCTCCCGCCAGTTGTTCCGCGTAGTCGCGGGCCATGGCGGTGGAGGCCGTTTCGCCGCCGCGCAGCGACCGCGGGAGGCCGACGAAGACCTGCACGGCCGCGTGTTCAACGGCCATCCGGGCCAGGACGCGGATGTCGCTGTTCTTCTTCTGGTCGCGCTTGAGGGTCTTCAGGGGCGTGGCCAGGACGCCGTCGGGATCGCACAGGGCTACCCCGACGCGGGCCATGCCCACGTCGACTCCCAGCTTAACCCCTCGCGGCGCGCCCGCTCCTCCGGACGGAATCAGGATCGCCCCGAGATCTGCTGGACGACAGCGGACAACGCCTCGGGCGTCTTGGAGGCATCGGAGCCGCCGCCCTGGGCCACGTCGTCCTTGCCGCCTCCCCCTCCCCCGAGGATCCCGGCGGCGGTGCGGACCAGGGCGCCGGCCTTCACGCCGAGCCCCCTGGCCGCCTCGTTGGTCGCCACCAGCACCAGCGGACGTGCATTCGCCACGCCCGTCAGGACCACGGTGGCCGGGTCGGAGCCCAGGCGTGAGCGCAGGTCCAGGGCCAGCGCGCGGAGATCGTCCGCCGAGCCGACGGGGCCGGCGTCGTGGGCGAGGACCCGGACTCCGGCCACGTCGTGTGCCTGCGAGACGAGTGCGGCGGCCTGGGCCGTGCGCTGCTCGGCCCGCAGCCGCTCGATTTCCTTCTCGGCGGCCTTGAGCTTGGCCAGTGTCGCGTGGACGCGGTCCGTCAATTCCGCCGAGGGCACGCGGAAGAGTTCCGTCAGCTCATTGACGAGGGTTCGTTCGGCGGCACCGTGGCGGAAGGCCTCCATGCCGACCAGGGCCTCGACCCGGCGGTTGCCCGAGCCCACGGACTGTTCGCCCAGCAGCGTGAGCGTGCCGATCTGCGAGGTGTTGGCCACGTGGGTGCCACCGCACAGCTCGCGGGACCAGGCCCCGTCGATTTCCACGACGCGGACGGTGTTGCCGTACTTCTCGCCGAACAGGCTCATCGCTCCGAGGTTCTTCGCTTCGGCCAGCGGCATGATGCTGGTCTGCACCTCGTAGTCGTTCCGGATGGCCAGGTTGGCGACTTCCTCCACCTCGGCCCGGGCGGCCGGGGACAGGGCCTCGGTCCAGCTGAAGTCGAAGCGCAGGTAGCCGGCCTTGTTGAAGGAGCCGGACTGCAGGGCCTCGGGGCCCAGGATCTGGTGCAGGGCGGCATGGACCAGGTGGGTGGCCGAGTGCGCCTGCTCGCCCGAACGCCGGCGCTGCGTGTCGACGGCGGCGGTGACCTGGGCGTCGGCGGGCAGTTCGCCCTCGCGCACGACGGCGCGGTGCACCGAGAGGCCCTTCACGGGGGACTGCACATCGAGGACCTCGACGACGAACCCGTCGCCGGTGATCAGCCCGACGTCCGCCGCCTGGCCTCCCGCTTCCGCGTAGAAGGGGGTTTCGTTGAGCACGAGCCCGACTTCCTGGCCCTGTTCGGCGTAGGGCACCAGTTCGCCGTCGAGGACGATGCCACGGACCGAGGAGCCGCTGGTCAGCTCGTCGTAGCCGGTGAAGATGGTGTCGCCTGCACCGTGGAGCTGGGTGAAGACGGACAGGTCGGCGTGGCCCGCCTTCTTGGCCTTCGCGTCCTGTTGGGCGCGCTGACGCTGTTCGGCCATCAGCGTGCGGAAGGCGTCCTCGTCGACGGCCAGACCGGCCTCCGAGGCCATCTCCAGGGTCAGGTCGATCGGGAAGCCGTAGGTGTCGTGCAAGGCGAACGCCTCGGCACCGGACAGTGCGCTGCCGGCTGCCTTGGACGCGGAGACCGCCTGTTCCAGGCGGGCGGTGCCGCTGGCGATGGTGCGCAGGAAGGCACGCTCTTCGGCGTAGGCGATGCGTGAGATGCGGGCGAAGTCGGTGTCGACCTCGGGGTAGACGCCCTTCATGGCGTCGCGGGAGACCGGCAGCAGTTCCGGCAGCACCGGTTCCTCCACGCCGAGCAACCGCATGGCGCGGACCGCGCGGCGGATCAGGCGGCGCAGCACGTACCCGCGGCCCTCGTTGGACGGGCTGACGCCGTCGCTGATGAGCATCAGGGCCGACCGGATGTGGTCGCCCACGACCCGCAGGCGGACGTCGTCGGTATGGTGGGGGTCTTCGGGGTCCTCGGTGGAGGTGTATTCCCGTCCCGACAGTTCGGCGGCGCGGTCCAGGACGGGACGGACCTGATCCGTCTCGTACATGTTCTCCACGTCCTGGAGGATCATCGCCAGGCGCTCCAGTCCGAGGCCGGTGTCGATGTTCTTCTGCGGAAGTTCCCCGGCGACGTCGAAGTCCGTCTTGGAGCGCACCGCGGAGAGCTGGTACTGCATGAACACGAGGTTCCAGATCTCGATGAACCGCGTTTCATCCACTGCGGGCCCGCCGTCGCGCCCATAGGCGGGGCCGCGGTCGTAGTAGATCTCCGAGCAGGGGCCACCGGGGCCGGCCTGGCCGGTGCTCCAGTAGTTGTCCTCCTTGCCAGTGCCCACGATGCGTTCTTCGGGGATGCCGATCTGGTCGCGCCAGATCGCGCGTGCCTCGTCGTCGCGCTCGTCGCCGTCCTCGTAGACGGTGACCCACAGACGGTCGGGGTCCAGGCCGAAGCAGCCGTCATCGACGGAACCGGTGAGCAGCTCCCAGGCGAAGGCGATGGCCTCGGCCTTGAAGTAGTCGCCGAAGGAGAAGTTGCCGGCCATCTGGAAGAAGGTGCCGTGGCGCACGGTCTTGCCGACTTCGTCGATGTCGGCGGTGCGGATGCACTTTTGGACGCTGACGGCGCGGTTGTAGGGGGCGGTTTCCCGGGCGGTGAGGTACGGGATGAAGGGGACCATGCCCGCAACGGTGAACAGCAGTGACGGATCGCTGGAGACCAGCGAGGCGCTGGGCACCGGGGTGTGACCCCTGGCGGCGAAGAACTCGATCCACCGGGTGGCGATTTCCTGCGATTTCATGACTGCTGATGATCCCTTCGTGGAACGGCTGAGAGGCGGTGTGTGGCGGTTCAGCCGCGGTGGCTGGGGCCGGAGATGGGGGTGTTGTCCAGGCCCAGGGCGCTGCGCAGCTCGGCTTCGCGTCCGTGCATGCCGTCGCGGAAAGCATCCGCCGAGTAGGCGAGCGCGTCAGCCAGGCGGCCGACGGAACGGTTGAGGCCGTCACGGCCCAGGTTCTGCCGGAGGGAAGCGACCTTGCGGGTGGCCAGCACGCCCACGCCCAGGCCGATGCCGACCCAGAAAATCTTCTTGACCATGGTGTCCTCCTAGCGGCTACGGCGGCCGGTGCCGCCGGATCGGGCGTTGAGGGCGCTGCGCACCCCGTGGGTGAAGGCCGCGACCTTGATCAGCGGGCCCCCTAGGACAGTGGCTGCCAGAGACGACAGCGCGGTGACGTTCGCGGAGGCGTCGGAGACGTTGTTCGTGATCCCGTCGACCTTTTGCAGCTGGGCATTGGTCGAGGCGACGGTGGTCGTCACTTCCTCGAGCAGCGGGCTGGTGCCGTCCGAGAGTTCCCGGACGGCGAGGCGCAGCTCGTCGAAGACCTTCCCGAGCTTGATCACCGGCACGGCCAGCAAGGCGACGAGTATGGCGAAGACGCCTGCGGCGATGAGGCCGGCGATATCTGACCCGGTCATATGGAACTGCTCCTCCTGGTAGGCGCTAATCAACAAGGACCAACATTACCGTTTCCCCGCCGCGGCACGTGAGGCACACCCCTGTTCGGGCGGAATCGACGGCGCCGGAGGCCCTGGCGGTGGCCCGGATTGAGGCACGGAGACTGTCCCCAACACACGGAGCCCGTGACCTGCTGGTCACGGGCTCCGTGTGATGCGCGTACTGCGCCCCGGGGAATCGGTTGGTGCCGGTTCCTAGCGGGCGTAGTACTCGACGACGAGGTTCTCTTCGCAGGTCACGGGGACCTCGGAGCGCTTCGGGCGGCGCACGAGGCGTGCCTGCAGCGATTCCAGCTTGACGTCCAGGTAGGCCGGGACGGCCGGAAGCACGTCGCGGTGCGCACCGGCGGCGGCAACCTGGAACGGAACCATGGTCTCGGACCGCTCGTGCACGGCGACCAGCTGGCCTTCGCTCACGCGGAACGAGGGGCGGTCAACGCGCTGGCCATCGACCACGATGTGGCGGTGGACGACGAGCTGGCGGGCCTGGGCGATGGTGCGGGCGAAGCCGGCACGCAGGACCAGGGCGTCCAGACGCATCTCGAGGAACTCGACCAGGTTCTCACCGGTCTGCCCCGCGGTGCGCTTGGCTTCCTCGAAGTAGCGGGCCATCTGCGATTCGCGGATGCCGTACTGGGCGCGCAGACGCTGCTTTTCACGCAGACGCACGGCGTAGTCGGAATCCTGCTTCTTGCGGGCGCGTCCATGCTGGCCGGGGCCATACGGACGACGTTCCATGTACTTCTCTGCCTTGGGGGTCAAGGCAAGGCCGAGGGAACGCGACAGGCGAACCTTACGGCGGGCACGGGTGTTGTTAGCCACTGGTGTCCTTCTTCTCTTACGGCGGCTGTGTGTTACTGGCCTCCATGTCGGAGAGTTAAGGGAAGCCGCTCCCTTGGTACTACAACTCGATCTCCGCCCGCGGCACTAAACGTCCCCGAGGGGTCATGCGGATGGGATCGGCTTGCCAGCCAAGGATCCATCCTAGCACTGCAGCGGTTTCACCTGCACATTCAGCGGCCGCGGATGATCCGCCGGATCCGGTCGAGGCGTTCGCCGATCCCGCGTTCGTTGCCGTTGGCCGTCGGCGAATAGTAGTCGCGTCCGACCAGGTCGTCCGGCGGGTACTGCTGTTCGGCGATGGAGTGCGGGGCATCGTGCGAATAGACGTACCCCTTGCCGTGGCCGAGCTGGCTTGCCCCCGGATAGTGCGCGTCACGCAGGTGCGCGGGGATGCCCTGGCCCCGGCCGGCACGGACGTCGGCGACGGCTGCATTAATGCCGTTGTAGGAGGCATTCGATTTCGGGGCCGTGGCCAGGTGCACCACTGCCTGGCCGAGGATGATCCTCCCCTCGGGCATGCCGATGAGCTGGACCGCCTGGGCGGCGGCCACGGCCGTTTGCAACGCCGTGGGGTCGGCCATGCCGATGTCCTCCGAGGCGCTGATCATGATCCGGCGGGCGATGAACCGGGGGTCCTCCCCTGCCTCGATCATCTTGGCGAGGTAGTGCAGTGCGGCATCCACATCCGAACCCCGGATGGACTTGATGAACGCGCTGATCACGTCGTAGTGCTGGTCCCCGGCCCGGTCATAGCGCTGGACCGCTGCGTCCATGGCCCGTTCGGCGTGCGAGCTGGTGACCGTGATGCGCGCTCGGCGTGGGCCTTCCCCCTCCTCGGGGGCGTCACCATCGTCCTCCGATCCGGCGCCGCCGCCCTCGCCCCAGGCCACGCCGGCGGCTGCCTCAAGGGCGGTCAAGGCACGGCGGGCGTCACCGCCGGCAAGGCGGACGATGTGCTCCAGTGCCTCGGGCGCGAGCGCGACACTATCGTCGAGCCCACGGGGGTCCTCGACGGCACGCAGGACCAGGCCGCGGATGTCGCCCTCTTCGAGCGGCTTCAGCGTCAGCAACAGCGAACGGGACAGCAATGGCGAAACGACCGAAAAGGACGGATTCTCGGTGGTGGCGGCGATGAGCACCACCCAGCGGTTCTCGACGCCAGGCAGGAGCGCGTCCTGCTGGGCCTTGGTGAAACGGTGGATCTCGTCCAGGAACAGGACGGTGGTGATGCCGTTGATGTCGCGGTCGGTGAGCGCCTGGTCCATGACCCGGCGGACGTCTTTGACGCCTGCGGTGATGGCGCTGAGCTCGACGAACCGGCGGCCGGGCGCCCGGGCAATGACATGGGCGATGGTGGTCTTGCCGGTGCCCGGCGGCCCCCAGAGGATGACACTGGACGGTCCCGACGGGCCGGGGCCATCGACCCCCGCCAGCTGGCGCAGGGGCGATCCCGGCTTGAGCAGGTGTTGCTGCCCGACGAGTTCGGCGACGGTCCGCGGCCGCATCCGCACGGCTAGCGGAGGCCGGGGGCGGGAGGTGCCGCGAACGGGCTCGTCCTCTGCGTCGTCCTGGGGGCTGAGCAAATCGGTCACCCATCCACCCTAGTGCCTGCACCGGCGCGTTCCCCCGGGGCGCTACGGTGGGAACTGAATCGGCAGCAGATGGAAGGACGTGGGCGTGAGAGCCGTCGTGCAACGGGTGGATCGGGCTTCCGTCGAAGTCGATGGGGAGGTCGTCGGCAGTATCGCCGAGCCGGGGTTGTTGGTGCTGCTGGGCGTCACCAGTGCGGATACGGAGGACGATGCGGCTCGTTTGGCGGCGAAGATCTGGCATTTGCGGATGCTCGAGCAGGAGAAGTCCTGTTCCGACATCGACGCCCCGTTGCTCGTGGTCAGCCAGTTCACGCTTTACGGGGACGTCCGCAAGGGGCGGAGGCCCGGGTGGTCGGCTGCGGCCCCACGCTCGGTGTCCGAGCCGCTGTATGTCGAATTCATGGCCCGGTTGCGCCGTCTCGGGGCTCGGGTGGAGCACGGCGTCTTTGGGGAACACATGGATGTCTCGCTGGTGAACTCGGGGCCCTTCACGCTCATCGTCGACACGGCGGACCTGCCGGGCTGACCCACCAGCGCATCCGCGCCTGCCGCCTGTCAGGCGTTGGTGCCGGGAAGGGCGGGTGCATGGGAGCGATAGGCGTGCCCGGTGGGGGTGGTGGTTTCGAGGGTGTGACGGTCCCCGGGGACTTCGCGGCAGTGCCATCCCGGGGCTTCCTTGCCCAGGTTGCATGCCTTGCACAACCCGGACCCGTTGCCTGCGGTGGTCTTCCCGCCGGCGGCCCAGGCCAGGACATGGTCCCGTTCACGGATGGGTGCCTCGCAATACGGCCGGGCACAAACCTGGTCGCGGAGTTCGATGAAGCGGCGCAACCCGTCGGGGAATAACCTTGCCCTCGAATCCAGCCCCACCAGTGCCCCGGTCCCCGGGGCGGTGTACAACCGCCGCACCCACACCAGCTCCCCCAGCCGCAGCGCCGCATCATCTCCATGGCCCGTGCCCCTGCTTCCTGGTGGCCGGTGCACGCCGATGGGGTCTCCGGGGTCCGGGTCCCCGGCCGCGTTGCCTGCCGGATCGGGCTGGCCGTGTGGGTCGTTTCGGTTTTGCCCGGCTTGCGGCTTGTCCAGGCCGTCCCCGCCGTTTGGGGCCGTGGCCTGCAGGATCAGGTCCCGAGCGATCTGGGCCGGGACGACGCCGTAGCCGGGCAGGTACGCCGGTTCGGCATCGCCTTGGAACAGGGTTCGATCGGTCATTACCAGCTGGACCTCCACCGGTGTGGCGGTGGCCCGCGCCTGCCCGGTGACGCGTTCGACCAGCGTGTCTGCCATGACCTGGCCGCGGGTGCGTTCCCCGTCCCGGCCCAGGACCGTGTCCGCGGCCCCGGACAGCGCCTTGAACACCGCCACCGCCTGCCCCACGGGCAACACCACGCTGAGGATGCCCATCGTGTCCGGGGCCGGACGCAGGCTCACATGCCGGTCCCCCACCGCCTTGCGGGCCCGGCGGACCACCGCCGCCGCATCCAGGCGCGCGGCCAGGGCACGGGCCATCGCCACCAGGCGCCGGTCCCCCACCCCGTCGGTGGCCGCCGGGTCGGCCATCAACTCCTCGTCGACGTCCTGGCGGTCCTCCAACGACAGGCACGCGGTCTCGCGCACCAGCAGCATCGCCCGGTACTCGGTGATCCGCCCGGCACTCAACGCGGCCAGAGTGTGGGGCATCTCGGTGACGACCACCTTCGAAAAACCCAACCAGCGCCCGCCCTCGTGCGGGGATTGGCGCCGGGCCAGCCCCAACTGAGCGCCGGCCGAGACACCCAACCGCTCCTGGCGCACCCCGGCGGCACGTTCACGCTCGATGACCCGCTCCCGCAACACCACCGCGGCTCGGGCCTGGTAGGCCGCAGCGGCGGCCTTCACCGCCTCCAACGCCGCCACCAAATCCACCAGCGTCCCCTCGGGCAGGTCGACCCCGCCCGCGGCGAACCGCCCCACCATGGAGCTGGCCTCCGCCACCATGTCCCCCTCCGGAACAAGCCTGCCGGGACCAACGGCAGCATCCGCAGGGCCATCAGCGACAGCAACCGCGGCAGCGCGGGCGGAAGGTCCTGCGGCAGCGTCAGGGGAAGCTGATAGGGCGGCGTCGTCCGCGGCGGCGGTGGCGGCATCAGGCGCTACGGCCGGACCACCCCTGCCACCTGCCGTTCCGGAACCACCACACTCTTCGAACATGTATTCGCTTCTAGTTTCTGCCCCTCCCGCCCCGTAGTCCTGCTGGAGGACTGTGGAGAACACCGGCCCCCTTGGACCTGTGGAGGGGAAGACCGGGACAGCCACGGGCCGACACCGGGCACCACGACGGGTGGCGGCGGAAACACCGCGGGGGCATCCGCCCGTGGCGAATGCCCCCGCAGGGTACCGGATTCAACCGGCCATGGGCCGGTCTACCTGGACCTGGCTGCCTCGTCGTCCTTGGAGGACTTTTTCGGCTCGGGCTTGGCGTCCACGCCGGCTTCCTTGCGCTGCTGCGCGGTGATCGGTGCCGGTGCCTGGGTCAGCGGGTCGAAGCCGCCACCGGTCTTCGGGAACGCGATGACGTCGCGGATCGAGTCCGAGTTGGTCAGCAGCTGCACCACGCGGTCCCAGCCGAACGCGATGCCGCCGTGGGGCGGGGCGCCGAACTTGAAGCCCTCGAGCAGGAAGCCGAACTTCGACTGCGCCGCCTCCTCGTCCAGGCCCATGAGCTTGAAGACGCGTTCCTGCACGTCGCGCTGGTGGATGCGGATGGACCCGCCACCGATCTCGTTGCCGTTGCAGACGATGTCGTAGGCGTAGGACAGCGCGTTTTCCGGGTCCTGGTCGAACGTGTCGAGGAACTCGGGCTTCGGGGACGTGAATGCGTGGTGGACGGCGGTCCACTTGCCCGCACCGACGGCCACATCTCCGGAGGCCACGGCGGCTTCGGCGGACTCGAACATCGGGGCGTCGACGACCCAGACGAAGGCCCAGTCTCCGTCCTTGATCAGTCCGGTGCGGTGGCCGATCTCCACGCGGGCGGCGCCGAGCAGGGCGCGCGATTCCGCGGCGGTGCCGGCGGCGAAGAAGATGCAGTCGCCCGGGTTCGCGCCGACGGTGGAGGCGAGGTTCTCGCGCTCGAAGTCGGTGAGGTTCTTGGCCACCGGCCCGGTGAGCGTGCCGTCTTCCTGCAGCAGCACGTAGGCCAGGCCCTTGGCGCCGCGCTGCTTGGCCCATTCCTGCCAGGCGTCGAGGGTGCGGCGGGGCTGGGAGGCTCCGCCGGGCATGACGACGGCACCCACGTACGGTGCCTGGAAGACGCGGAAGGTGGTGTCCTTGAAGAAGTCCTTCAGCTCGGTCAGTTCCAGGCCGAAGCGCAGGTCCGGCTTGTCGGAGCCGTACTTCTGCATGGCGTCGGCGTAGGTCATCCGCTGGATCGGGGTCGGGACCTCGACGTCGATCAGCTGCCACAGGGCCTTCACGATGCCCTCGCCCAGGGCGATGATGTCGTCCTGCTCGACGAACGAGGCCTCGATGTCCAGCTGGGTGAACTCCGGCTGCCGGTCGGCGCGGAAATCCTCGTCGCGGTAGCAGCGGGCGATCTGGTAGTACTTCTCGAAACCACCGACCTGCAGCAGCTGCTTGAACAACTGCGGGGACTGCGGCAGGGCGTACCAGGACCCGGGGGCCAGGCGTGCGGGCACCAGGAAGTCGCGGGCGCCCTCGGGGGTCGAGCGGGTCAGCGTCGGCGTCTCGATCTCGACGTAGCCCTCGTCGTGCAGCAGTTCGCGGGCGACCCGGTTGGCCTCGGAGCGCAGCCGGATGTTGGCGTTCGGTCCCGGGCGGCGCAGGTCCAGGTAGCGGTGGCGCAGCCGCGCCTCCTCGCCGACCTCGACGTGCTCGTCGACCTGGAACGGCAGCGGTGCCGAGGTATTGAGCACGACGACGGAGTCGGCCATCACCTCGATCTCCCCGGTGGCGAGGGCAGGGTTCTCATTGCCCTCGGGGCGCCGTTCGACGGTGCCGGTGACCTGCAGGACGTATTCGTTGCGCAGGGAGTGGAAGTCGGCTTCGTCGCGGACCACGATCTGGGCCACGCCGGAGGCATCGCGCAGATCCAGGAAGGCGACCCCTCCGTGGTCCCGGCGGCGGGCCACCCAGCCGGCCAGGGTGACGGATTGTCCAATGTGCTCGGCCCTGAGCGTGCCCAGGTCGTGAGTGCGCAGCACTGATGTCCTTTCGAGGGGATCCTCGCGTGCGGCACGGATGTCCTCCGGGAACGCACGCGCTGGTCTGGTGGTGGGTTTCGTTTGAGTTTACCGGCAGCCGGCGCCGCGCCCGCAACCGGGCCCGCCGTCGCCGGCGGCAGCCGGTGGCAGAAACGGCGGCCGGCAGCGGCGGTCAGGAGCCGGAGATCCCCGGCTGCAGGTCCTCGGCGGGCGGCGTCCAGGTCTGCGGGTCGGCGGCGACCTGCTCCCCGGTGCGGATGTCCTTGACCTCGTGGGTCCCGTCGGCTGCGGTGAACCAGACGAACGGGATGCCGCGGCGGTCGGCGTAGCGGATCTGCTTGCCGAACTTCTCGGCTTTCGCGGCGACCTCGACGGCGATCCCGCGCCCGCGGAGTGCGGAGGCGACATCCTGGGCCCCATACCAGGATCCGTCGTCGTTCAGTGCCACCAGCACGGCGGTGGGCACATCGCGGCTCGCGCGCAGGCCACCGTCGGCCAGCAGGCGGGAGACCAACCGGGACACGCCGATGGAGAGCCCGACGCCGGGGAAGACCCGGTTGCCCTTGGAGGCCAGGGACTCGTAGCGCCCGCCCGAGCAGATGGAACCGAGCTTCTCGTGGCCGACCAGCACCGTCTCGTAGACGGTGCCCGTGTAGTAGTCCAGGCCGCGGGCGATGGACAGGTCCGCCACCACGGTTCCCGGTGCCCGCTGGCTGGCGGCCTCGATGACCTCGGCCAGTTCGGCCAGGCCCACGTCCAGCAGCTCGTGCTCGACGCCGAGGGCCCGCACCTGGTCCACGAAGGACGTGTCGGCGGTGCGGATGGAGGCCAGGGCAAGGGCCGCGTGGGCCTGCTCCTGCGTGGCACCGAGCTCGCTGACCAGCAGCCCGGCGACCTTCTCGGGCCCGATCTTCTCGAGCTTGTCGATGCTGCGCAGCACCCCCGCGGTGTCCCCGAGCCCCAGGCCGCGGTAGAACCCCTCGGCGAGCTTGCGGTTGTTCACCCGCACGGTGAAGTCCCCGATCGGCAGCGACCCGAGGGCATCGGCGATGACCAGGGCCAGTTCGACGTCGTAGCGGAACGGCAGGGTGCCATCGCCGACGACGTCGATGTCCGCCTGGGTGAATTCGCGGAAGCGGCCGTCCTGCGGGCGCTCGCCACGCCAGACCTTCTGGATCTGGTAGCGCCGGAAGGGGAAGGCCAGGTGTCCGGCGTTCTCCACCACGTAGCGGGCGAAGGGGACGGTGAGGTCGAAGTGCAGGGCCAGCGCGTTAGGGTCCGAACCGGTCGATTCGCCCTCGTCGGCCTGGAGGCGGGAGAGCCCGTAGACCTCCTTGTCGATCTCGCCCTTGCGCAGCAGCTGCCCGACGGTTTCCACGGCGCGCGTCTCGATGTTGCCGAATCCATGCAGTTCGAAGGTGCGGCGCAGGGCATCCAGGACATGGAGTTCCACCAGGCGTTCGTTGGGCAGCCACTCGGGGAAACCGGACAGGGAGGCCTTGCGTGCCATATCGGGGAAAGCTCCTTCGCGAAAGTTCATGGGTCGGCACCGCCCCATCGCCATCAACCGGACGGACGACGGGCGGCAACCGCACAATTCTAGGACGTCCGCTCCGGGCATGGCGACCCGGCGGGCGGCAAACTACCGCGTTTCCGCGGCGACTCGGTAAAGTGACGGGGGAAACATGGGTCCCGGGGGCATTCCCGGGACGATCCCCAACGAAAGAGTTCTAGCGGTGACCAGCTCCAAGCAATCCGACGACAACGCCCAGCAGCCCGGCGAAGCGCCTGCCGGCGCCCCCGCGGGCCAGGCCCCCACCGGCGCCGACACCCCGGCACCCGCGTCCGGCCAACCGGCACCGAAGCCGTTGCCCACGCCGCGTCCGGTCCCGACGCCGTCCGCCATGCCCCGCCCGGCGGCCCGTCCAGCGGCCCCGGCCGCCGGTGCCACGGGCCCCGGCCAGGCAGCACCGTCGGCCCCCGCGGTGGCCGCTCCCCCGGCCTACAGCAGCGACCTGGCCGAGGCGGCCAAGTTCGCCCGCGTCACCGGGGACGGCCACGTCTTCGTCCTCGTCGACGGCGAGGAGTTCCCGGTCGGCCAGTACCCCGACGCGACCCAGGACGAGGCGCTGGCCTACTTCGTGCGCAAGCACGACGACGTCGTCAGCCAGCTGCTGCTGCTGGAGCAGCGGGTCGCCGCCCAGGCCCCGTCCGCCGACATGAACAAGACGCTGGACCACCTGCAGGAACTGGTCTCCGCGCGCATCATGGTCGGTGACTTGAAGGCCCTGCAGCAGCGCCTCGACGTCGTGCGCGGGGAAGTCGCCGAACGGCAGAAGGCCGAGCGCAAGGCCCAGGAGGAGAACCGGGCGCGCGAACTGGCAGCCCGCGAGGCCATCGTCGTGGAGGCGGAGGAGCTGGCGGCGCAGGACCCGTCCACGATGCAGTGGAAGCAGGGCAGCAACCGCATGAACGAGCTGTTCGAGCTGTGGAAGTCCGCCCAGAAGAGCGGCCCGCGCCTGGGCCGGCCCACCGAGGACGCGCTCTGGAAGCGCTTCCGGGGCGCACGCACCACCTTCGACCGGCACCGCCGGGCGTTCTTCTCCCAGCTCGACGCCGACAACTCGGAAGCCAAGCGCGTCAAGGAAGGGCTCATTGCCCGCGCCGAGGCCCTGTCCAGCTCCACGGAGTGGGGGGCCACGGCCGGCGAGTACCGCCGCCTGATGGATGAGTGGAAGGCCTCCAAGCGGGCTTCCCGCAAGGACGACGACGCACTGTGGGCCCGGTTCCGTGCCGCGCAGGACGTCTTCTTCGACGCCCGCGCCCGCGCCAACGAGGAACTGGACCAGGAGTTCGAGGCGAACCTGGCGGCCAAGGAGGCCATCCTCGCCGAAGCGCGAGCGCTGCTGCCGATCAAGGACCTCGCCGCGGCGAAGAAGGCCTTCGAGCCGATCCGCGACCGCTGGGAGGCGGCGGGCAAGGTGCCGCGCTCGGCCATGCAGCGGATGGAAGGCGGGATGCGCACGGTCGAGGATGCCCTGCGCGACGCCGAGGACGAGAAGTGGCGCCGGTCGAACCCCGAGACGAAGGCGCGGACGAACAGCATGCTCTCCCAGCTGGAGGACACGATCTCCGAGCTCGAGGCCGACCTCGAGACGGCGAAGGCATCGGGCAACGACCGGAAGATCCGGGACGCCGAGGAGGCCCTGGCGGCACGCCGGGCCTGGCTGGAGACCCTGCAGAAGTCCGCGGAGGACTTCGAGTAGGACCACCCCGCCTCCTGTGAGGGGCCGGTCGCCAGTATCCACAAGCTGGCGGCCGGCCCTTTTGCCGTCCGGGCCGCTTTGCAACAGTGGGCTCATGACAGAGCCCCTGCTCGCCGCACCCGATCGCACCATCCTGCGGCCCGGCCGGCCGTTCACGGCCCCCGAACTCGCCGTTCTCTGCGCGGAAGGTACACTGCGTGGAATCCTGCCGGGCACCTTCGTCTGCGCCGCCGTGCCGGACGACCCGGTGGTGCGCGCGGCCGCCGTCGCGGCGCTGGTGGGTCCGCGGTTGCAGCAGGACGCGGTCATCGGGCGCCTGACCGCTGCCTGGGTCCACGGCCATCTTCCGGTACCGGTGACCCTGGAGTTGCTGGTGGCCCGCTTCCACCGGCTGCCCCTGCACCGCGACGGACTGCGGACCACCCTGCACGAGTGCGTACTCCACGAGTCCGAGGTCGACAGGGGGCTCCCGATGGCCGTCACGACGCCGCTGCGCACCGCCCTTGACCTGGCGTTCCACGGCGATCCGGTGTCGGCGCGACGCGCCATCTCGCGGATGCTCGCGACCCGGCGTCCTCAATGCCGCCGGGAGCAGCTGCTCGAGGCCATCCGGGCCACGGGCCGGCGGCCTGGCAAACGGGCGGCGTTGGACCTGGTCGAGTCACTGCCACGGCTGGGGACCGCTTCCTAGCTGCGGCGCTTGCCCTCGGAGGTGCGGTAGACGTCGTACACGCCGTCGATCCGGCGGACGGCGTTGAGGATGTGGTGGAGGTACTTCGGGTCGCCCATCTCGAAGGAGAAGCGCGAAATCGCGACCCGGTCGCGTCCGGTGGCCACGCTGGCCGAGAGGATGTTGACCTGGTTGTCGGAGAGCACCTTCGTCACGTCGGAGAGCAGCGACTTGCGGTCCAGCGCCTCGGCCTGGATCTCCACCAGGAACACGCTGGACTGCGTCGGGGCCCATTTCACGTCCACGAGCCGTTCGGAATCGGCACCGAGGGCCAGCAGGTTGGCGCAGTTGGCCCGGTGGACCGAGATGCCCGAGCCCCGCGTCACGAAGCCGCGGATGGCGTCGGGCGGGACCGGGGTGCAGCACCGGGCCAGCTTGGCCATGACGTCCCCGGCACCGGCCACCACGACCCCGGCATCGGAGGTCTGCCGCGAGGTCCCGGGGGTGAAGGACGGGGTCTCGTCGAAGTCCGCTTCGTCCGGGTGCGCTGCGCCGACCAGCGCCGTGAGGTGTTCGATGACGTTCTGGGCCGAGGTGTGCCCGTCGCCCACGGCCGCGTACATGGCCGCGATGTCGCTGTGCCGCAGCTGCTGGGCGACCGCGGTGAGCGTGTCGTGGGTCATCAGCTTCTGCAGCGGCAGGTTGTTCTTCCGCAGGGCACGAGTGAGCTGGTCCTTGCCCTTGTCGATCGCCTCTTCACGGCGTTCCTTGGTGAACCATTGGCGGATCTTGTTGCGCGCGCGAGGGCTCTTGACGAAGTTCTGCCAGTCCTGGCTGGGACCGGCTCCCTCGGCCTTGGAGGTGAAGACCTCGACCCAGTCGCCGTGGTGCAGTTCGCTGTTCAGCGGCACCAGCTTGCCGTTCACCCGCGCGCCGATGGTGCGGTGGCCCACCTCCGTGTGCACGGCGTAGGCGAAGTCCACCGGGGTCGACCCGGCGGGCAGGGCCATGACCTCGCCCTTGGGCGTGAAGACGAAGACCTCGGCCGCGTTGATCTCGAAACGCAGCGAATCGAGGAACTCCCCCGGGTCGCGGGTTTCCTGCTGCCAGTCCATCACGCTGCGCAGCCAGTTCATGTCCTGGCCGTCGTGGCCGACGGCCTTCGTCTTCTGCGCACCCGACTTGTACTTCCAGTGGGCGGCGATGCCGTACTCGGCCCGCCGGTGCATGTCGTGCGTGCGGATCTGGATTTCGACCGGCTTGCCCCCGGGGCCGATCACCGTGGTGTGCAGCGACTGGTACATGTTGTACTTCGGCATCGCGATGTAGTCCTTGAACCGGCCCGGCAGCGGGTTCCAGCGCGCATGCAGGCTCCCCAGCGTCGCATAGCACTCGCGGACGCTGTCGACCAGGACGCGCACGCCCATGAGGTCGTGGATGTCGTCAAATTCCTTGCCGCGGACGACCATTTTCTGGTAGATCGAGTAGTAGTGCTTGGGCCGTCCGGTGATGGTGGCCCGGATGCGCGCCTGGTGCAGGTCCTCGGCGATCAGGGTGCGGACGGTCGAGAGGTACTTCTCCCGCTCGGGGGTCCGGTCCCCCACCATGCGCACGATCTCCTCGTAGACCTTGGGGTGCAGGGCGGCGAACGAGAGGTCCTCGAGTTCCCATTTGATCGTGTTCATGCCCAGCCGGTGGGCCAGGGGCGCGAAGATCTCCAGGGTTTCACGGGCCTTCTTGGCGCTGGACTCCGGCGAGACGTAGCGCCAGGTGCGGGCGTTGTGGAGCCGGTCGGCGAGCTTGATCAACAGCACGCGGATGTCGCGGGCCATCGCGATGACCATCTTGCGCACGGTTTCGGCCTGGGCGGCATCGCCGAATTGGACCTTGTCCAGCTTGGTGACCCCGTCGACCAGCATGGCGACCTCGTCGCCGAATTCGCGGGCCAGGTCATCCAGCGAGTAGTCGGTGTCCTCCACCGTGTCGTGCAGCAGGGCGGCAGCCAGCGTGGTGCCGGTCATGCCCATCTCCGCCAGGATGGTCGCGACCGCGACGGGGTGGGTGATGTACGGGTCCCCGCTCTTGCGCTTCTGGTTCTCGTGGCAGCGTTCGGCCACGGCAAAGGCACGGGTGATCAGGTCCAGGTCCTCCCGCGGGCTGTTGGCCCGGACCGTGCGCAGCAGCGGCTCGAGGATCGGCGGCTGCCCGGAGGCGCTGCGCCCGGCGAAGCGGGCCAACCGAGACATGGTCCCGCCACGGCGACGGGTGGCCGGCGGGGAAGCCGGCGCCTCGACTTCACGCGCTGCCCGGGCAGTGGGTTCGGCCATGGCAGCTCCTCTCGCTGGTCCCCGGCAAGCACGGTGCTTCCGGGTCTGGGTAACGGCGGGCCACGGGTGGGTATTCCCACCCGTGGCCCGTCCGTTATCACCGTTATAGCACCCGTGGGGCCTTGGGGTCACATGCGCCCCACGGAGACAGGCTGCCTATCCGGCGGTGGCAGCCTGCGAGACCTGGCTCTCCCCGCGCTTGGCGAGCACCTTGGCGTTGTGCTTGCGCACCGCGGGCTCGCCGTGGCGCAGGACAGCATACAGCGGTGCCTGCACGAAGATCGTGCACAGCGTGCCGACGATGATGCCCACGAACAGGGCCAGCGAGAGGTCCTTCAACGTGCCGGCGCCCAGCAGGTAGGCGCCGATGAACAGGATCGAGCCCACCGGCAGGACGGCGACCACGGAGGTGTTGATCGACCGGACCAGGGTCTGGTTCACCGCGAGGTTGATCTGCTCGATGAACGTGCGGTCGGTCTGCTCGAACGTGTGGGCCGTGTTCTCCCGGATCTTGTCGAAGACCACCACCGTGTCGTAGAGCGAGTAGCTCAGGATCGTCAGGAAGCCGATGATCGCGCTGGGGGTGACCTCGAAGTCGGAGAGCGAGTAGATCCCCGCGGTGACGATGACGACCGTGAACAGGCCGATGATCGCCGCCAGCGACATCTTCCAGGTGCGGAAGTAGATCGCCATCAGCAACGCCACGAGGACTACGAAGGCGATCAGGCCCCAGAACGCCTGCTGCGAGACATCCGCGCCCCAGGAGGGGCCGACGAAGGACGAGGTCACCTCGGAGTCGGAGACGCCGTAGGCCTTGGCGAGGGCATCGGCGACCTGGAGGGTCTGCTCGTTGGTCAGGCGCTCGGTCTGGATCCGCATCGTGTTCGGGGCGATGTTCGTGACCGTCGGCTCGTGGTCGGGGGCGGCATCCTTGACGGCCTGCTCGCCGACCTTGACCTCGGTGTGCTGGACCTGCGAGACGGTGAATTCGGATCCCCCGCGGAACTCGATGCCCAGGTTGAAGCCGCCCTTGACGAGCGGGACGATGATGGAGGCGATGACCAGCAGCCCCGCGATCGCGAACCAGAGGTTGCGCTTGGCGATGAACGGGTAGGATCGCCGGCCCGTGTAGAGGTCGTTGCCCCAGGTGGCGAGATTAGGCATTGTCGTTTTCCTTCGTCGCGGAGGACTGTCCGGCACCGGAGCGTGCCGCTGCCTGCCGCCGTTCGGCGATCGTCTGGCGTCGCTCGGCTTCCTTGGAGGCGCTTGCGTTGCGCTTGGACGGGGGCGGGGTGGGCCGGTAGGTGCGCAGGCGCCCCGCGCCGCGGTAGAGCGGTTCGGCACCGAGCAGGGACGGGTCGAGCCCGGAGAGCCGGTGGCCTTCCCCGAAGAACCGCGTGGTGGCCAGCAGCTGCAGGGTCGGGTGCGTGAACAGGAACACCACCAGCAGGTCCGCGAGGGCCGTCAGCCCGAGGGTGAAGGCGAAGCCCTTCACGCCGCCGACGGCGACGATGTAGAGCACGACGGCGGCCAGCAGGTTCACTGCCTTGGAGGCGAGGATGGTGTGCTTGGCGCGCTTCCACCCGGTCTCCACCGCCGAGGGCAGGCTCCTGCCGTCGCGCAGTTCGTCCCTGATGCGTTCGAAGTAGACGATGAACGAGTCCGCGGTCAGGCCGATGGACACGATGATGCCGGCGATGCCGGCCAAGGAGAGCCGGTAGTTCTGCGCCCAGCCCAGCAGCACGATGGCCAGGTAGGTCAGGATTCCGGCGACCACGAGCGAGAAGATGGTCACGAACCCCAGCAGGCGGTACTGGAAGAACGAGTACAGCGCGACCAGGACCAGGCCGATGATGCCGGCGATGAGGCCCATGCGCAGCTGGTCCGCGCCGAGTGTCGCGGAGATCTGCTGGGAACTCTGGATCTCGAAGGAGATGGGCAGGGCGCCGTACTTGAGCTTCTCGGCCAGCGCCTTGGCGGATTCCTCGGTGAAGTTGCCGCTGATTTCCGCCTTGCCGTCCGCGATGAGCGCATTGGTCGTCGGGGCGGAGAGCACCTGGCCGTCCAGGACGATGGCGAATTGGTTCTGCGCACCCTGCATGCCGACCAGGCGCTCGGTGACCTCGCGGAACTTGGTGGTGCCCTCGCCGTTGAACTCGAGGTTGACCACCCACTGGCCGGTGTTGAAGCCCTGCTGGGACTGCTGCATGCCCGAGGTGGCATCGGCGATGTCGGTGCCCGGGATCGCGACCGGGCCCAGGATGTACTTCACGTGCTGGTCCGGATCGCAGGCGATCATCGGCTTGGCGGGATCAGCCGGTTCGATGTCCTGCTTGGCCAGTTCGGCGGTGCAGTCGTAGGCCTCGAACTTCTTCTGCAGGGCAGCGTCGACCCAGTTCGTGTCCGAGCCGTTCTCGGGCTTCTTCTTCGGGTCCGGCAGGTCCTTGGCCGGCGTGCGTTCGGCCTTGGGCAGCGGGTCCCACGATCCGGCCTTGATGACCGGGCGGAACTCCATGTTCGCGGAGGCCTGGATCAGTTCCCGGGTCTTCTCATCCGGGACGCCGGGCATGGAGACGACGACGTTGCGTCCCGACTGGGTGGTGATCTCGGCTTCGGAGACACCGGAGCCGTCGACGCGCTGGCGGATGATCTTCACCGCCTGGTCCAGCTGCTCCTGGTTGATGTCCGCGCCGCCCTGCACCTTGGGCGACAGGATCATCTGCGTTCCGCCCTCCAGGTCGAGGGCGAGTTTCGGGGCAAAGGTCGAATGGTTGGTGGCGACGCCGGAAACCAGCACCGCCGACAGCGCGATGATGATCACGCCGAGCCACAACAGCGCGCGTCTGGCGTGCTTGATCGGGCCGGTCTTAGTCATGGTGGGACTTTCTGCTCAAGACACCCGCGGAAGGCATCGAAGTACGGCAGAACGCGGCGTCGGCCCCGGTGGGGGCCGACGCCGCGATGCACTTAGTCGTTCTGGTTCTTGCCCTCGCTGTCGAGGCGGCGGAGTGTTTCCTCCGGCGTCTCGTCCACGGGCTGCTCGGACGGGACCTCGTCCTGCGCCGCGGGGGCGGCTGCCGGCACGACCTTGGCGATGGCCTGGGAGTGCACCGTCGCGGTGGTGCCCGGGGAGATTTCCAGGGTGACCTTGTTGTCTTCGGGGTTGATGGCCACGACCGTGCCGAAGAGGCCGAAGTTGGTCATGACCTCCGAGCCCGGCTCGAGCTGCGACCGCAGCTGCTCCTGCTGCTTCTGCGCCTTCTTGCGCCCGCGGAACATCATGAAGATGAGGAACGCGAACGCCAGGATGAGAATGAGGGTCATCGGGTCGAAGCCCGACGGTGCTGCAGCCTGGGCCAATATCGTGGAGGTCAAGGGTCTACTACCTGTTTCTGTTCTGGGGGCTTCCGTGCGCACCGGAAACAGGGCGCACGGGAGGGCAAGTCACCATTGTATAGGCCGAGGCTGGACGTTCAGTGACCGGGGCCTCACAGCCCGCCGGGGATTACTCGGTTCCGTCGTCCAGACCGTGGGCCGGGCGGCCGAACTGGTCCAACAGGGCCCAGTCGGCGGGAGCCGCGAGGCCGAGATGTTCCCAGGCGGCGGGCATCGCGATCCGGCCGCGCGGGGTGCGCCCGAGCAGGCCCTCGCGCACGAGGTAGGGCTCGGCGACGGTTTCCACCGTTTCCGTCTCCTCGCCGACGGCGATCGCCAGCGTCGACAGCCCGACCGGCCCTCCCCCGAACTTGGTGCACAGGGCGGTGAGTACGTTGCGGTCCAGGCGGTCCAGGCCACGGCCGTCGACCTCGTACATGTCCAGCGCGGAGGAGGCCGACCGGGCGTCGATCTGCTCGATGCCGTGGACCAGGGCCCAGTCCCGGACGCGGCGCAGCAGGCGGTTGGCGATACGCGGGGTGCCGCGGGAGCGCAGCGCGATCTCCGCGAAGGCCGCCGAGTTCACCGACAAATCCAGCAGCATCGCCGAGCGGCGCAGGACCAGCTCGAGCTCGTCCGTGGCGTAGAACTCCAGGTGCCCGGTGAAGCCGAAGCGGTCGCGGAGCGGACCCGGGAGCAGGCCGGCGCGGGTGGTGGCGCCGACGAGCGTGAACGGCGGCAGTTCCAGGGGGATGGCAGTGGCACCGGCGCCCTTGCCGACGACGATGTCGACGCGGAAGTCCTCCATGGCCATGTAGAGCATCTCCTCGGCGGGCCGGCTCATCCGGTGGATCTCGTCGAGGAAGAGGACCTCGCCCTCGGTGAGCGAGGACAGGATGGCGGCCAGGTCGCCGGCATGCTGGATGGCCGGTCCGGAGCTGATGCGCAGCGGGGCGTTCATCTCGGAGGCGATGATCATCGCCAGGGTGGTCTTGCCCAGTCCCGGGGGGCCGGAAAGCAGCACGTGGTCGGCGGAGCGTTCACGGATCCGCGAGGCCTCCAGGACCAGGGAGAGCTGCTGGCGGACGCGGGCCTGGCCGACGAAATCGTGGAGGTTCTTCGGGCGCAGCGCCGCCTCCAGCGCGCGCTCCTCGGGTTCCGGGGTGGAGGCGGTGATCTGCTGGTTCGCCGACTTCTCCGTTTTCTCCGTCATGGGCGTAGCCTAGCGCCCGCCCACGGTCGCGCCGCGGCCCAGGTCGCGGAGCACCGACTTGAGGATGTCCCCCACGTGGCCGGTGGCGGCCAGGTCGGGTTCGGCGGCCGCAGTCGCCTCCAGGGCCTTGCCGGCGTCCTTCTCCGACCAGCCCAGCCCCACCAGGGCCTGCAGGACCTGGTCCTTCCACACCGGTTCGGCGGCCGCCGGCAGCGGGGCGGCGGCCGCGCCCGTGGGGGCGAGCTTGCCGGCCAGCTCGAGCAGGATCCGTTGCGCGCTCTTGGGCCCGATGCCCGGGACCCGGGTGAAGGCCTTGGCGTCGCCGCCGGCGACCGCGACGCGGACCTCCTCGGGACCGTGCACCGCCAGGACGGCCAGGGCCAGGCGGGGGCCGATGCCGGCGACGGAGAGCAGCACCTCGAAGACCTCGCGCTCGGCCGGGCTGGCGAAGCCGAACAGGGTCATGGAGTCCTCGCGCACGACCATCGAGGTGTGCACGAGCGCCGGGCGTCCGACGTGCAGGCCGGAGAGCGTCTGCGGGGTGGCCTGGATGAGCATGCCGAAGCCGGAGACCTCGAGGACGGCGCTGTTCAGGGCCACGTGGGTGACCTCCCCGTTGAGGGAACTAATCATGAAAAGCCTTCCTCCGCCGTCGTGCCGTATCGGGTGGCCACTTCGCGGCATCCGAACATATCTACGAACAGCCTACCCGCCGGCGGCGGCCGGGCGGGTCAGCGACGCGGCGCGCGGGTCGTGCGCGCTGCTGCCTCCGCGGCCGCCCAAGCCCGCTGGGCCGCGGTCAACCCGCTGGACCCGCGGCCGACACCGGAGGAGGCCTGCACGCCGGGGGCCGCTCCGCGCCAGCCGTGGGTGATCGCCAGGGCGGCGGCATCCGCGGCATCGGCGGGGGCCGGGGGCGCATCCAGGCGCAGGATCTTGGCGACCATCTTCCCGACGGCAGCCTTGTTCGCCTGCCCGCTGCCGGTGACCGCGGCCTTGACCTCGGTGGGGGTATGCAGGGCCACGGGGATGCCGCGTCGGGCGGCGGCGGCGATGACGATGCCGGAGGCCTGCGCGGTGCCCATCACGGTGCTGACGTTGAGTTGGCTGAAGACGCGTTCGACGGCCAGGACGTCCGGGTGGTGCCGGTCCAGCCAGGCGTCGATGCCCTCGGCGATGGCCAGCAGGCGCTGGTCCAGCGGGGTGTCCGGCGTGGTGCCGACCACGGTGACGTCGACCAGCGAGGCGCGGCGGTTCGGTTCGACGTCGACCACGGCCAGGCCGCAACGGGTCAGCCCCGGGTCGACGCCGACCACGCGCAATGCCACGGCGGTGCTAGTCGTCCGCTTCGAGCTCTGCCATGACCTCGGCGGAGAGGTCTGCGTTGGAGTAGACGTTCTGCACGTCGTCGAGCTCCTCGAGGGCGTCGGCGAGCTTGAGGAACTTGCGGGCCGCGTCGGCGTCGAGCTGGACCTGCATCGAGGGGACGAATTCGACCTCGTCGGACTCGTACTCGATCCCGGCCTCCTCCAGTGCTCCGACGACGGCGCGCAGGTCGGTGGGCTCGGAGTGGATCTCGAAGTTCTCGCCGGACTCCTTGACCTCGTCGGCGCCGGCCTCGAGGACGGCCAGGAGGATGTCGTCCTCGGTCAGGTCCTTCGCGGGCAGCGAGACGACGCCCTTGCGGGCGAACAGGTAGGCGACCGAGCCCGGGTCGGCGACGGTGCCGCCGTTGCGCGTGATGGCCAGGCGGACCTCGGAGGCGGCGCGGTTCTTGTTGTCGGTCAGGCACTCGACGAGCAGCGCCGAGCCCTGCGGACCGCGGGCCTCGTAGATGATCTCGGCGTAGTCGATGACCTCACCGGTCAGGCCGGCGCCGCGCTTGATGGCACGGTCGATGTTGTCGTTGGGGACCGAGGTCTTCTTCGCCTTGGAGACGGCGACCTCCAGGGCCGGATTACCGGCCACGTCGGCACCGCCGGCGCGCGCGGCGACCTCGATGTTCTTGATGAGCTTGGCGAACGACTTGGCTCGCTTGGCGTCGATCGCGGCCTTCTTGTGCTTGGTCGTTGCCCATTTGGAGTGGCCTGACATGCTTACGCTTCTCCCTTGATCAGCTGGATGAAAAGTTCATGGATCCGGCGCTCCCCCGTGACCTCGGGGTGGAAGGAGGTGGCCAGCAGCGATCCCGAACGTACTGCAACGATTCTACTGTCCGTTGCCGGATCCGCGCCGGGCAGCCCCGACGGGACCTGCACCGAGGCCAGGACCTGGACGTCCCCGCCCACGCTTTCGACCCACGGGGCGCGGATGAACACGGCGTGCACGGGATCGGCGCCCGCGCCGGCGGCGGCACCCCCGAGCGGACGGTCCGGGCGGTCCAGCGCCCCCAGGCCGGCGAAGTCCAGATCCGTCTCGAACGACTCCACCTGCCGGCCGAAGGCGTTGCGGCGCACCGTCATGTCGATCCCGCCGAAGCTCTGCTGCGGGACGCCGGCGCGGTCCGTGGCCGGGTCGAGGATCCGGTCGGCCAGCAGGATCATCCCGGCGCAGGACCCGTAGACCGGGAAGCCGTCGGCTATGCGTTCCTTCAGCGGGGCCGCGACGCCGAACATGCGGGCGAGCTTGTCGATGGCGGTCGATTCGCCGCCGGGCAGCACCAGCCCGTCGAGGCCGTCGAGCTCCCCGGGGCGGCGGACCGGCACCGCCCGGGCGCCGCAGGCCGTCAGGGCCGCGACGTGTTCGCGTACGTCGCCCTGCAGGGCCAGGACTCCGACTGTGAGCATGCAGAACCGCCTTCCCCGGCTGCGGCCGGGTGCCGGGCCGCGCCGGGGCGGCCGAAAAACAGGGGACGCTCCAGCATAGTTCGCCGCGGCGCCCCCGGGGTGCGCCAACGGACACGCGGGCGGTCCGGGCGGCGGTCATGCCTCCGATCGCAGTCGTCGATCGGAGGCATCGCGCCCCGGGCGGCGGTGTGAAAAACTGCCTTCATGACGAACCCACTGCTCAGCCGCAGCCCCCTGCCCTTCGAGATGCCGGACTTCGGCGCCATCACGGCGCAGGACTACGTCGAGGCCGTCCGGCAGGGCATCGCCGGGCAGCTCGAGGCGATCCGGGCCATCACCGCCTCCGACCAGGAGCCGACGTTCGCCAACACCACGGAGGCCTTCGAGGCCAGCGGCGAAACGCTGCGCCGCGCCACCATGGCCTTCTCCAACGTCAAGCCCTCGCACGGGACCCCGGACATCCTCGGGGCCCACGGGACCATCCAGGCCCTCCTGACCGAACACTCCGACGTCGTGCACCTCGATGCCGGCCTGTACGGGCGGCTGGCAGCCGTCGACGCCGCCAGTGGGCTCCAGGGCGAGGCCGCACGGCTCAGCACCGAGACCCTGCGCACCTTCCGCCGCGCCGGGGCCGGGCTCGACGACGCCGGAAAGGCCCGGCTGCGCGAGCTCAATGCCGAGATCTCGGCGCTGTCGACCCGCTATTCGGAGGCGCTGCTGGCCACGATGAACAACGCAGCGGTGCTCTTCGACGACCCCGCCGACCTGGACGGGCTCTCCGAGGCGGAGATCGCCTCCGCCGCCCGCGCCGCCACCGAGGCGGGGCACGACGGCGGATACCTCCTCACGCTGGTCCTGCCCACCCACCAGCCCGCACTGGCCCGGCTGGAGAACGCCGGATCGCGGCGCCGGCTCTTCGAGGCCTCCACGACCCGCGGACAGACCGGCGAACACCGCACCCTGGACCTGGCGGTGTCCATGGCCCGGCTGCGCGCCGACCGGGCGGCCCTGCTGGGCTACCCCACCCATGCCGCCTACGTCCTGGAAGCCCAGACCGCCCCTTCGCTGGAGGCCGTGCGCGAGCGCCTCGCGGCGCTCATCCCCCCGGCCCTGGCCAACGCCGCCACCGAGGCCGCCGTGATGGCCGGGGACGCAGGCCACGACATCGACCCCTGGGACCGGGCCTACCACTCGGCGCGCGTCCAACGCGACCGGTACGCCGTCGACGCCGCGGCCCTGAAGCCCTGGTTCGAGCTGGACCGCGTCATCCACGACGGCGTCTTCGCCGCCGCGACCCGCCTGTACGGCATCGGCTTCGCCGAACGGCACGACCTGCCCGTCTACCATCCGGACGTGCGGGTGTGGGAGGTCTCCGACGCCGACGGCAGCACGCTCGGGCTGTTCCTGGGCGACTACTTCGCCCGGCCGACGAAGGCCGGCGGCGCCTGGATGAACAGCATCCGCGTCGGCGCCTCGCTGTTCGGTGAACTGCCGGTGGTCACCAACAACCTCAACATCCCGGCCCCGGCCGACGGCCAACCGGCGCTGCTGACCCTCGACGAGACGCGCACCCTGTTCCACGAGTTCGGCCACGCCCTGCACGGGCTCTTCGCCGCGGGGGCCTACCCCTCGCTGGCCGGGACCGCCGTGCCCCGCGACTTCGTCGAATACCCGTCGCAGGTCAACGAGATGTGGCAATTCGACGAGGAGCTGATCTCCGGCTACGCCCGCCACGTCGAGACCGGCGAGCCGCTGCCCGCCGGCGCCCTGGACCGGATCCACGCCGCCGAACTGTGGGGCGAGGGGTTCGCGACCACCGAATACCTGGCCGCCGCCGTGCTGGACCTGGCCTGGCATTCGCTGGCCCCGGGCGAGGACCCCGGCGAACCCCTGGAGTTCGAGGACCGCGCCCTCCGCGCGGCCGGCTTCGACCCGGCGGTCGTGCCGCCGCGCTACCGCACCGGCTACTTCAAGCACATCTTCGACGGCGGCTACTCGGCCGGGTACTACTCCTACATCTGGAGCGAGGTGCTCGACGCCGACACCGTCGAGTGGTTCACCGAGAACGGCGGCGGGACGCGCGGGAACGGCGACCGCTTCCGTGCCGGGCTGCTTTCGCGCGGCAACACGCGCGACCCGCTGGAGTCCTACACCGACTTCCGCGGCCGCCCCGCCCGGCTCGAACCGCTGCTCGTGCGCCGCGGGCTCGACGCAGCCGCCCGGTGACCACCATTGCCGGGGCCCAGGCCGCCTTTGCCGCCTGGCAGCGCAGCCTCGCGTCGGCGACCGGAGGCCGCAGCTTCACCACCCACGGCTGCCAGTGGGTCTGGCAGCCGGCCCGGGCACGCCTGGTGCTCCTCTTCCCGGACCGCCCGGAGTCGGCGGGACTGCGCCCGGGGCTGGCCGAGGGGACCCGGCTGGGCGCCCGGGAGGTCCACGTCTGGCTCAACGCCGCTGCCCCGGACCGCGACCTGGCGGCCCTGGGCTTCCGCGACGGCCCGCCGGTGTTCTGGCACGCCGGCAGCTTCGACGACGTCGCCGCCGTGACCGGAGCGCACCGGGCCTGGGACGGCCGGGTCGGGCTCGACCACGAGCTGCCGGAGGCCACCGGTGCCGACCGGGACGAACTGGCCGTCGCCGTGCCGGGCCGCATCGAACACGCCACCGCGCGCACGGCGGCCGGCGACCTGGCCGGACGGGGCTTCGCCCAATTGCACGACGGCGGTGACGTGGCAGTGCACGCGCTGGCTGTCGGGCCCTCGTCCCGCCGCCAGGGGGTGGGAACGGCGCTGCTTGCCGCCCTGGCGGGCCAGCTGGGCACGTTCGGCGGGCCCGACCAGCTGCTGGCCGGTTCCACACCGGGCGCTTCCGCGTTCTTCCGGGCCAACGGGCTCGACCTCGTCGGCAAGGGCCGCTACCTGGTCCTCTAGCTGCGCGGCTCGTGCCGGCATCGCACGTTCGGGTTCCCGATACAGTGAATCTGCCCGGGGCTTGCCGTTCGGTGTTGAAAGACCCGTCGGCGCAGGAGGGGCGTCGACTGCGTGCGGCTGGTGCTCGCACGCCACAATGTCTGACATTGGTAGTACAATCGGTGCATGCAAACGGTCAGCAAGCGCGAACTCAACCAGCAAACCGCTGCCGTCCTCGACAAGGCCACGGACACCGACGACGTGGTGGTGACCGAACGGGGCACAGCGCGTTGGCGGATTAGCGCCGTCCGCGATGCGGACACGACGCTGGCACGGCTTGAACGCGAGGGACGCTACACCCCGCCGGCGAGGCAGCCGCGACCGTGGCCGGAGACCGTCGGCGGGCGGGCGTACACGTCGGATGAGGCGGATGCCCTGATCGACGAGGTGCGAGGGGATCACTGACCGAATGCCCAGCACATTGGTCTACCTCGACTCCTCGGTTGCCCTCCGCATGATCTTGGACGTGCCCGAACGCAAACGGCTGCAATCCTGGATGCAGGAGGCCGGGACAATCGTCTCCTCCCGCCTCCTCCGCACGGAGGTGATCCGCGTCCTCCGGCGCGAAGACAGACCGCTGATCGAGGGCGCCCCCCTCCTCGACCGCATCGGCATGCTTGAAATCAGCCGTGAGACCCACACCGTCGCCGAGTCCATCGAGCGCCACGTCAAGACGCTAGATGCCCTGCATCTGGCCACGGCAATGCTCGTCGGAGAGCCGGTCAGGATAGCGACGCACGACCAGACGATGAAGACCGTCGCCACGCATCTGGGCCTGGACATCACAGATCCAGTCGAGTTGCCCTCCAGCTGAGGCGCCCGAATCCTTGTCCGGCCACTGCCCCCGCGGCACCCCCGGACGCAGCGGCAGCGGCAAAGTGCCCGGATGACTACTCTGCGAACAGGGCAGGGGCCGGCGGGTGGCCCGCCCCGGGGCGCACCCGCCGATGGCTGGCGGTGCGCCCCGGGGGATCGTCGCGTTTACCAGCCGCGCTCGGCGAACTGGATCGAGCGGGCGGGTTCGTCGACGTTGATGCCGACCATCGCCTCGCCCAGCCCACGCGAGACCTGGGCGATGACGTCCGGGTCGTCGTGGAACGTCGTGGCCTTCACGATGGCCGCTGCACGCTGGGCCGGGTTGCCGGACTTGAAGATGCCCGAGCCGACGAAGACGCCGTCGGCACCGAGCTGCATCATCATCGCAGCGTCGGCGGGGGTGGCGATGCCGCCGGCGGTGAAGAGCACCACCGGGAGCTTGCCGGTCTGGGCGATCTCGCGCACCAGTTCGTAGGGTGCCTGGAGTTCCTTGGCGGCCACGTACAGCTCGTCCTCTGGCATCGAGGACAGGCGGGCGATCTCGGAGCGGATCTTGCGCATGTGGCCGGTGGCGTTGGAGACGTCGCCGGTGCC
>DATNBS010000141.1:0-5800 GCA_035571895.1 Arthrobacter sp. | reverse complement strand
AAGGGCCTGGGCCGTGTCCCGGCAGAGGAAGCGGGGCCGGGGGAGATCGTCGCGGTGGCCGGTATCGAGGACATCATGATCGGCGAGACGCTCACCGACGTGGAGAACCCGAAGCCGCTGCCGTTGATCACCGTCGACGATCCCGCCATCTCCATGACCATCGGCATCAACACCTCTCCGCTGGCCGGCAAGGTCAAGGGGGCCAAGGTCACCGCCCGCCAGGTCAAGGACCGCCTCGACAAGGAGCTCGTCGGCAACGTCTCGCTCAAGGTCCTGCCGACGGAACGCCCCGACGCCTGGGAGGTCCAGGGGCGCGGCGAGCTGGCCCTGGCGATCCTCGTCGAGCAGATGCGCCGCGAGGGCTTCGAGCTGACCGTGGGCAAGCCGCAGGTCGTCACCCGGACCATCGACGGCAAGGTCCACGAACCGATGGAACTGATGACCATCGATGTTCCCGAGGAGTACCTGGGCAACGTCACGCAGCTCCTCGCCGCCCGCAAGGGACGCATGGTCAACATGGCCAACCACGGTACCGGGTGGGTTCGCATGGAGTTCACCGTTCCCGCCCGCGGGCTGATCGGCTTCCGCACGCGCTTCCTCACCGACACCCGCGGAGCCGGCATCGCGGCGTCCATCGCCGACGGCTACGAGCCGTGGGCCGGCGACATCGAGTACCGCACCAACGGTTCGATGATCGCCGACCGTGCGGGCGTGGTGACGCCGTTCGCGATGATCAACCTCCAGGAACGCGGGAGCTTCTTCGTTCAGCCGACCTCCGAGGTCTACGAGGGCATGATCGTCGGCGAGAACTCGCGCGCCGATGACATGGACGTGAACATCACGAAGGAGAAGAAGCTCACCAACATGCGTGCCGCCTCTTCCGATTCGTTCGAGAACCTCACCCCGCCGCGGACCCTCACGCTGGAGGAGTCGCTGGAGTTCGCCCGCGAGGACGAATGCGTCGAAGTCACCCCGGAAGCCATCCGCATCCGCAAGGTGATCCTGAACGCCAGCGAGCGCGGCAAGGCCGCCCGCTCCCGTGCCCGCGCCTAGCAGTTCCGGCAACCGGGTCATCCCGGTCCTCGTCGGCACCCTCGTCGCCATCGTGACGGGGGTGCTGGCCGCGGTCTTCGGCACCATCCTGCAGGCACAACTCACCTACGC
Organism: Arthrobacter sp.; assembly: GCA_035571895.1. Classification (GTDB taxonomy): domain Bacteria; phylum Actinomycetota; class Actinomycetes; order Actinomycetales; family Micrococcaceae; genus Arthrobacter_H. The sequence continues at coordinate 4,636 of DATNBS010000141.1, read as the reverse complement.
GGGCGATACCCCCCTGCCGTGGGGCGCCGTCCTGGCGTTGATCATGGCCGGGGCCCTCGCCGTCGTCGCCGGGCTCTACACGGAACGCATCTGGGCAGCAGCGGGGTGCGGCCTCGTCACCTATGCGCTGGTCGCCTGGACCGGCCTGGACGTGCACAACCACCTGCTGATCGGCTGGTCCAACCACGATGCGCTTCCCGGCCCCGCGCTTGCCGGAACCCTGTGGACCTACGGGATCGCGGTCTCGACGATCGTGGCCCTGGTGGTCACCGCCAGCGGACTGCGGGCCCGCAGGACCAGCCACTAAGGCGCCTGCAGCGCCGACCGCCCGCGCCCCGGATGGCCGGGGATCGGGGCCGACGATGACGGGCGGGGCGGCGGCAGCTCAGTTGGCCGTCTGGTCCAGATGGTGGGCCACGAACAGCGAGGTCGCCACGCCGTCCTCGTCCGCCGGGCGCAACGCGTAGTCGGAGATGACGTCCTTGATGCGCGAGAGCAGCTCGCGCTGGTCGGCTTCCGTCAGCTTCAACCCCACCCGCATGACCTGGATCTCGTCCGGGGCCAAGCCGTTGATTTCCTGCAGGAACGTCTCCAGCAGGACCGGTGCCGCATCGGGCAGCTTCGTGCCCCACGACATGCGGGTGCTGCGGTACGGCACTTCCTTGGCCCCGCGTTTGCCGCGCCGCGGTTCCTCTGCCTCCAGGAAACCGGTGCCCAGGAGCGTGCGGACATGGTGCAAGGAGGTGGCCGGATTGATGTCCAGAAGGTCTGCGATTTCCTTGTTGGTCCGTGACTTGTGTAGACACAGACGCAGGATCCGGAGACGGATGGGCGAGCTCAGCGCCCGCGCCCGTGCTTGCAGCTCGTCATCTGATGCCATATGTTCAGCATACGATAAATTTCGTTACTGATTGACATCATCAAATCACATAGCAGGGTTTAATGACCTCTTCTGGGCCCCAGTCTCAATCGGCTCCAGACGGTATGCAACGGGTTGTTGGGGGGACCATGCCGTCGCACAACGAACCTCCGCCACTGCACCCTGCGTCCCTGCGCAAGGACATGAACTTCCTGGTGTTCTGGCTGGGCCAGACGCTGAGCCAGTTCGGGGCGCAACTCGGTGCCGTCGCCATGCCCGTCCTCGCCGTCTCGCTCCTGCAGGCCGACGAATGGGAAGTGGGCGTGCTGAACGCCGCCAACACGGTGGCCTTCCTGGTTGTCGGGCTGCCGGTGGGGGCCTGGGTGGACCGCTTCTTCAAACGCCGCATCATGATCCGTGCCGACGTCGTCCGGATGGCTGCCATGATGGCCATCCCGCTGCTGTGGTACGAGGGCCTCCTGCAGATCTGGCACCTGTGGATCATCGCCGCCATCATCGGCGTGGCCAACGTCTTCTTCGACGTCTCCTACCAGTCGTACATCCCCGCGTTGGTCGACCGCGACCAGATCTCCGAGGCCAACGCCAAGCTCGAAACCACCGGACAGGTGTCGCGTCTGGCCGGTCCTGCCGTCGGCGGCGGCCTCCTGGTCGCGATGGCGGCGCCCCTGCTGTTCATCGGGCAGGCCATCGGCTATCTGGTCTCCGCACTGTGCCTGGGCCGGGTCCGCGACGACGAACGGCCTGCCACCCGCCGGCCGGGCGTGGGGCTGGCGGCCGAGATCCGCGAAGGCCTCGGCTACGTGCTCCGCCATCGGCTGATCGGCCCCTTGGCCGCGACCACCGGCACCATCAACTTCTTCAGCACCATCATCTTCACCCTGCTTCCCATCCTGGCGCTGCGCACCCTGAGCCTGAACACCGTTGAACTGGGGTTGATCTACTCCGCCGGAGCGGTCGGTGGACTCCTTGCCGCCTCGCTCACACCCTGGGTCGGCGGCCGTCTGGGCGAGGGGCCCTCCCTCGTCGTGGGCACGCTCCTGACGGCCGCCGGCATGGCGGGTTTCCCGTTGTCGATCCTCGCAGGGGGACTACGGCCCTCCTTCGCGGTCCTGGCGGCATCGATGTTCGTCATGACGGTCGGTGTGCTGATCTACAACATCATCCAGGTCAGCATGCGCCAGCGGATCTGCCCGCCGCGGCTGCTCGGTCGGATGAATGCCTCCATCCGGTTCATCGTCTGGGGCGTCATGCCGGTCGCCTCACTGCTGGCGGGCGTGCTCGGACAGGGGCTGGGGATCGCCCCCACTTTGTGGATGGGGGTGGCCGGCTGCCTGTCCGGCGTTCTCCCGTTGCTGCTCTCGCCGCTGCCGGCCCTGCGCGAGCTGCCCGTGGAGCAGGAGCACGACGGCGAAACCGGCTAACCGTGCCGGGCCCGTCGACGCGCGGGTGCGGGAGGAACGCGTTTGGCATGGGTGACATCGACCCGCCGGATGGCGACTGTGCCCGACCGCGTCTCCAAGGAGAGCACCCCATCCTCGAGCGCCAGGAAATGGCCGATCGCGTCACTCAGCCGCGGGGCACCCGGGGCCGGCCCGGCGGACTCGCCGCCTCTCCCGGAGGGGGAATCGTCCAGCCGGTAGCGCACCACGATCCGGTCACCGCGGTCCAGTGTTGCGAAGAAGTCGGCCGGCATGTCCCTAGCCTATTCCCCTTCTCCGGCATCTCCCTTCGGTGCCGGGGCCTGTTCGGGACTAAGCTGGACGGTGGCGGCGTCGTCGGGCGCCGCGAGGATTTGAGGCGAACATCAAAGGAAGGCCCCGGGTACCGTGACGTACATCATCGCGCAGCCGTGCGTGGACGTGAAGGACAAAGCCTGCGTCGAGGAATGCCCCGTCGACTGCATCTACGAGGGGGAGCGCTCGCTCTACATCCACCCGGATGAATGCGTGGACTGCGGGGCCTGCGAACCGGTCTGCCCGGTGGAGGCCATCTACTACGAGGACGACACCCCGGAGGAGTGGGCCGAATACTACAAGGCCAACGTCGAGTTCTTCGACGAGCTCGGTTCGCCGGGCGGTGCCGCCAAGATCGGCAACACGCATACCGACCATCCGATCATCGCCGCCCTGCCGCCGCAGGCCGGTGCCTGAACCCCGGCGGTCCGCATGCTGATCCTGCCCGACTACCCGTGGGACGCACTGGCGCCCTACCAGGAAAGGGCCAGCCGGCACCCGGACGGCGTGGTGAACCTGTCCATCGGCACTCCGGTCGACCCGACCCCCGCGCTCATCCGCGAGGCCTTGTCGGCGGCGGCCGATGCCCCCGGCTATCCGACCACCCATGGAACCCCGGCGTTGCGCCAGGCGATCTCGGACTGGTACGGCCGCCGGCGCAACACCTCGGGCCTGGACCCTGCGCACGTCATGCCGACCGTTGGCTCCAAGGAGCTCGTCGCCTGGCTGCCGCTGCTGCTGGGCCTGGGTACGGGCGACGTCGTCGTCCGGCCGGTGGTCGCCTATCCGACCTACGACATCGGCGCCCGCCTGGCCGGGGCCGACGCGGTGGCCGCCGATGACCTCGATGCCCTCGACCCGGACGTCCGTGCACGGGTGAAGCTGGTGTGGGTTAACTCGCCCGGCAACCCCACCGGGATCGTCCGCGGCGTGGAGTCGCTGCGCACCCTCGTGGCCCAGGCCCGCGGGCTCGGCGCCGTCGTCGCCTCCGACGAGTGCTACGCCGAACTGGGCTGGGGTGCGTGGGACGGCGTCGGTGTCCCCGGTGTCCTCGACGACCGCGTCAGCGGCGGCGACCACACCGGGCTGTTGTCCGTCTACTCGCTCTCCAAGCAGTCGAACCTCGCCGGGTACCGCGCGGCCTTCGTCGCCGGTGCCCCCGAGCTCATGCCGCACCTGGTCAATTCGCGCAAGCATGCGGGCATGATCGTCCCCTACCCCGTCCAGGAGGCCATGCGGATTGCCCTGTCCGACGATGTCCACGTGGCCGAGCAGAAGGACCGCTACCGGGAACGCCGCCGGAAGCTGGTCCCGGCCCTGCAGGCCTTTGGCCTGCGCATCGACCATTCCGAAGCCGGGCTCTACTTGTGGGCCACGGCCGGGGAGGACACCTGGAGCACCATCGGGCGCCTGGCGGACCTCGGGATCGTCGCCGGTCCCGGCACCTTCTACGGCGAGGCCGGCAACGGCTACGTGCGCATCGCACTGACCGCAACCGATGAACGGATCGCCGCCGCGGCGGACCGTCTGGAAGGCGCGGCGCACGCCGCAGGACGTCGCACCAATTAGTGCACCGGGGCCCCGTAGCGGTAGCGTTGGGCCTGATTACTGCCTGTTTGTACAAACTCTGTACTCCGGTAAGGAGAAACCATGACGGATAACAATTCCGCCCGCCTGGCGTATGCGGATCACGAGCTGGAGCTTCCGGTGGTGTCCGCGTCCGAGGGTAATGACGGCTTCGACGTCGCCCAGCTGCTCAAGGGCACCGGCAATGTCACCTACGACCCCGGTTTCATGAACACCGCGGCGACCAAGTCGGCCATCACCTACATCGACGGCGACGCCGGGATCCTGCGCTACCGCGGATACCCGATCGAACAGCTGGCCGAGCAGTCCAGCTTCCTGGAGACCTCGTACCTCTTGATCTACGGGAACCTCCCGTCGGCAACGGAGCTGGAGGAGTTCGACCAGAAGATCCGCCGTCACACGTTGCTGCACGAAGAGCTCAAGGGCTTCTTCGGCG
>DATNBS010000140.1:0-2845 GCA_035571895.1 Arthrobacter sp. | reverse complement strand
AAGAACCTGCGCGGCAAGGGCAGGCTCACCGAGGCCGACGTCGATGGCACCGTCCGCGAGATCCGACGGGCCCTGCTGGACGCCGATGTCGCCGTGCCCGTGGTGCGTGCCTTCGCCGCCCAGGTCAAGGAGCGTGCGCTGGGTGCCGAGGTCAGTGCCGCACTGAACCCGGGGCAGCAGATCGTCAAGATCGTCAACGAGGAACTCGTGGGGATCCTCGGCGGGGAGACCCGCCGACTGAACCTGGCCAAGGTCCCGCCGACGGTCATCATGCTCGCCGGCCTGCAGGGTGCGGGCAAGACCACCCTGGCCGGCAAGCTCGCGAAGTACCTCAAGGCCCAGGGCCACACCCCGCTCCTGGTGGCCTGCGACCTCCAGCGCCCGAACGCCGTCAAGCAGCTGCAGGTCAACGGCGAACGTGCCGGGGTGCCCGTCTACGCCCCGCATCCGGGCGTCTCCTCCGAGTTCGAGGAAGCCACCGGCGATCCGGTGGTCGTCGCGCGCAATGGCGTCTCCGAAGGCCGGCAGAAGCAGCATGACATCGTCATCATCGACACCGCCGGCCGCCTCGGCGTCGACGCGGAGATGATGCAGCAGGCCGCGGACATCCGTGCCGCGGTCAACCCGCACGAGGTCCTGTTCGTCATCGACGCGATGATCGGCCAGGATGCGGTGAACACCGCGCAGGCGTTCAACGACGGGGTCGGGGTCACCGGCGTCGTGTTGTCCAAGCTCGACGGCGATGCCCGCGGCGGTGCCGCCCTGTCGGTCGCCTCCGTGACCGGCAAGCCGATCATGTTCGCCTCGACCGGCGAGAACCTGGGCGATTTCGAGGTCTTCCACCCGGACCGCATGGCCAGCCGCATCCTGGACATGGGCGACATCATGACGCTCATCGAGCAGGCCGAGCAGAACTGGGACAAGGGCGAAGCCGAGCGCATGGCGAAGAAGTTCGCCGACCGCGAGGACTTCACCCTCGAGGACTTCCTGTCCCAGATGCAGCAGATCAAGAAAATGGGCTCCATGAAGAAGATGCTCTCCATGATGCCAGGGGCAGCCATCTCCAAGCAGCAGCTCGAGCAGTTCGACGAGCGGCAGATCGACCGCATCGAGGCCATCGTGCGCTCGATGACCAAGCACGAGCGCGTCGCCCCCAAGATCATCAACGGATCCCGCCGCGCCCGCATCGCCAAGGGCTCGGGCACGTCGGTCTCCGAGGTGAACCAGATGCTCGAACGCTTCGGCGAGGCCCAGAAGATGATGAAGCGGATGGCAGCCGGCGGGGGGATGCCCGGCATGCCCGGTGGCCGTGGCGGTGCCAAGAAGGGCAAGGGCGGCGGCAAGAAGAAGCAGAAGTTCGGCAACCCGGCCAAGGCAGCCCAGGCCGAGCTGGAGGCCCGGAACCGCAAGGCGGCGACCCCTTCCGCACCGACGGGCGCGGCCTTCGGCCAGCAGGCGAACCAGGACTTCGACCCGTCGAACCTGAACCTGCCCAAGGGCTTCGAGAAGTTCCTGGGCAAATAGGCGCGGCGGCGGGAGCGGCTGATGTCTGTTGTGCAGGGACTGGATGGATTCCTCAGCGCCAGGTGGAAGCACCGTGCCTACGCCTCGATCCTGGTCCGGCGTTCCGACGGTGCGGTGCTGACCGTCAAGGACTCGGCCGGGATCAACGAGGCCAGCTACGGCGACGACTCGGAACCCGACTGGGTGCTGCCCACGGCTGCGGTGCGCTCCGGCATGGGGCCGCGGGGGGCCGCCGCCTCGGTGCTCACCCGGTTGGCGCTCGAGCCGTCGATGGGCCGCGTCCTGGTCCACGACTTCCGACCCGTCGGTGGTGCCCACGCCGCCGGGGAGGGTGACACCGCCACCGAATTCCTGGTGTACGACGGCGGGACCTGGGTCACCGACGTCGAGCGGTTCACTGCCGATGGGGGACTGCTGCAGGTCAGGTTCTGCCCGCTGGAACAACTGCCGGTCCTCCTGCCTCCGGGGGACGCCGAACGCGCCGCTGCCGCCGTGCGGGCCCTGGAACTCGGCGGCGTCGCGGAACTGGAAACCGGCCGCGACGTGACACCGCGCCATGTGCCGGGCAACCGGCAGCCGCCGCGGGACCTCATGCCGGACCTTCCCCAGACGGCTCCCGTCCCGGGGCTGAAGATCCGCAACGGCTAAGCGGCGGCGCGGCTACTCCCGGCAACCGGGTCAGGGCGATCCCCAGAAGGTCGCCTCGGTCACTTTGCTTGAATATTCAAGTAACGAATGGGATGATGGAAGCAGAAGATAACCTGCCGATCCTCCCGAAGGAGCACGCCATGACCTCCACCACCCCGGAACCCCGCACCGCCGACCTGCTGCCCGACGGCCTCGGCATGGGCACGCTGACCCTGAAGGTCGGAAACCTCGCCGCGATGACCGAGTACTACCGCACCGCGCTGGGCCTGACGGTCCTCGCTGAGGAGGCGACCGGCGTCGTGCTGGGGCGGATCAACGAACCACTGCTCCGCCTCGAGGACCGGCACGGGCTGATCCTGCCCGGGCGCGGCGAGGCCGGGCTGTTCCATACCGCGCTGCTCTTCGAGGACCGCGCCTCCCTGGCAGCCGTCGTCGCCTCCGCGGCGAAACACCCGGAAAGCCGCTTTGCCGGCAGCGCCGACCACCTGGTCTCCGAGGCGTTCTACTTCACCGACCCGGAGGGCAACGGCATTGAGCTGTACTGGGACCGCCCGCGGGAGCAGTGGAGCTGGAACGGCTCGACCGTCCAGATGGACTCGCTGGCCCTCAACCCCAACGACTACCTTCGCAGCCACCTGACCGAGCAGGCTGCCGGCGGCCTCGAGGTCGCCGC
>DATNBS010000139.1:0-2346 GCA_035571895.1 Arthrobacter sp. | reverse complement strand
CAGCACGCCGCGCACCGCCTCGGTGAAGCCGCAGCTGAACGCGTCCTGGGGCACGTTGAACGATTCCCAGGTCTTGGTCCGCCCGGCCCGGATCTCGGCCAGCGCCTTCTCCACGAAGTGCAGTGCGCAGGCCGCCGCATAGGCCTGGAAGTAGGTCCGGGCGCGGTCCCGCTCGATGGCGTTGGACAGCGGGCGGCCTTCGGAATCCCTGGGGATCGTCCACTCGAAGGTGACCGCGGGCTTGCTCATCGTCCGCGGCAGGTTGATCTCCACGCTGTGCCCGGTGGACCTGACGTAGCCGATGTCGACCAGGCCGCCGAGCGCGGTCGCCCACAGCCGGGGCAGCGGGCCGCCGCCGGTGTCCGCGGCCAGGTGGTCGGTGCCGTCGAACCACCGCGGCGACATCACCCAGCTGTACTTGTCCTCGAAGTTGCGCTTGCCGGGCCGCGGGATCGTGTGCTGGTTCCACGGGTGCCGCTGGTCCACCGGGTTGCCCAGGGCATCCCGGGTGACGAACATCTCCTGGCCGGCCCAGTCCTCGTAGAAGGAGGAGCCGAGCAGGATCCGGATGCCGAGGTTGATCTCGACCAGGTCGTTGGTCAGCAGCTCGCCGTCCCGGATGACGCCGGGGCTGACGAACATCTTCCGGCCCCAGTTCGTCATGTTCTCGTACCGGAAGTCACAGTGCTCGGGGTCGTTCAGGCTTCCCCAGCAGACCATGTCGGCGCGGCGCCGGCCGACCTCCTCGTACCCGGGCAGGGCCTCGTAGAAGAAGTCGAACAGGTCGTTGTGCATCGGCACGACGCGCTTCATGAACTCCACGTAGCGCATCAGCCGGGTCAGGTAGTCGGTGAACAGCTGGACCGTGGCGGTCGTCCCGACGCCGCCCGGGTACAGCGTGGAGGGGTGCACGTGGCGCCCTTCCATCAGGCAGAACATCTCCCTGGTGGAGCGGCTGACCTGGAGCGCCTCCCGGTAGAACTCGCCTTCCAGCGGGTTCAGCGAGCGCATGATGTCGCCGATGGTGCGGTAGCCGTGCTCGGCCGCGTGCGGGGCGTCGGTCTGGTTGGCCCGCTCGAGCACGCCGGGGTTGGTCTCGGCCACCATCTTCTCGCAGAAGTCCACCCCGACCAGGTTCTCCTGGAAGATGTTGTGGTCGAACATGTACTCCGCGGCCTCGCCCAGGTTGATGATCCACTCGGCAAGGTGCGGCGGCCTGACCCCGTAGGCCATGTTCTGCGCGTAGACCGAGCAGGTGGCGTGGTTGTCCCCGCAGATGCCGCAGATCCGGCTGGTGATGAAGTGCGCGTCCCGCGGGTCCTTGTTCTTCATGAAGATGCTGTAGCCGCGGAAAATCGACGAGGTGCTGTGGCACTCGAGGACCTTCCGCTGGTTGAAATCGATCTTGGTATAGATGCCCAGGCTGCCCACGATCCGCGTGATCGGGTCCCAGTTCATCTCCACTACGCCAGGCGAATCGACCGCTGTCATCGTTCTTCCTCCTGCTTCGGGTGCCGGCCGCGCGGGCGGCCGGCACCGGCCGATGTCACCAGGTCTTCTGGTATCCGGTCAGCAGCTCATCGCCCTTGACCCGCCACTTAGGCTCCACGTCCGCAGTCTTCGCGGTGAAGTTACGCAGGGTCCGGATGACCGTCCCGTACAGGGTGCTGGCGGTGGTGGAAACCTTCGAGCCCGGCGGCTCGTCCATGAACGGCATGAACTTGTCCGGGAAGCCGGGCATGGTGCAGGCGATGCAGATCCCGCCAACGTTCGGGCAGCCGCCGACACCGTTGATCCAGCCCCGCTTGGGCACGTTGCACTTGACCACCGGGCCCCAGCAGCCGAGCTTCACCAGGCACTTCGGGGACCCGTAGTCCACCGCGAAGTCGCCCTGCTCGTAGTAGCCGGCCCGGTCGCAGCCCTCGTGCACGGTTGCGCCGAACAGCCAGGTCGGCCGCAGCGCCTCGTCCAGCGGGATCATCGGGGCCTGCCCGGCCACCTGGTAGAGCAGGTAAAGGATCGTCTCGGACAGGTTGTCCGGGTGGGTCGGGCAGCCGGGCACGCAGACGATCGGCAGCCCGGCCTTGGACCGCCAGTCCCAGCCCAGGTAGTCCGGCACGCCCATGGCCCCGGTCGGGTTCCCGGCCATGGCGTGAATGCCGCCGTAGGTGGCGCAGGTGCCGGCGGCCAGGATCGCGGTGGCCTTGGGCGCCAGCCGGTCCAGCCACTCGTTGGTGGTCATGGGCTGACCGGTCGCCGGGTTGTTGCCGAAGCCGCACCAGTAGCCCTCGGACTTGATCGCCTCGTTCGGAATGGAGCCCTCGACGACGAGGACGAAGGGCTCGA
>DATNBS010000138.1:0-9528 GCA_035571895.1 Arthrobacter sp. | reverse complement strand
CGGTCGGCGTCCACGGCTCGATGGTGTTCTCGAACTCCGTCTCGATCCACCGCGTGTGGACGCGGAACGGGCCGGACGCCGGGATGAAGGCCGGATCGGCCATCACGGCCCGGTGGAACGGCAGGACGGTCGGCATGCCCTGGATCTCCATCTCGTCCAGCGCGCGGCGGGCCCGGGCTGCGGCCTGGTCGCGCGTGGCGCCGGTGACGATCAATTTGGCGATCATCGAGTCGAAGTTCCCGGAGACCGATTCGCCCTGCTCGACGCCGGAATCGACGCGGACGCCGGGGCCGGTGGGCAGGCGCAGCGTGGAGATCGTGCCGGGCGCCGGCATGAAGCCGCGGCCGGCGTCCTCGCCGTTGATGCGGAACTCGAAGGAGTGGCCACGCAGTTCGGGGTCGCCGTAGCCGAGCGCCTCGCCCCGGGCGATGCGGAACTGCTCGCGCACCAGATCGATCCCGGAGACCTCCTCGGAGACGGTGTGCTCGACCTGCAGGCGGGTGTTGACCTCGAGGAAGGAGATGACGCCGTCCGTGCCGACCAGGAACTCACAGGTCCCCGCGCCCACGTAGCCGGCCTCGCGCAGGATCGCCTTGGAGGATTCGTACAGCCGGGCGACCTGGTCCTCGTCCAGGAACGGGGCCGGGGCCTCCTCGACGAGTTTCTGGTTGCGGCGCTGCAGCGAGCAGTCGCGCGTGGAGATGACCACGACGTTGCCCTGCGCGTCGGCCAGGCACTGGGTTTCGACGTGGCGGGGGGAGTCCAGGAAGCGTTCGATGAAGCATTCGCCGCGGCCGAAGGCAGCGGTCGCCTCGCGCACCGCGGACTCGTAGAGTTCGGGGATTTCCTCGCGTTTGCGGACGACCTTGATGCCCCGGCCGCCACCGCCGTAGGCGGCCTTGATGGCCAGCGGGAGGCCGTGCCGGTCGGCGAATTCGAGGACTTCCTGCGTGGACCGCACCGGTTCCTTCGTGCCGGGCACCAGGGGCGCGCCGACCTTCGTGGCGATGTGGCGGGCCTGGACCTTGTCGCCGAGTTGCGCGATCGCCTCGGGGCCGGGCCCGATCCAGGTCAGCCCCGCGTCGATGACCCGCTGGGCGAACTCGGCGTTCTCGGAGAGGAAGCCGTAGCCGGGGTGGATGGCGTCGGCACCCGAGGCAGCGGCCGCTTCGAGGATCTTGTCCATGACCAGGTAGGACTCCGCGGCGCTCTGGCCGCCGAGGGCATGGGCTTCGTCGGCCAGCCGCACATGCAGCGCCTCGCGGTCGGGTTCTGCATAGACGGCGACGGAGGCGATGCCCTCGTCACGGGCCGCGCGGATGACGCGGACGGCGATCTCGCCACGGTTGGCGATGAGGACCTTGGTCAGTTGGGGCATGGCAGATGGAACTCCTTCACGTTGCTGTTTGGAGCCTACCTGCGCTTGTCGGTTGTGCACGTAATTCCGCGCCGCTCCCCGGGAGTCCGTCCTCGAATTTTGTAGGGGTTCTACAAATCCGACGACGGGAGGGATTCGTTGGCGATCTCGCGCAGGGCCCCCAGGTGTTGTTCCCACGCGGTGCGACCCGCCGGGGTCAACGCGAACCAGGTGCGCGGGCGCTTGCCGACGAACCCCTTGCGGATCCTCACCAGGCCGGCGGCCTCCAGCTGGGAGGCCTGCCGGCTGAGGACCGAGTCGCTGACCTGCAGGTGGTCGCGGACGACGGCGAATTCCGATTCCTCGGTCCCGGCGAGGGCGGCGACCAGCGAAAAGCGCACGGGATGGGACAGCTGGTCCGAGAGCTTCAGCCGCGGGTGCCCGCCGTGGTCGTGCGGGCCGGACGTCCCCTCCGTCATTTCCGCGCCTCGAGCCAGGCGCCGGCCACCGAGTTCACGGTGATCGCCGCGGCAATGAGGATGGCGAACCAGAGCTGGCCGGAGAGGACCGTGCTGGCGAGCAGGATGCCCACGACCCACAGGGCGGCCCAGATCATCATGAACGTCATCCACCGGCGCCCGAACCCGCGTTTGGTGGAGCGGCCGAAGACGATCATGAAGACCATGAAGATGGCCAGCCAAATGAGCATCGAGGCAATCGGCAACGCCACCAGCCCCTCATCGAACCGGGCGACGAACCAGAGGGAGAGCATGCTCAGCGACGTGATGGCGCCGAGTCCGAGCAGCATGGCGATGTGCGGCCAGCCCGCCGCGGCGCGTGAGGCCGACTCGAGGCGGCCCGCCTCGTTGAGCAGTTCGCGGGCGGCCTCGGCCGAGGGGCGGCTCTCGTGCGCTTCCATGGTCAGGCCTTCCGCCCCGCCGGGTTGCCCCGGCCGGCTGACTTCTTCACTGCCGCGGATGTCGAGCTCCAGACGGCCCCGAGCAGCACGGCGAGGCTGCTGGCCATCACCGTGAGTTGCGGCTTGCCAGCCGCGAGGCCGGCGATGAACAGGACGGCCATGCAGGCGATGCCCAGGGCGTAGCCGATCCAGGCAGGGCGCTGGGTGTGGCGCCGGGCGTTTCGGGTGGTGGGTTCTGGCAGGGTGTCCATGCCGGCTCCTGGTGCTCCGCGGGTGCCGGAGGCTCCGGCACCCTGGTCACTCCAGCCTAGAAACTACTTTCCAAACTTGCAAGTACTTTCTGGGAAAAGATTGGCCGGGTCAGGTCCAGAGGTCGGTGATGGATAGTTCCGCAGCGGCCAGCAGGCCGCGCAGGGTGTTCACCGACAGGCCGACCACGGCGTGGGGGTCGCCCTCGATGCCGGTGATGAAGGCCGCGCCGCGGCCGTCGATGGTGAAGCCGCCGGCGCAGGGCAACGGCTCGCCCGTGGCCACGTACGCCTCGATCTCGGCGTCGGTCGCGTCCGCGAAGGTGACCGACGCGGAGGCCACCGCCCCCAGCGTGGCCCCGGTCCCGCCGTCGTCCTCCGCGGTGCTGCGGTTGTCCACGAGCCAGTGCCCGGTGTGCAGGATGCCGGTGCGCCCGCGCATCGCCTGCCACCGCTCGAGGGCGACCTCGGGTGTGTACGGCTTGCCGTAGGGGACGCCGTCGAGCTCGAACACCGAGTCGCAGCCGAGCACCACGGCCCCGTCGGCGGCCTCCAGGGAGGCGACCGCCTCGGCCTTGGTCCGGGCCAGCAGCAGCGCCATCGACTCCGGGTCCAGCACGCCGCCGAGCCGTTCGGCGGCCTCGGCGACGGCCGCGTCCTCGTCCACGTCCGAGACGATGGCCTCGAACCCGATGCCCGCGTCGGTGAGGATCCTGGCCCGGCCCGGCGACTGGGAAGCCAGCACCAGCAGCGACTGTTCCCCGTCGGACGGGGAGGCGGAAAGGTCCGCGTTGACGGCCAGGGGCGGGGGCTCGACGGTGCTCATGGCACTACCGTAGTGCGTCCTGCCGTTCGTCGGGATCGTGCGCCTCGCCGAAGGGGAACCAGTCGTTGGCCGAGGCCGGGTCATCCCCGGTGTCGCCCCCACGGGGGGCGGAGCCGCCGTCGGCGGATCCGTCACCGCGTCCGTCGTCGTCGCTTCCGCCGCTGCCGCCGTCGCCCCCGGGGCCGTCGTTCCCGGCGGGGCCTCCGCCGGAGCCGCCGGTGCTCCCGCCGGCCGCCCCGGAGGACAGCGCGGCGATCTTCGAGCCCTCGACGTCGACGTCGGGCAGGATGCGGTCCAGCCACTTCGGGATGTACCACGCGTGGCGGCCGAGCAGGTGCATGAGCGCCGGGGTGATCGTCATGCGCACCACGAACGCGTCGAGGACCACGCCGACGGCCAGCGAGAACCCGATCGCACGGATCATCGTCAGGTGGGAGAAGATGAAGCCGGCGAAGACGCTGGTCATGATCAGCGCCGCCGCGGTGACCACGGGGGCCGAATGCGCGAACCCGGAGCGGACGGCCGCCTTGGCGCGCTGCCCGTGCGCGAACGATTCGCGCATGCCGGAGACCAGGAACACTTGGTAGTCCATCGCCAGCCCGAACAGGATGCCGGTCAGCAGGATGGGCAGGAAGCTCATGATCGGGCCGGGCGTCTCCACGCCGAACACCGTGGACAGCCAGCCCCACTGGTACACCGCGACCGTGGCGCCAAAGGCGGCGACCAGCGAGAGCAGGAAGCCGACGGTGGCCAGCAGCGGGACCACGACCGAGCGGAACACCAGCAGCAGCAACACCAGGGAGAGCCCGACGACGATGCCCAGGTAGAGCGGCAGCACCTCGGCCAGGCGCTCGGACACGTCGATCTGCGCGGTCACCTGCCCGGTGAGGGCCAGGTGGGATCCGGTCTCGGCCTCGATGCCCGGAGTCGCGTTGCGGATGTCGGCGACGACCTGTTCGGTCTCCTGGCTGGCCGGGCCGTCCTGCGGGACGATCTGCAGCACGCCGAGGGTGTGCTCGTCATTGGTGCCCACGGGGACGGCCGCGACCACGCCGTCGATCCCGCGCAGCTGGTCGGCGATGTCGAGCGTCTTGACCTCGGCCTCCTCGGCGTCCAGTCCGGCCGGCAGGTCCGCCAGGGCGATGATCGGGCCGTTGTAGCCGGCACCAAACTTCTCGCTGAGCAGGTCGTAGGCCTGGTGGGCGCTCGAGTCGGCCGGTTCGGCGCTGCCATCGGGCAGGGCGGTGCGCAGTTGCAGGGCCGGCAGGGCCATGAGCCCCAGCAGCAGGACACCGACCACGCCCATGAGCACGGGCCGCCTGGTCACGAAGGCCCCCCACCCGCGGTTGCCCGCGGCGTTGGGATGGGCGGCCGAATCCGTCTCCGCGGCGGAGTGGCCTGCGCCGGCGCTGGCGGTCGAGGCATCCGTGGCCGAGGCGCTCGTGGCGGAGTCCCGCGCGGCCTTGCGCCAGGCGCGCTTGCTGACCAGCCGGGTCCCGATGATGCCCAGCAGCGCCGGGGTCAGCGAGATCGCGATCAGCACGGCCATTGCCACCGTGAAGGCGGCCGAGAGGCCGAGCACGGAGAGGAACGGCAGGGCCGGGACGGCCAGGGCGGAAAGCGCGATGATCACCGTCAGGCCGGCGAAGACCACGGCGTTGCCGCTGGTTCCGGTGGCCCGGCCGATGGATTCCTCCATCCCCATGCCGTCGAGCAGCTGCCGGCGGTGGCGGTGCACGATGAACAGCGAGTAGTCGATGCCCACCGCCAATCCGAGCATCAGGGCCAGGGCTGGGGTGATGGAGGCCATCTCGATCACGCTCGACAGGGCCAGCGTCCCGCCCACGCCCGCGCCGACGCCGAGGATGGCCATGAGCAACGGCAGCCCGGCGGCGACGAAGGTGCCGAGCATGACCAGAAGGACGACGGCGGCAATCACCAGGCCGATGACCTCGGCCGAGCCGAAGATGGAGGAAATGTCCTGGACGATCTCCTTGGAGAAGTAGGCATCCAGGCCGCTGGAGGTCGCCGCGTTGGCGATGTCCTTGATCTGGTCGCGCACCTCGGGGGTCAGGGCGTCGGCCGATCCGGTGAAGCCGATGTTGACCGCCGCCGTGGTCCCGTCCTCCGACACGAAGCGCATACCCTGGGTTGACTGTGCCTTGCGTTCGCCGAGGGCGAGGTCGTGCTGGCCGTCCTCGAGCTTCCGCTGGGCGTCCTCGAGCTTCTTTTCGGCGGCGGGGAGCTTGGCCTCCTCGGCCTT
The DNA here is from genome assembly GCA_035571895.1 of Arthrobacter sp. Lineage (GTDB taxonomy): Bacteria > Actinomycetota > Actinomycetes > Actinomycetales > Micrococcaceae > Arthrobacter_H. The sequence goes on along the minus strand of DATNBS010000138.1, from coordinate 3,915 downwards.
GAGCTTCTTTTCCCCGGCGTCGAGCTTGGCGGTGTTCTCGTCGATCTCCTGCTGGCCGGCGTCCAGCTTGGCCTCGTTCGCCGCGATCTCGCGCTCGCCGGCGGTGACCTTGGCCTGGCCCGCGGCGAGCTGCGCGGCGCCGTCGTCGAGCTTGTCCTGGCTGGCGGCGATCTTCGCCCAGCCGGCGTCGAGCTTCTTCTTCGAGGCGGCTAGCTTCTGCTCGCCCGCGGCCAACTCCTGCTTCTGGGCGGCGAGCTGCTGCTCACCGGCCTGCAGTTTCGCCGCATTCGAATCGAGCGACTTCTGCGTGGCGTTCAGCTGCTTGAGCGCGGCACGCGAGTCGTCGATCTGCTTCTGCGTCATGGGGGCCGTCTCGGGATCGTCGTCGAGGGCCTGCTGGGCAGCATCCAGGACGGCGGGAACCTGCGAGAGCGACGTGACGCCAAGCCCGTTGGTGAATTCCTGGACGTTCGAGTCGTACTGCTGGCGACCTGCGGCCAAATTTTTCTGGTTGGACTTCAGGTCCTTTTCGGCCTGGGCGAGCTGGGACGTGCCCGAGGCGATCTTGGCGGCCCCGTCGTCGTACTGCTGTTGCCCCTGGGCCAGCTGCGCCTGGGCGGCCTGCAGCTTCTGACGGCCATCGGCGAGCTCGGCACGGGGTGCCACCAGCTTCTGCTTGCCCTGGGCAAGTTCGGCCTTGCCGTCGGCGAGCTGTGCGCGTCCGTCGTCGATCTTTGCCTGGGCCTTCTTCAACTCGGCGCGGCCGTCGGCGATCTTCTGCTTGTTCTCGGCGATCTGTTCCCTGCCGTCTGCCAGCTGTTGCTTGCCGTCTTCGAGCTTCTTCCGCCCGTCCGTGAGCTGCTGGTTGGCCTTCTTGACCTGGACGGCGGCGTCGTCGAGCTGGTCCTGGGTGGTGAAGGGGTTGGACGCCTGGCGGACGTCGTCGAGGTCCTCGAGGTTCTCGAGCGCGTCGCCGATGGCCTTCTTCTGGGCCGCGGTGAAGCGTTGCCCGTCCGAGGTCTGGTAGACGATCGAGCCGCTGCCACCGGAGAACTCGGGCATCTCGGCCTTGAGCTTGTCCAGGGCGCGCTGGGTCTCGGTGCCGGGGATGGAGAAGCTGTTGGTCAGCTTGCCCATGAACGCGCCTGCGGACAGGCCGATGGCCAGCAACACAACGGCCCAGACGGACACGAAGATCCAGCGGCGGCGGTAGGCCAGGCGGCCGAGCTTGTAGAGGAAGGTGGCCATGGGTTCAGGCCTCTCGGATGGGGGCCGATGCGGCCGAGACGTTCAGGGTGGGGAAGCCGTCGCGCAACTGGGCCAGCGCGGCGGCCAGGTGGTCCTGCAGGCGGGCGAGCGATGCGTCGGAGAGATCGCCGTCGGCCGTTTGGATCCAGTGTTCGAAGGCGGCGCGGCCGGCTCCGATGATCGAATTGGCGAAGACGGACACCGTGAGGGGATCGGATCCGGGCAGGCGGGCTGCAATGGCCCCGACCAGCCGGGCCGCGCAGTCGTTCCACGCCTCGAGCTGGAGGCGGTCCAGTTGGGGGCTGGCGTGGGCCGCGGAGACGAGTTCGGCGACCGGGGCCAGGAGGCTGCGGTCGGCCAGGGCGTTCAGGGCGTTGACCGCGGCGGACATGATCGGCAGGTCCCGCGGTTGGGTCTCGAAGATCTGCAGCACGTGCTCCACGAAGGCCTCGGTGGGGCCGTTCAGCGCGGACTCGAGCGTGGAGAAGTAGTTGAAGAACGTGCGGCGCGAGACGCCGGCGGCCTCGGCCACGCGGTCGGCGGTGACTGCTTCGAGTCCATCGGTGCGCAGTACTGCCAAGGCAGCGTCGATGATCGCCTGGCGCGTGGCGGTCTTGTTGATTTCGCGGCGCGACGGCGCGCTCGCCGCGGGCAGGGGCATGTTCGGGGAGGCACTCACGCTGATTACACTACGTGCAAGTTTGCACTCTGTGCAAACTGCGGGGTAGTGGCCTTCCGCACGCAAGACACCGGGCCCGGTTCGTGGTGAACCAGGCCCGGTGCGGGCGGGGTGGTGCCGAGGCTACCGTGCGGCCGGTACCGCTGCGTCGCCCGTGGCCGCGGCGGCGTCGTCGGCTGCCGCCTCGTCCTGGGCGGCGGCGAACTCGTCGGCGAACGGGTTGCCGTTCCGCGGGGCGTTGTAGAGCTCCAGGTCCAGGATGCCCTCGCGCTTGGCGACGATCGTGGGGACCAGGGCCTGGCCGGCGACGTTCAGGGCCGTGCGGCCCATGTCGATGATGGGATCCACGGCCAGCAGCAGCCCCACGCCGGCCAGCGGCAGGCCCAGCGTGGAGAGCGTCAGGGTCAGCATCACGACGGCACCGGTGGTTCCGGCGGTCGCCGCCGAACCCAGCACGGAGACGATCGCGATGAGGATGTACTGGGTGGCGTCGAGCTGGATGCCGAAGAACTGGGCGACGAAGATCGCGGCCACGGCCGGGTAGATGGCGGCGCAGCCGTCCATCTTGGTTGTCGCGCCCAGCGGCACGGCGAAGGAGGCGTAGCCCCGGGGCACTCCGAGGTTGCGCTCGGTCACGCGCTGGGTCAGCGGCAGCGTGCCGATCGAGGAACGGGAGACGAAGCCGAGCTGGACGGCGGGCCAAACCCCGGAGAAGTAGGAGCGCACGTTCAGGCCGTGGGCCTTCACCAGGATGGGGTAGACGCCGAAGAGCACGATCGCCAGGCCGACGTAGATCGCCACGACGAACTTGCCCAAGGCGCCCATGGTGTCCCAGCCATAGGAGGCGGTGGCGTTGCCGATGAGCCCGACGGTGCCCAGCGGGGCCAGGCGGATGATCCACCAGAGGATCTTCTGGATAATGGACAGCAGCGAGGCGCTCAGCTCCAGGAACGGCTTCGCCGCGGAGCCGATTTTCAGGGCGGCGATGCCCACGGCGACGGCGATGACCAGGATCTGCAGGACGTTGAAGCTGACCGAGGTGCTCACGTCGCCGGTCTCGGCGACCTTCGAGCTGGTCTGCAGGCCCAGGAAGTTGGTGGGGATCAGGCCGGTGAGGAAGGCCCACCAGTCGCCGGTCTTGCCGTCGTATTCGGCCGGGGCAGTCTGCCCGGTGTTGGCGCCGGGCTGGAACACGCTGCCCAGGCCCATGCCGATGAGCACGGCGATCAGCGCCGTGATGGCGAACCAGACGATGGTCTGCCAGGCCAGCCGGGCCGCATTGGTGACCTGGGCCAGGTTGGCGATCGAGGCCACGACGGCGAAGAAGATCAGCGGGATCACGGCGGTGCGCAACAGGGCCACATAGCTGGAGCCGATGGTGTCCAGGGTGGCGCCGAGCGCGTTGGGGGCCTCGGCGGTGCTGCCGGTGTACTTGGCGACGAGCCCGAGGACGACGCCGAGGACCAGGCCGGCGATGATCTGCGGGCCGAAGGAGGTCACCCAGCGGGGAAGGGTGCGGTGGGGTGCGGTTGATGTGCTCACCGGACGACCGTAGGGCGGAAACTTACACCCGCAGGAGTCGTTGTTGCGCTTTATGACGCACGGGTGACGGAACCCCCTGCCGGGAGCAGCCGCGCATCCCGCCCGCCGCAAGGGATGCGCCGGTTCATTCCCGATCCGCGCGTAGCAAAGGTCACAACGGCCGAGCCTCCTGGCCCACCCGGAACGGCACGACGCCGGTGCCTCCGTGATCGGGCGGGATCAGGAGGCACCGGCATGGTGTGTTGGCTGGTGGGGCACGGTGCTCGGCAGCGCAGGATGCTGCCGTGCGGTGCTGCTTGGCCTGCGGGTCAGCCGGCGGGCAGCAGGGCCCGGCGCAGCGTGTCCAGCCCGACCGAACCCATGTTCAGCGCCTCGGTGTGGAAGGCCCGCAGGTCGAACGCGTCGCCCTCGGCCTCGCGGCGGGCATCGCGGATCTGCTCCCAGAG
>DATNBS010000137.1:0-15460 GCA_035571895.1 Arthrobacter sp. | reverse complement strand
CTAATAACCGTCTATGAGGCAGCAGCCCAGGCCCAGCCGGATGCTGCCGGAAGGAGTGACGACATGCCAGTCGTTACCATGCGCCAGCTGCTCGACAGCGGCGTGCACTTCGGTCACCAGACCCGCCGTTGGAACCCGAAGATGAAGCGCTTCATCTTCACCGAGCGCAACGGCATCTACATCATCGACCTCCAGCAGTCGCTGTCCTACATCGACCGCGCCTACGAGTTCGTCAAGGCCACCGTCGCCCACGGCGGCACCGTGCTCTTCGTCGGCACCAAGAAGCAGGCCCAGGAAGCCATCTCCGAGCAGGCCACGCGCGTCAACCAGCCGTACGTGAACCAGCGCTGGCTCGGCGGCATGCTGACCAACTTCGCCACGGTCTCCAAGCGCGTCTCGCGCATGAAGGAGCTCGAGGAGATCGACTTCGACGACGTCGCCGGCTCGATGTACACCAAGAAGGAACTGCTGCTGATGCGCCGCGAGCTCACCAAGCTGCAGACCAACCTGGGCGGCATCCGCAACCTGGCCAAGGCCCCGTCGCTGCTGTGGGTCGTCGACACCAAGAAGGAGCACCTGGCCGTCGACGAGGCGAAGAAGCTGGGCATCCCGGTCGTCGCCATCCTCGACACCAACTGCGATCCCGACGAAGTCGACTTCCCGATCCCGGGCAACGACGACGCCATCCGCTCCGTCAACCTGCTGACCCGCGTCGTCGCCGACGCCGTTGCCGAGGGCCTGATCGCCCGCAGCAACAAGCAGAACGGCACCACCGAGGCCGCCGCCGAGCCGATGGCCGAGTGGGAGCGCGACCTGCTCGAGGGCAAGTCCGAGGAGCCGGCCGCCGAGGCCGCCACCGCGGAGGCACCCGCCGCCGAGGCGGCACCCGAAGCCCCGGCCGAGGACGCCAAGTAACAACGTAGGGCCACTGGAGCCGGCGGGCCATTGGGCCCGCCGGCTCCCTTCAAACCGGGCCACGTCCCCTGCGGACGGCCCGTGGGAACAAGCTAGATCACCAGAGAATGGGGTTGCACATGGCGAACTACACCGCCGCTGATATCAAGGCGCTTCGCGAGCGCACCGGCGCAGGCATGATGGACGTGAAGAAGGCCCTCGACGAGGCCAACGGCGATGCCGAGAAGGCCATCGAGATCATCCGCGTCAAGGGCCTCAAGGGCGCCACCAAGCGCGAAGGCCGCTCCACGGCCGAGGGCCTGGTGGCCGCGAAGGTCGTCGACGGCACCGTCGGCGTCATGATCGAGGTCAACTGCGAGACCGACTTCGTCGCCAAGAACGAAAAGTTCATCGCCCTGGCCGACAAGGTCCTGGACGTGGCCGTCTCCACCGGTGCGGCCGACCTGGAGGCCCTGCTGGCCGCCGATGTCGAGGGCAAGAAGCTCGCCGACGTCGTCGTCGAGGAAGGCGCCATCCTGGGCGAGAAGGTCGTCGTCCGCCGGCTGGCCCGCCTCGAGGGCGCCACGGTCGATGCCTACCTGCACAAGACCTCCAAGGACCTCCCGGCCCAGGTCGGCGTCCTCATGGCCGTCGACGGCACCGGCGAGTCCGCCCAGACCGTCGCCCACGACGTCGCCGTGCACACCGCCGCGCTGGCCCCGACCTACCTCAGCCGCGAGGACGTCCCCGCCGAGACCGTCGCCAACGAGCGCCGCATCGCCGAGGAGACCGCCCGCGCCGAAGGCAAGCCGGAAGCCGCGCTCACCAAGATCGTCGAAGGCCGCCTGACCGGGTTCTTCAAGGAGATCGTGCTGCTGGACCAGCCGTTCGCCAAGGACTCCAAGCAGCTCGTCGGCAAGGTGCTCGAGGGCGCCGGCGTCACGGCTACCGGGTTCGCCCGTTTCCGCGTAGGCTCCTAGCAGCTGAACGGCGGCCGGATTCCGCCCGCCCATGCGGCAGTGAACAAGGGGGCGGCCACCAGCACGGTGGCCGCCCCCTTGCCACGCCCAGACCATCCCAAGACACAGCACGACGGCGGACCCCGGTCCGCGACAGGAGGCCCACCGTGGAAGCAACCCAGCAGGCAGAACCGACGCAGATCACCAACGAGGCCGGGAGCCGGCGCAGGGTCCTGCTCAAGCTCTCCGGGGAGGTCTTCGGCGGCGGCAAGCTCGGCGTGGACCCGGTGACCGTGCGCGGCGTCGCCGAGCAGATCGCCGCGACCGTCGGGCAGGTCGAAACCGCGATCGTCGTCGGCGGCGGGAACTTCTTCCGCGGCGCCGAGCTCTCCCAGTCCGGCATGGACCGCTCCCGTGCCGACTACATGGGCATGCTCGGCACCGTCATGAACTGCCTGGCCCTGCAGGACTTCCTGGAGCAGGCAGGCGTCGAGACCCGCGTGCAGTCGGCCATCAGCATGGCCCAGGTCGCCGAGGCCTACATCCCGCGCCGGGCCATCCGCCACATGGAGAAGGACCGGGTGGTCATCTTCGGCGCCGGGGCCGGCTTGCCCTACTTCTCCACCGACACCGTCGCCGCCCAGCGGGCCCTGGAGGTGCGCGCCGACGTCGTGCTCATGGCCAAGAGCGGCGTGGACGGGGTCTACACCGCCGACCCGAAGAAGGACCCCACCGCCGAGCGGCTGTCCACGCTGACCTACGACGAGGCGCTGCTGAAGAACATCCGGGTCATGGACCAGACCGCGATGACCATGTGCAAGGACAACGGGCTGGAGATGATGGTCTTCGGGATGGAAGGCAACGGCAACGTCACCCGCGCCATCCGCGGCGAGGCCCTGGGCACGCGCGTCACCGTCTAGCGGGTGCGCCGTGGCATAGGATGAATGCTGAGCGTGGAACCCACCCCGGACCCCTGTCGGGGCCCGGAACCATAAGGAGAGAGTAGTGATCGAGGAAACCCTGCAGGACGCCAACGAGAAGATGGAGCGCACCCTCGAGGCGGCGAAGGAGGACTTCGCCACGATCCGCACCGGGCGGGCCAACCCGGGGCTGTACTCCAAGGTCCTGGTGGACTACTACGGCTCGGCGACCCCGCTGCAGCAGCTGGCCTCCTTCGCCGTCCCGGACGCGCGCACCATCCTGATCACCCCCTACGACGTCACCGCCCTGCGCGAGATCGAGAAGGCCCTCAGCGACTCGGAGATCGGGGCCAACCCGTCCAACGACGGCAAGGTCATCCGCGTCACGCTGCCCGAGCTGACCGCCGAGCGGCGCAAGGAGTACGTGAAGATCGTCAAGGGCAAGGGAGAGGACGCCAAGGTGGCCATCCGCAACCACCGCCGCAAGGCCAAGGACGCCCTGGACAAGATGGTCAAGGACGGCGACGTCGGTGAGGACGACGGCGCCCGCGGCGAAAAGGACCTCGACGCGCTGACCAAGAAGGCGACCGACTCCATCGACGAGCTGCTCAAGCGCAAGGAAACCGAGCTGCTGGACGTCTAATGCCCACTCCGACGCAACCCGACGGAGCCGCCAGCGGCCACGGTGAAGCGCCGGGGGCCCAGTCCGCGGCACCGGCACCGCTCTCGCGGCGCCAACTGCGCGAGCAGCGGACCGCCAAGCCCTCGCGGGCCGGCCGGGACCTCCCGGCGGCCATCGGCGTGGGCCTGGTCCTCCTCGCCGCCGTGCTGCTGGGGCTGTTCTTCGTCCCCCTGGCCTTCGTCGGGATCGTCGCGATGTTCGCGGTCATCGGCTCCTGGGAGGTCAGCCGCGCCCTGGTCTCGGCCAAGACCGAGGTCCCGCTGCCGCCCCTGGCCGTGGCCGGGATCGTCCTGCCGTTCTCCGCCTACTTCGGGGGACCGGAAGCGCTCGGCTTCGCCCTGGCCGGCAGCGTGCTGCTGGTGCTGGTCTGGCGCCTGGCAGAGGGCGCCGCCGGGGCCTTCCGCTCCGCGGTCGCCTCCACCTTCGTCGTCTTGTGGGTCCCGTTCCTGATCAGCTTCGCCGTCCTGCTCCTGCAGGAGGACCGCGGGCGGATCCTGGTGGCCATGGTGCTGCTGCTCGTGGTGGCCAACGACACCTTCGGGTACCTGGTCGGGGCGTTCTTCGGCAAGCACCCCATGGCCCCGAAGATCAGCCCGAAGAAGTCCTGGGAGGGCTTCGCCGGATCCTGCGCCGGGGCGGTCGCCGTGGGCATCGCCGCGGTGTCGCTCCTGCTCGGCCAGCCCTGGTGGATCGGCATACCGCTGGCCCTGGCCACGGTCGCCGCGGCGACCGCCGGGGACCTGGCCGAATCCATGGTCAAGCGCGAACTGGGCCTGAAGGACATGAGCAACCTGCTGCCAGGCCACGGCGGGGTGATGGACCGACTCGACTCGGTCGTGTTCTCGATGCCCGTCGGCTACATCATCTCGGTGTTGCTGCTGCCCGGCGCGGACGGCGTGATCGGGCTGCCGCTGCCCTAAGATGGTTGCTGTAATGCGGTGGTCCGACGAGACAGCCGGGTAAATGTTCGCCATGTGCAATGCAAGCTTGAGGGAAGATCAGTGAGCCAGGAAACCCAGCAGAAGACCCAGACCCCCTTCGAACGGGTCGACTCCAAGGAATTCGGCTACAACGTCAAGCAGGTCGACCACTTCCTGGCCCGGGCCCGTGCCACCTACAACGGCACCGGCGACGACGAGAGCGTCGTCACCAGCCACCTGGTACGCCGGACCTCCTTCGAACCGCAGAAGGGCGGCTACGCCGCGCAGGACGTCGATGCCGCACTGGACCGCCTCGAGGACGTCTTCGCCCAGCGCGAGCGCGACGCGCTCATCGAGACCGCCGGCGAGGACGCCTGGCTCGAACAGGTCGGCCATCTCTCCGCCATCCTGCGCGGACGCCTCCACCGCGAGCCCGGCCAGCGGTTCCGCCGCCCCAGCCGGCGCAACGTGCCCAGCTACAACATCGAGGACGTCGACACGTTGTGCGGGGAGCTGCTGGAGTACTTCGAGCAGGACGTGCCGATGAGCGTCGACGCCGTGCGCCGGGCCTCCTTCCGCGAAGCCGTGGGCCAGGACGGCTACGAGGAGAGCCAGGTCGACGCCTTCCTCGACCGCGTGGTCGAGCTGATGGCCTCCATCGACTGACCCGCCCCCGGCCGTCCAGCCGCCCCCGGTGAAGCCTGCGGGCCGGCTACGGGCGCGGCGGCACCGGGGCGGCCCGTTCGGGCGCGTGCAGGCGGGTCATCACCGCCGTCGTGGTCCGGGACGTTTGCCCCGCCGTGGCCAGCGAGACGACGACGGTGACCAGGAACGCCAGCGGCACCGTCCACGCCGCCGGCTGCACGGCCACCTCGCGCGCGAGCCCCGACAGCCCGGGCACCAGGGACGCGGCCGCCATCGCCGCCGCACACCCCACCGCCCCGGTGAGCATCCCCGCCACGGCGCCCGCGGCGGTCAACCGGCGCCACCAGATCCCCAACAGCAGCAGGGGGCACAGCGTGGAGGCCGTGAAGGCGAACACCGAGCCGATGGCCCCGGCCAGGGCCAGCGTGCTGGTGCCGAGCGCCAGCAGCAGCGGGATGACGCTGGCCAGCACGGTCGCATAGCGGAAGCCGCGCACCGTGCCGCCGAACAGGTCCTGGCTCATCACCCCGGCCAGCGAGACCACCAGCCCCGAGGTGGTGGACATGAACGCCGCGAACGCGCCTCCGATCACCACCGCGGTGAGCAGGTTCCCGGCCGTTCCACCCACGATCCGCTCCGGCAGCAGCAGCACCGTGGCGTCCGCGTTGCCGGCCAGGGCCAACTCGGGCAGGTGCACCCGGCCCAGGACCCCCAGGACGGTGGGGAAGAGGTAGAACACCGAGAGCAACCCCAGCACGATCGCCGTCGTGCGCCGGGCCGAGGGCCCATCGGGGTTCGTGTAGAACCTGACCAGCACGTGCGGCAGCCCCAGCGTGCCGAACAGCAGGGCCACGATCAGCGAGATCGTCCCGTAGATCCCCGAGCTGCCGATCGCCGCCGGGGGCAGGTCGAAGGCCAGCCCGTTGCCGGTGGGGGAGCGCCCGGCCACCCCGAGCTGGAGCAGCATGAACACCGTCGGCACGGCCAGGGCGCCGAGCTTGAGCCAGAACTGGAACGCCTGCACGAAGGTGATCGAGCGCATCCCGCCGGCGAGCACGGTCAGGCAGACCACCGCCATGACCAGCCCCGCGCCGAGCCACCCCGGCAGGCCGGTGGTGATGCCCAGCGTCAGGGCCGCCCCGTGCAGCTGGGGCACGATGTAGAGCCAGCCGACCATGACGACCAGCACGCTGGTGACCAGCCGGGCGACGCGGCTGCCCAGCCGGATCTGGGCGAAGTCGGGCAGGGTGTAGGCCCCGGAACGGCGCAGCGGGGCGGCCACGAAGAGCAGCAGCATCAGGTAGCCGGCCGTGTAGCCGATCGGGAACCACAGGGCGTCCTGGCCGGAGACGACGATCAGCCCCGCGATGCCCAGGAAGCTGGCCGCCGAGAGGTACTCCCCGCCGATGGCCGAGGCGTTCCACCAGGGCCGCACGGTGCGCGAGGCCACGTAGAAGTCGCCGGTCGTGCGCGAGAGCCGCAGCCCGTGCACCGCGATCAGCACGGTGGACAGGACGACGACGGCGATCGCCGCCAGCGAGGTGCCCGCGTTCATTCCCCGGTCACGTCCCGGTACCGCGCTTCGTAGCGGGCGCTGGCCCGGTTGTACAGGAAGGCCCCGAGCAGGATGATCGGATACACCCCGATCCCGAGCACGATCCACGGCAGCGGGATCGTCAGGATCCGGATGGCATGGATCTGCGGCCACGCCGCGACCACGACCGCCAGGCAGAGCAGCAGCAGCAGGAAGCCCAGCGCCACCGACAGGGACAGCCGCAGCTGGGACCGGATCAGCGACCGGACGTAGAACTCCGCCGCCGGGTCGTCGGCGGCCCGCCGCCGGGCCAGCCCCAGCGGGGCGCCCTCCGGGGCGGTCACCCGCACCCGCCCCGCGGCCGGGGGCCGGCCAGCAGGCGGCGGCGTGCCCGGCCCGGTCACAGCGGCCGGATCCGGTTGGCGGCCAGCTGCTCGCGCAGCAGCGGCAGGGCCCGCCGGCTGACCGGCAGCTCGACGTCGCCGAGGACCACGGCCGCCTTTCCCGGGGTCATCCTGACCTTCTCGACCCGGCCCATCGCCACCAGGTAGCCGCGGTGGATGCGCAGGTACCCGGCCGGGCCCCACTGCTGTTCGAGGTCGTTGAGCGGGACGCGGATCAGGTAGCTCGCATCCGCGGTGTGCAGCCGGGCGTAGTCGCCCTGGGCTTGGACATAGCGGATCTCGTCGCGGCGGATCATCTTGGTGATCCCGCCCTGGTCGACGGTGACGACCTCCGGTTCGGCGGGCCCCTCCTGGAGCAGCTCGCAGACGCGGCGGACCGATTCGGCCAGCCGCTCGGGGCGGATCGGCTTGAGCACGTAGTCCACCGCGGCCAACTCGTAGGCCTCCAGGGCCTGCGCCTCGTCGGCGGTGACGAAGACGACGGCGGGGGGCCGGCTGAAGCGCGAGATCACCCGGGCGATGTCCAACCCGGACAGGGAGGGCATGTGGATGTCCAGGAAGAGGGCATCGACGTCGAATTCCTCCAGGGCCTTCAGGGCCGCGGCCCCCGAGGTCGCCCGGTGGATCTGGCCCACACGGGCATCGCCGTCGAGCAGGAAGGCCAGTTCCTCGACGGCGGGCAGCTCATCATCGGCGACGACGACATTGATCATGCCCCCCAGTCTAGGCAGCGATGTGAGCGGCGGCACCCAGGCCGGGGGGCCCAGACGGCCGCGCTCAGGCCGGGGGACCGGCGTCGTACCCGGGCTGGAACTTGGGGATCCGCAAGGTGATGAGCGTCCCGGCCCCCGGGCCGGTGTCCACCATCAGGCCGTGGCCCTCGCCGTAGAGCTGGCGCAGGCGCACGTCGACGTTGCGCAGGCCCACATGCACTCCGTCGGCGGTGCCGGCCAGGACGGCGCGCAGGGCCTCGGGGTCGATGCCCAGCCCGTCGTCCTCGACGGTGATCTCGGCGAACGCCCCGGCATCGGAGGCGGTGATGCCGATCAGCCCGCCGCCGGCCTTGCCCTCCAGCCCGTGCCGGACCGCGTTCTCCACCAGCGGCTGCAGGGACAGGAACGGGATGACGGTGCTGAGCACCTCGGGGGCGATGGCCAGCGAGACGCGGATGCGGTCCCCAAACCGGGCCTTCTCCAGCAGCAGGTACCGGTCGATCGCCTGCAGCTCCTCGGCCAGCGTGGTGAAGTCCCCGTGCCGGCGGAACGAGTACCGGGTGAAGTCGGCGAATTCGACCACGAGCGTCCGGGCCCGCTGCGGGTCGGTGTTGATGAAGGAGGCGATCGCGTTGAGGCTGTTGTAGATGAAGTGCGGGCTGATCTGGGCGCGCAGGGCGCGCACCTCGGCCTCCATGAGCAGGGCGCGGGATTCGTCCAGTTCGGCCAGGCCCAACTGCGCGGCGACCCAGGCGGCCAGTTCGCTGGTGGCCCGGACCAGCCCGGCATTCGCCCGCGGGGCCAGGGCGACCACGGTGCCCACCGCGTTGCCGCGGACCAGGATCGGCGCGTAGACCCCGTCCACGCCACCGCCGCGGACCACCTGGGTGCGGGCGGCCCGGACCGCCTGGGCCGCGTGGTGTTCGAGCTCGGCGCTGCCCGGGCCACCGGAATCGGCGAGCGGCCCATCGAGGGCGAGCACCGCCGTCGTGCTGGTGATGGCCAGCCCCTCGCACCCGAGCACGTCCCGCAGGTGCCGGGCCGCCCGGGAGGCGCCCTCGGCCTGCAGGCCGGCGGTGAAGTGCGGGGCGGCTTGCGAGACGCGGTGCAGCGTTTCGTAGGTAGCCCGGTCAGCGTCGGTGCCCAGGTCGCGGGAGGCGCGCAGGATGCGGAAGCCGAGGTAGCAGACCACGGCCACGGAGATCGTCAGGATCGCGATGATCAGGATGGTCTGGGTGGCGAGGGACAGCATGCAGACAGCTTAGACGGGCGCCGCCGCCGGGCCCGCGGGCCGTGCCGGGGGCGCCGGCGCGATGACCGTTCGGCGGGTGGGCCGACCGCTCGGCGCATGGTCGGCACCGCTGGGCCACGCGGTCCTGTGGCGCACTTCACTCCGGCGGCGCCATCCCCGAGAGTGATGGAAGTCACCCCTCCGCGTGCTGCCCCGGCGACGACATCGGGCAGCGCACGGACGGTGCCACCACGTTGAGGAGGAAGAAATGGCACACCCCACCACCCCGGAACCCCTACCGGAGGACCTGGCCGGTCCCGGCGTCGACGCCGGGACCCGGACCGGCGACCACCCGGGCGAGGCCGCCGGGGAATTCATGGCCGTCCAGGCCAGCGGCGAGTTCCAGGAGCTGCGCCGCACCCACCGCAGCTTCGTCTTCCCGATGGCCGTCGCGTTCCTGGTCTGGTACTTCGCCTACGTGCTGCTGGCCGACTACGCGCACGACTTCATGTCGATCAAGCTCGCCGGCAACATCAACGTCGGACTGGTCCTGGGGCTGCTGCAGTTCGTCTCGACGTTCGGCATCACCGCCGCCTACGTCCACTTCTCGAACAAGAAACTCGACCCGAAGGCCACCGCGCTGCGCGAACGCCTCGAAGCCACCGTTGACCAAGGAGACCTGAAATGACCGTCCTGGCCACGACCGCCGCGGTGCCGCTGGCGGCCGCCGCGGAATCCACCTCGGTGGGCAACCCGTTCGTCAACATCGGCATCTTCGCCCTCTTCGTCGGCGTCACCCTCGTGGTGGTGCTGCGGGCGAGCAAGAACAACAAGACCGCCGCCGACTACTACGCCGGCGGGCGCTCCTTCACCGGCACCCAGAACGGCACGGCGATCGCCGGGGACTACCTCTCGGCCGCGTCCTTCCTGGGCATCTGCGGGGCCATCGCCATCAACGGCTACGACGGCTTCCTGTACTCGATCGGGTTCCTGGTCGCGTGGCTGGTGGCCCTGCTGCTGGTCGCCGAGATGCTGCGCAACACCGGCAAGTTCACCATGGCCGACGTGCTCTCCTTCCGCCTGAAGCAGCGCCCCATCCGCATCGCGGCGGCCATCACCACACTGGCCGTGTGCCTGTTCTACCTGCTGGCGCAGATGGCCGGTGCCGGGGCCCTGGTCTCGCTGCTGCTGGGCATCGACGGGCGGCTGGGCCAGTCGCTGGTCATCACGGTCGTCGGCGCGCTGATGATCGTCTACGTGCTGGTCGGCGGCATGAAGGGCACCACCTGGGTGCAGATCATCAAGGCGTGCCTGCTCATCGCCGGGGCGTTCATCATGACCGTCTGGGTGCTGGCCATGTACGGCTTCAACCTCTCGAGCCTGATGGGCGACGCCGTCGCCACGGCCGGCAACCCCGCGCTGCTCGATCCGGGCCTGAAGTACGGCGCCTCGGAGACCTCCAAGCTCGACTTCATCTCCCTGGCCCTGGCCCTGGTGCTCGGCACCGCCGCCCTGCCGCACGTGCTGATGCGCTTCTACACGGTCCCCACCGCCAAGGAGGCCCGCAAGTCGGTCGTCTGGGCCATCTGGCTCATCGGCGCGTTCTACCTGTTCACCCTGGTGCTCGGCTACGGTGCCGGGGCGCTCATCGGCCCGGAGCGGATCGCGAACGCCCCCGGCGGCGTGAACTCGGCGGCACCGCTGCTGGCGTTCGAGCTCGGCGGCCCGATCCTGCTCGGGGTCATCTCCGCGGTCGCGTTCGCCACGATCCTCGCGGTGGTGGCCGGGCTGACGATCACCGCGGCGGCCTCGTTCGCCCATGACATCTACGCGAACGTGGTGGCCAAGGGCCGCACGACCCCGGCGCAGGAGATGAAGGTCGCCCGGCGCACCGTCGTGGTCATCGGCATCCTCGCGATCCTCGGCGGGATCGGCGCGCAGGGCCAGAACGTGGCCTTCCTGGTCGCGCTGGCGTTTGCTGTCGCGGCGTCGGCGAACCTGCCGACCATCGTCTACTCGCTGTACTGGAAGCGCTTCTCCACCCAGGGGGCCGTGTGGTCGATGTACGGGGGACTGGCCACCGCCATCGTGCTCATCGCCTTCTCGCCGGTCGTCTCCGGCACCGAGAAGTCGATGATCACCGGTGCCGACTTCGCGATCTTCCCGCTGAGCAACCCGGGCATCATCTCCATCCCGCTGGCGTTCCTGCTGGGCTGGCTCGGCACGGTGCTGAGCAAGTCGAAGGAGGACCCGGCCAAGCAGGCCGAGATGGAGGTCCGTTCGCTCACCGGCGTCGGCGCCGAGAAGGCCGTCGAACACTAGCACCGGATCCGTCCCCGCCACCTGCGGGGACGACGACGAGGGGCCGGATCCGCGGATCCGGCCCCTTCGCCGTGCCCGGGGCGCCCGGGGTCCTGCCTACGGCTCCCGGCTGCCCAGCAGCGGGCGCATGCGGTGCGGGATCAGCTCGGCCATCGACAAGGACGTGTCGGCGCGTTCGATGCCGTCGATGTCCATGATGGCCCCGTGGACCCGGAAGAGGTCCTCCGCCCCGCGGGCGACGACACTGGCCAGGATGTCGGCCGTCCCGCTGAGCCCGTGCGCCTCCACGACCTCGGGGATGCGGGCCAAGGCGGTGGTGATCTCGCCGAGCTTCTTCTGCTGCACGTGGATGTGCACGAAGCTGGTCAACGGGTAGCCGAGCGCGGCCGGGTTGATGCGGCGCTCGAACGAGAGGAACGCGCCGTGGTTCTCCAGCCGGGTCATCCGTGCCTGCACGGTGTTCCGGGACAGCCCGAGCGTGGTGGCCAGGGCCACCGTGGTCGCCTTCGGGTCCTGCACGAGCGCGTCGAGCAGGCGGCGGTCGGTCTCATCCAAATCGTTCATAGTGCGCAACAATAGCAGGTAGGCCTCGCCTTCCATTGGGCACCCTGCTCAACCATCCAGTACATGGTTGTGCGCACTGCCCCTTGTGAGTATGGTCACAGTACAGGCTCGACGAGGATGCCGGGCCTGCCGCTCGGGCACCGGAACACCCCTCCGGCACCCGGCGATCCGGCCGACGAACAACGAAGGACGCAGCGGAGACCATGAACACGCCACAGGCAGCGGGCGGTCCGGACGCGGGGCTCATCCAGCTCATCGACCCCGACGGCCGGCGCACCCCCCACGAGGAATTCGACCCCTGGATCACCGACGTCGACCCGGCGGCGCTGGGCCGCCTGTACACCGACATGGTGGCCATCCGCCGGATCGACCAGGAGGGCACCGCACTGCAGCGCCAGGGCGAACTCGCCCTCTGGCCACCGCTGCTGGGCCAGGAGGCGGCCCAGATCGGTGCCGGGCGCGCCCTCGAGGACGACGACTTCATCTTCCCCTCCTACCGCGAGACCGGGCTGGCCTACTGCCGCGGCGTCGAGGCCGAGGACATCCTGCGCGTGTGGCGCGGCAATGCCTACAGCGGGTGGAACCCCTTCGGCAAGAACATGGCCACGCCGCAGATCATCATCGGGGCCCAGACCCTGCATGCCGCCGGCTATGCCATGGGCATCAAGTACGACGGCGGATCGCAGGCCGCGATCACGTTCTTCGGCGACGGGGCCACCAGCCAGGGCGACGTCAACGAGGCGATGGTCTTCGCCGCCAGCTACCAGGCCCCCGTGGTCTTTTTCTGCCAGAACAACCACTGGGCGATCTCCGAACCGGTGCAGCTGCAGAGCAACACGCACATCGCCGACCGGCCCGTGGGCTTCGGCATCCCCAGCCTGCGCGTGGACGGCAACGACGTGCTGGCCTGCCTGGCCGCCACCCGCATCGCCCTGGACCGGGCCCGGACCGGCAACGGCCCGACGTTCATCGAGGCCGTCACCTACCGGATGGGCCCGCACACCACCGCCGACGACCCCACCCGCTACCGCGACGCCAACGAACTGGACCTCTGGGCGGCCAAGGACCCGATCGAGCGGATCGAGAAGCACCTGGACGGGCTCGGCGTCGACATCGCGGAACTGGAGGCCTCGGCCACCGCCGTCGCCGATGCCGTGGCCGCCAAGCTCCGCAAGGCCATCATCGGGCTGCAGGACCCCGACCCGATGGACGTGTTCGAGAACGTCTACTCGCAGCCGCACGCGACCCTGGAGCGCCAACGCGAGCACTACGCTCTCTACCAACAGCAATTCGCCGACGCCGGATCGGCGACGGAAGGGGGAGCGCGATGAGCACGCTGACCTTCGGCAAAGCCCTGAACGCGGGCCTGCGCCAATCCATGGAAGCCGACGCGAAAGTCGTGCTGATGGGCGAGGACATCGGCCAGCTCGGCGGCGTCTTCCGCATCACCGACGGATTGCAGAAGGACTTCGGCCAGCACCGGGTCATCGACACCCCGCTGGCCGAATCGGGCATCGTGGGCACCGCGGTGGGCATGGCCTACCGCGGCTTCCGTCCCGTGGTGGAGATCCAGTTCGACGGCTTCGTCTATCCGGCCTTCGACCAGATCGTCAGCCAGGTCGCCAAGCTGCACTTCCGCACCCACGGGCAGGTCTCCATGCCCCTGACCATTCGCATTCCGTTCGGCGGCGGCATCGGCTCGCCCGAGCACCACTCCGAATCCCCGGAGGCCTACTTCGCGCACACCGCGGGACTGCGCGTGGTCTCACCCTCCACGCCCCAGGATGCGTACGTGATGCTGCAGCAGGCCATCGCCTGCGACGATCCCGTTGTGTTCTTCGAGCCCAAGCGCCGGTACCACGAACGCGGCGAGGTCGACCTCGACGCCGGCGTGACCGGTCCCGGGCTGGACCGCGCCGTCGTACGCCGGGCCGGAACCGATGTCACGCTCGTGGCCTACGGGGCCCTGGTGAAAACCGCCTTGGATGCCGCCACCGCGGCCGAGGACGAGGGCATCTCGGTCGAGGTCATCGACCTGCGCTCGCTCTCCCCGGTCGACTACGCCACCGTGGAGTCCTCGGTGAAGCGCACCGGGCGGCTGGTCGTCACCCACGAGGCCGGCCAGACGCTGGGCCTGGGGGCCGAGATCGCGGCGAGCATCACCGAACGCTGCTTCTACCACCTCGAGCACGCACCGGTGCGGGTGACCGGCTTCGACATCCCCTACCCGTACTCCAAGCTCGAGTTGCACCACGTGCCCGACTTGGACCGCATCCTCGACGGCGTGGACCGGGCGATGGACCGCCCCAATTCCCTGAGCTCCCTGGAAGGCTAGATGAGCACCGTGTTGAAGGTTTTCAAGCTCCCCGACCTCGGCGAAGGCCTGACCGAGTCCGAGATCGTCAACTGGAAGGTCGCCGTCGGCGACTCCGTCCAGCTCAACCAGGTAATCGCCGAGGTGGAAACCGCCAAGGCCGTGGTCGAACTGCCCAGCCCGTACTCCGGCGTCGTGACCGAACTGCACGAACAACCCGGCACCGTGGTGGAGGTCGGCAACCCCATCGTCTCGTTCGACGTCCCCGCAGAGGACGGAGCCGACGACGCCGCTCCGGCAGCCACGCAGGAGTCCTCCGGGGCCCCCGCCAAGCGCGAACCGACCCTGGTGGGCTACGGTGCAGCCGTCGACACCGGCAAGCGCCCGGCGCGGAAACCACGCCGCAACACGGTGGCACCGACGACGGCATCGACACCGACGGCGGCTGCCGCGAGCCCCGCGACCGGGTCCACCGGTGCCCCGGTCCAGGCCCCACCAGCCCCGCCGACACAGGAGGCCGCA
Source organism: Arthrobacter sp. (assembly GCA_035571895.1). Taxonomy (GTDB): domain Bacteria; phylum Actinomycetota; class Actinomycetes; order Actinomycetales; family Micrococcaceae; genus Arthrobacter_H. The sequence goes on along the minus strand of DATNBS010000137.1, from coordinate 836 downwards.
CCGCCGGCTGCGTCCGCGCCGTCACCGTCCGCGCCGGCCACCGGCGCGGGGGAGCGGCCGCGCTGCACACCTCCGGTGCGCAAGTTCGCCCGCGACCTGGGCGTCGACCTCGACGGGGTCACGGGGACCGGTCCCTATGGACTGATCACCCGCGACGACGTCACCGCGGCCCGGGGACAGGGTGCACCCCAGGAGGAGCCGGCCCCGGTCGCCACCCCGTCCACCGCCGTCGCCGAGGCCGCCGGCCCGGTGCGGACCCTGGGCGGTGCCCCGCGGGAGGTGCGCACGCCGATCAAGGGCATCCGGAAGCACACCGCGCAGGCGATGGTGGACAGCGCCTTCACCGCGCCGCATGCCACCGAGTTCCTCACGATCGACGTCACGCCGATGATGGAGCTGCTCGCGCGGCTGCGCGCGGATCGTGCCTACCGCGACGTGAAGCTGACGCCGTTGACGATCGCGGCGAAGGCCGTGTGCATCGCCCTGGAGCGACAGCCCACGCTGAACTCGCGCTGGGACGCCCAGGCGCAGGAGATCGTCCAGCTGAACTACCTGAACCTCGGCATCGCCGCCGCAACACCACGCGGGCTCATGGTGCCCAACATCAAGGAGGCGCAGGGACTGGACTTCCGGGCGCTGGCCACGGCGCTGGGAGAGCTGGCGACCACCGCCAAGGCGGGTAAGACGGCGCCGGAGAACCTGCGCGGGGGAACGTTCTCAATCACCAACATCGGCGTCTTCGGCATCGATGGGGGCACCCCGATCCTCAATCCCGGCGAGGCGGGCATCCTGGCGCTCGGCCAGGTACGCGAACAGCCGTGGGGCCATCACGGCGA